>JBGTNW010000240.1:0-12204 GCA_041742865.1 Phormidesmis sp.
TGCCACTGATCCGGTGGCGATCTCAACCTACAACGTCACCTTTTTTACGGCGCTGGTGGCCAGCCTTATCAACGGCTTTGCCGGGCTGATTATTGCCTGGGTGCTGGTGCGCTACGAGTTTTTGGGAAAGCGGTTTCTTGATGCCATCATTGACCTGCCCTTTGCCCTGCCGACGGCGGTGGCCGGTTTAACGTTGTCCACCATCTACAGCACCAACGGCTGGATTGGCAGCTTTCTAGAGCCCTTTGGCATCAAAGTATCATTCACCCGTCTGGGGGTACTGGTGGCGATGATCTTTATCTCGCTGCCCTTTGCGGTGCGCACGGTACAGCCTGTGCTGCAAGATTTGGAAGCGGAAGCCGAGGAAGCGGCTTGGTCGATGGGGGCTTCCCAGTGGCAGACTTTTAGGCGGGTGATTTTGCCGCCGCTGATGCCCGCCATTCTGACCGGGGTAGCGATGGGCTTTTCGCGGGCGGTGGGCGAGTATGGCTCAGTAGTGATTATTGCGGGCAATATTCCTTTTCAAGACTTAATTGCGCCAGTGCTAATTATTCAGCGTTTGGAGCAGTTTGACTACGCCGGGGCTACGGTAATTGGCACAGTTCTGCTGCTAATTTCGCTGGCGGCACTGCTGGCGATCAACCTTATTCAGGCTCGTGGGAGGCGCTTCTATGACTGATACATCTCTAAAACAACCCATTGCCGCCGCTGGGTCTAAACCCCAGGGAGCGACGTTTCAGTGGGGTAAGTGGCTGCTGGTGGCCTTTGTCTATGGCTTCCTGGCGCTAGTTTTGCTGGTGCCGTCCATCAACGTGTTTGTTCAAGCGTTTAAGGGTGGTCTGCCTGGCTTACTGGATACCTTTACCAACAAATTCTTTTTGAATGCGGTGAAGCTGACGGTGATTACGGCCGTAATTACGGTGCCGCTGAACACAGTATTTGGGCTCTGTGCAGCCCTGTCGTTGGCCAACAAAAATTTTCCAGGGCGATCGCTGCTAATCAGTATTATCGACCTGCCCTTCTCGATCTCGCCGGTGGTTGCGGGTTTGATGCTGGTGCTGCTGTTCGGCAACCGGGGCTGGTTTGGGCCGCTGCTCGAGGCCAACGGCATCAAGATTATCTTTGCTCTGCCGGGCATCGTTATGGCCAGTATCTTTATCACCATGCCGTTTATTGCCCGCGAGGTGCTGCCCGCTCTCGAAGAAAACGGCACCCAGCAAGAAGAGGCCGCTGCCACCCTGGGAGCAACCCCGTGGCAGACCTTTTGGCGGGTCACGCTGCCGTCTATTAAATGGAGTTTGCTCTACGGCCTAATTTTGACTAACGCGCGGGCCATGGGTGAGTTTGGGGCGGTGACCGTGGTTTCGGGCAACATTGTCGGCAAAACTCAAACCCTGCCCCTCTTTATCGAAGAGGCTCACACTCAGTACAATAGCCAAGGAGCCTATACCGCCGCCCTGCTGCTGGCCTGTTTGGCTGTGGTCACCCTGGTGCTGAAGTATCTTTTGGAGTGTACGGCCGGTATTCAGAGCAAAAGCCACTAAGGCGGCTTGTGAGGGCGTCCATCTCTCCCGGCTACGGTCTTGAGGCACTGCATCTCAAGGAACCTGAAAGCCTGGTGCTACTGCGAAAGATCCACGATGCCCAGGCGCTACCGTTCATTCTGCCGTTTTTTGACTGACCCGGCGGCGATCAACGCACTGGTGACAGCAGTGGCCGATGGGGAATACGAAATTTTTGAGCCGATCGCCCTAGGGCTGAATACGACTTTTGGGCGTAGCAAGAGACTCTAGCCGCTGGGGGTTAGGATGGTTATTTTGAGTGTCTAGATTTTGGGTGTTTAGATCAATCTCTAAATCTATGTCTAGCGATCGCTGTCGCTCTCTTAATTTATTTAGAAATTGGATAGTAACAGCTTCAAGCCGCCTGTGTTTAAGCGCCCTGATAAATTTATCAAAAGGGTTTAGATCAACGATAAAATCGCCCACCTTTATGCCCATCGGCTCCAGGTGTTTGCCTTCTAATTCTTGCAGCAGAACCGGAAACTTTCTCGCCTTTAGCTGTTCAATCAGCAGCAACACATCGCTGTTCTGCTTAATTTTCTCACACTTGAATTTGTCCGTTTCACTGCCTGCCAGCGTATCTTTATCAAAAGAGATGAGAGCCGTTAGGTTAAACAGTTTGCTGCCCTCAATAAAGCATTGGGTTTGCTCTCTAGTCGGCTTTACCCCTAATCCAACCTGGTCTAGAAAGAGAGCAAATTCTGGCACCGGAATGGCGCTTTCGGTATTGCTGATATCGGGGGCAATCAGGAGAGATGGCTGACCCAAAATTGAGGCATTCTCTAGATCCGCTTGGGCAAGAATAGACTCAATCTGCTGGCAAACATCTTTTTCAACACAAGCTGCCGCGATCTGTTTCCAATGGGGGCCACTGAGGAATTCAAGAAGCGCAATATACTTGCAGCCTAGACTATGGCCCAGCCAAAAATAGTTTGCTCGCTCCTGATAAATATCGCTTTGATAGCCCAATTGATTAGCCATTTCTGTGAGGTTATAGCGCAGAATCTCCTGCTCTTTGAGTAAGTCGATGGCGATGGGCCAATGTCGAAAGCTAAACCTAAAGGGCAAGGCAATAATGGTATGGCCTTCTTCAAACAGCGTCCGCAAGAAGTGGCGATAAAAAATTGTTGGAAAAGTGCCGAACAAAGCACCGCCGATGAACTGAATTACGCTTTTAGGGTTGGGATGAATGGCCACCCAGCTAAAGCCAACTGGGCTAAATTTAAAGACTGGATCCATAATAGTTCTCTACTCTAAAAGATAGTCTTTGCTTCTGAAGACTTGTCTCTAGTGATTAGTCTGGTGATTGGAGAGTTAAAGCAAAATAAATAAGGATGCACCCAATATTTGCGAAGAGTATCTGCTGGGAATATTTGTTAGAAAACAGCGTATTTGCTATGGGCCTGAGTAGCCTTTTGGCTGTAGATTTTCCTCAGGTGCGTGAAATACCTTGCACCTGAGGAGAGATCAGCCTAGGCAGTGGATTCAGAATCCTAAAAACCACCCTCAGTTAAGGGTGATCAGCCCCCCATTTTGAACTGTCAGCCCGTAGACCACTTGATCCAGCCCTCGCTCGGCAATTTTTTCAGCTTTTGCATCCGAGAAGAATGTGCCGCGCTGTTCCGCTGTTACTTGAATCTTTGCATTGGGTGGCAAGTTTCCGGCCAGTGAAGAAAGCTGAACTTCAACAAAGCCTCGAGCTTCAATGTCTAGCTTTTCAAGTGCGTCGTCAGTAGGACTAGGCTGCAAGATAAACAGCGCTGTCGCATCGACAGGAAGGATGAGCGGGGAAAATCTGAATTTATTGCCCGTCCCAACCGGCTCTAGTGAACCACCGGTATTGATGCCAGAAGTATCAGAGAACGTGATGATTTTGTCTAAGGTCACCCCCGAAGGAAGGCGAGTCGTGAAAACGAGAGATAGAACAAGATCAAAGGCGTTGACGTTTGAAATGGTAAGAAAATAACCTTGAATTAGGTTGCGACCTAGATTTTTGACAACGTTAAAGTTCGGCGGCAAGTCGGTAGGTAGTTGGGGCTTAAGCAATACTTCAAACGTAGAGATAATAGTCATTTACTGGGTTTCCGTTAGACTGATTGACTGATTGACATGCCCAATGTAAATTAGCCATGCCTCAGTTCAGCAGTACCCGAGCGGGTAGTACTTTGATTGGCTACCCGAGGCTTAAAACGGAAACACTCGAGGCGCAATCAGCACCGTCAGGCCCCAGAACATAAGATTAAAGGGAATGCCCACCCGCATGAAGTCGGTAAACTTGTAGCCGCCAGGGCCGTAGACCATGAGGTTAGTCTGGTAGCCGATGGGAGTGCTAAAGCTAGCTGAGGCTCCAATCATGATCGCCACTGCAAAAGGCATAAAGCTCACCTCTAGGCTTTGAGAGAGAGAGAGGGCAATGGGAAATACCACCGCTGCCGCCGCATTGTTAGTAATCACCTCTGTTAGCAGGCTGGTGATGGCATAGATGGCGGCTAGAGCCAGCCAGGGATTGGTGCCCGCTACCCCCAGCACCGCGAGAGAAAAGGCTTCGGCGGCACCCGTGACTTCCAGGGCTTTGCCCAGAGCTAGGGCGGCAGCCACCACCAAAATCACCGACCAGTCAATTGCTCGAAACCCTTGCTGAAACGAGCAGCAGCCGGTCACAATCATTAGCACTGCCGCTAGGGAGGCAGCCTGAAGCATGTCCATCCAGCCGAAGGTGACGAGAGTGACCATTAGCACCAGAATGCCAAAGGCGATCGCCGCTTTGTCGTGGCGGAGCGGGTCAGAGTTAGGCACTGGGCTGATTAAGTAAAAATCGCGGGAGGCGCGGCGTTCTTCAAGAAAGGATGGATTAGCCTCCAGCAGCAGCGTGTCGCCAGGGCGCAGACGAATATCGCCAATTTTGCCGGGTAGGCGCTCGCCGTTACGGCCCACTGCCAGCACCACTGCCCCATAGCGGCTGCGAAACTGGCCCTGGCGAATGGTAACCCCCACTAAAGGGCAGGTGTTGGAAACGACCGCCTCTAGCAGCGATCGCTCTTCTCGCGGCGAATCGAGCTTAAATACCTGGTCGGTAGCGGGCTGTAGCCCTCGAATCTGGTTGAGATCCACAATCGAATCGACCATGCCCACAAACACCAACTGGTCGCGATCGCGCAGTATCTCTTGGGGGGTCACCACCGTCAGCAGCTGCTCTCCTCGCTGAATTTCGGTTAGGTACAGCCCCGGCAAGTGACGCAACCCGGCCTGTTCCACGGTCTTTCCGGCTAGGGGGCTATGGTCTTCTACCACCATTTCCACCGTGTACTCCCGGGGGTCGTCGGTTTCGGCAATGGCGGGTTTGCGGGTGGGCAGCAGCCACCGCTGGGCCAAAATCAGCATTAGCGAACCGGCGATCGCACAGGGCACGCCCACCGGCACTAGGTCAAACATTTTCAGCCCCGGCAGGTCGGTTTCGGAGATCAGCAGCCCGTTGACCACCAAGTTAGTGCTGGTGCCAATCAGCGTACACATGCCGCCCATAATCGCCGCATAGCTGAGAGGAATCATCAGCTTCGAGGGGCTAAGGCGCAGCTTGCGGCACCAGTCGCCCACGGCCGGAATAAACATGGCCACAATTGGCGTGTTGTTTAAAAAGGCACTCAGACTCACCACCGGCACAATCAGCCGGATCAGCGCTTGGGTTTGTCCTTTGGGCATCCCCAGCACCGTGCGCGACACCATATCGAGCCCGCCAGTCTGCTGTAAGCCCGCCACTACGATGTAGAGCACCGCTACGGTGATCATGCCAGAGTTACTAAATCCGGCTAGGGCAGTAGGGGTATCGAGTACGCCACTGAGCATCAGCACCACCAGGGCCCCCAGGAAGATCACCTCTGCCGCTAGACTGGTAAAGGCATTCACCAAAAACGCGGCCAGAGTGACCGCGATCGCCAGCCACCCCTGCCAGCTCAAATGACTGGTTGACAGAGCAGCTACTAGCGCCATGCCCAAGGCGACCAAGCCCAAAGCAGCCAGAGCGATCCACCCTCGACTAAGTTTTTTATGAGCAGAGGAAAGAGCCAGGCTGTCTCCAGATCGAGTTTGTCTTGAAATCTGTTCGTTTTCCATTTCAGCCGTATTTCAATTGAACTTCATTTGAGCTAAACTTTAATGTCGTAATTATGGCATTGCTTGGTATTGTTTCTCACATGGCAGGCGATCGCAACTGATTCGATCTTGTTAGGCTAAGGTCATGCCAAAACTTAAGGGATCACAACGGTTGTAAGGGACAATGGCAAAGTACGAAATCTACAGCACCTCATGGCAAAGGCAAAAAGCCCCAGTTTGGCTTCAAAAACGATCGAAACGTTGACAACCCAGAGCTTTTTGTTCCGTGGTTTCGAGCAAGAGCCGCTGCTTAGCGAACTCGATCCTGATCTTTTGGTAACGGAAAAGCTTTACTCCAACCGACCGGTTTATACCGCATTTCGACCTCATTCCTGGCAAGAGCACCTGTATGTGGTCATCGATGGCGGCCCGGTCATTATGCGCAGCACCCCCCTTGATCGGGTAATGGCCCTCACTTATTCCGGCGGCTGCTTTGGTATGCGCAGTTTGCCTGTGGGCGTAGGATCCGCGACGCGGGCCTTTCCTAGCCTAGTCGAAGCCTACAAAACTACCAACGTGGTCAAAATACCGGTGCAGGTGGTGCAAGATCTGTACGACCAAAATGAAACCTTTCGCGATCGCTACACCCTCCTATTCGAGCTGCGCGAAAAATTTCAGTATCACTTGCTCAATTGCAGCACCTATCCCCCCCAAGCCGTAGCAGCGATCCTGCGAGCGTTGATTTTTCAGGAGCGCAGCTTGGGTGCTCAGCCTCAGGGTACCAAACCCGAATACACATTTGACCTGCCTATCGACCTAATTGCCCGCGCCTGCCAGCTCAACCACCGCACCGTGGAGCAAGTACTAAAAGGGCTAACCAAGGCGGGCTACATCAAAACCGACAAAGTGGCCGACTCGGCCAATGACTTGGTGAAGGTGGTAGACCCCGAAGGGCTCAAAGAAGTCTATGGAGCCACTCGCGATAAGGTCTCCTGGTGGCCGCTGAAGTAGATGGCAGCGGATGGTAGCCAGGTTGTTATGTCGCTCTTTCTAGTAACAACTAACAACTGATAGGATTTAGGGCGCGTTCTGCCTGGGGAAAGCGGATTTATTCTGTTCAAGCTGTCCGGCTAGGGAGCCGCAACCAAGCTGCTATAGGGTTTCCAGATTTGCACTTGCTGCCCATTGGCCATCAAAAACTGACCATCGGGACTGAACTGAAACTGACTGACCTCGCGAATCTGCTCAATGGCTTGCCCGGTAGTGACATCCCAAAAAGTGATACCCACTTGAGGAATTGGTTCGCTTTGGACGATGGGCAGCAATAGGGTATTAGCCGCTAGGGTTTGACTGTCAGGGCTAAAGGCTATGTGAGCCGGGTTCGAGATCTCAGTCGGATGACCCACCGAGTCCACTAGCTCGAAGGTGTGGGCAACGGCGTAGTTTGATAGAGTCCATATCCGCGCTGTCGCACCGTCGCTGCTAGCCAAAAACCGACCGTCTGGGCTGAAGGCGAGATCTCGCGGGAGTTCTGTATGGCCCTTGAGGGTAATGACTCTAGCTCCGTTATTGGCATTCCAGAGCTTGACGCTGTGGTCAGTGTTTGTCGTGGCTAGAGTCTGCCCATCGACGCTAAAGGCGATCGCCCTCTCTATTTGCAGACCTGTAGCCTCGTCCGCCAGGGTGCGAACCTATTGCCCCGTTTGGACGTTCCAAAGTTGAATCGTATTGTGATTCGTCACCGTTCCTAGCCGCTGCCCATCGGGGCTGATGATGAGCGATCGCACAATCCCGTCAAACTCATCTAGCGCTATTGTCCGCAGCGGCTTCCCGGTTTCTAAGTTCCACACTTTAAGGGTCTGATCATCGCCAGCACTGACTAAGGTTTTGCCATCGGAGCTGATGGCAATTGCCCGCACCGCATACGGGTGATCTTCAAAAACTTGTACTTGCTCCCAAGTATCGGTACTCCATAGACGAACTACCCCATAGGACATGCCCGCCGCCATAAACTGACCGTCAGGAGTGAATGCCACCGAGTTCGCCATTTCTCCCACCCTCCCAGTTTCATCCTGTAAGGCTTCCAGAGCAGATCCACGATGGAGGGTAATGATCCGGTTACCGCGCTGGGCATCCCACAGCGCCAGGGTATTTTCTCCGGCGCTGGGACAGGAGCGTTCGTAGCTGTAGCTGCTAATCGCGATCAAGCTGCTGTCAGGATTGATGGCGGATGATGCCATCCGAATAGGACAGGCACTGTTGGGGTAGAGCGATCGCAGATTAATCTGTCGCACCAGCTGTGCCTGCTGCCAAGTGCCCGCTTGGGGAATCGGCCAATCTAGAGCTGTCTCCAGCCAATTGTATAAAGACGGCAAGTATCGGCCAAAGCGATCGCCTTGCAAATACAAAACATCGATGGTGCAGCTACCGCAGCTCTGGGCGGTCAGCATTCCCTCTATTACCGACCAGTCAACACCGGCCCAGGGTAGGTGGCCAACAGAAGCATCCAGAGAATAAATGAGTTCTGGCTCCGTCAGCCAATCGGGAGAGGTAAAAATGTAGTCTTCGTTGGGAACGGTGCGAGTCCAGTCGACGTGATCGCCAAAGGCTTTGGTGACAATGTTCGTATCGTCCGGCGTCTGTAAGCGCAGTTCTTCCCAGATCTCAGCTTGCACGCTAAAGCCAAACCGCCCGTTGCTGGCCTTGATCCAGAGCCGATCCATCGCCTGTATGACCTCCGGCGGAATCAACGTTGGGATGGGTTGGGCAAAAATATCGCCCCCCGGGTGAACAAAGCTCTGCAAAATTCGTCGGGTTTCGTTGTCGGCGGCCTCCCAGTCCTGAGCCTGGAGCGCCGCCTCTAATTGGCTTAAACCCACTCGCCGATTCGCCAAAGTGTTGGCATAGGGCACCGACTGCGGAACTTGAGCCTGCATCGGAACGCCCAGTCCTGCGGCGACAACCGCTAGGGTCAAAATCAGTCCGAAATACTTTGTTTTTTTCATAACGCCTCACTGGGGAGTGACCCAAAAATGGGATTCGCCCCTGACAGCTCATCTGCTTCAGACAGCGATAGATCCTGAATGATTTTATCCAGATAGGGCTCAAATTCTGCCAGGGCGGCACTTTCTCCAAAGACGCCAGCGTAGTCGCCGCTGATAATTCCGGTGACAAATACGTGCAGCAGTGCGCCGTCAGTAGTGACATAGCCTACATAGCGCTCGAATAGAGCCCCGTCAGGCCGCGTAGACTTAAAGCGATAGCGCAAGCCAGGCAGTCCTCCCACAGAAATCTCGACGGGTGGTTCGCTGGTGAAGGTGAGGGCGCGATCAGCTAGCTGGCGATCGCGCCTGATCGCCACATAATGCTCTGCCACCCACGCCCTTAGAAATTCCAGTTCGGACCCTGGAATAGGCTTTACGGCAGCAGCTAGATCAATATCGCTCAGCGGATAGCTAAAGCGCTCAACCGTGCCTATCAATTCTCCGTCAGCGTTGACGCACAGCAAAATTGGATGGTCGCAGGGTGAGACCTGCCAACCTTCAGGCGCAGAAGTGGTTCCCAAAATGTCGGCCCAGCCAGGAGTCGCGGCAGGTTCGGTGGGTGGAATGGGTAACGAGGTAGGGGCAGAGGTGGGCCGGGGACTGGCCGAAATAGTCCCACAGGCTACCAGCCCACTTGTGATCAGAGCGATCCCCACCACCGCAGGGATGTTAAAGAACATATTCATAGACTTGCGGGAGAGAAAAACTCCCGCTGGCTGACGTGACTAACAGAATAAGAACAGATAGGACGCTGCCCCTTTTCTGAGACGAAAGGGGCTGAAATGCTTCCGGGCAAACAGGGGGTTGAAACAGTGCGATTGCTGATCCAAGCATTTCTTAATCGATTTTCGCTCGCCCAGAGACGGTGAGGTGGGTCGTTACTAAAACTGATACACAGGGATAAATAGCCATTCAGCCCTGGGGCATATTCGACGACAACCCGTTCTCCCCCTGAACACCTTATCTTGCCGTGATATCTCAAATTCCTGAAAGGGTGACACAACGGCTAGAGGGCATATAGAACAGCATTCATGGTTTTTTTACCCCGTAAATGATATTCAATTTTATTTTGGTCAGGCGCCAATAACTCGCAGATATGTTGTTGGCATAAATGACAGACTTCTGAAACTCCGTTCAAGATCAGGTTCTGTGAGGGTTGAGGTTGAGTAGGATTTGGTCATCACCGATTACAATTTTGGGTGCGATCGCCCAAAAGGGCTGGTCTGCGATTACCGCTACAAAAGCCCAGTAACTCACCATGTGTCAACTCCTAGGAATGAACTGCAATGTGCCGACGGATATTTGCTTCTCCTTTGAGGGGTTTTGTGCGCGAGGGGGCAAAACTGACGATCACAAAGACGGTTGGGGCATTGCCTTTTTTGAAGGGCTAGGCTGCCGGGTCTTTCTCGATGACAGTCCCTCCAGCACCTCCCCCGTAGCCGCACTGGTGCGCCATTACCCGATCAAGTCGATGAACGTGATCGCCCACATTCGTAAGGCCACGGTGGGGCCAGTGGGGTTAGAAAACTGCCACCCCTTCACGCGAGAACTGTGGGGGCGCTACTGGGTGTTTGCCCACAATGGTGATGTGCCCACTCTAGCGGTAGATCCGACCGGCATTTATCGCCCTGTAGGGCAAACCGACAGCGAGCGGGCCTTTTGCCTAATACTCAATACCATTCGTCAGCGGTTTCCTGATCGCAAGCCCCCCATTGCAGATCTCTATGCGGTGCTGCGAGAGATCACCGCAGAAATCGCCCAACACGGCATTTTTAACTACCTGCTGTCAGACGGCGAACACTTTTTTGCCTACTGCTCCACCAAGCTCTGCTATATCGTGCGGCAGGCTCCCTTTGCCGCCGCCCACTTAATCGACGAAGATCTAACGGTTGATTTTCAAGGGCTGACCAAACCGAGCGATCGCGTTGCTATCATCGCCACCACCTCTCTCACCGACAACGAAGTCTGGACACCCATCCAGCCCGGTGAGCTGTTGGTGTTTCAAGATGGATCTCCAATCCTTTCCTGGCCTGAAATGCCGATAGATCATAGCGGATGAGAACGTACGAGAAGATTCAACCCTAATGATCAGGGTTGAGAAAAGCGGTGTTTGTTTTTTGCGATGCTTTTTGTAATGTGTTGTTGGCGTTGTCGATGCAGCTATCCCCGTATTGAGCAAAAAATGTGCGATATGTTACTGACTCGGGATTGATTTCTCCCTAGCTCAAACGTGTGACTGGCCGCTTTGAGTGAAAGTCGCTTGAATAAGGCATCTACCTGAGAACGATTCAGAAAAACTAAACAACACATTTGCAGGTGCCGCTAGCCCCTTCACCTGCCCTTTAACCGCTGCTAAGCTAAACATGCTATGGCTAACGTCTGGGCAATTCACTCAGTCGGAGACTCCTTAGTCACCTACTTACGCAATTCTTACAATACTTTTATCGATCAAAACGCTCCGGATGACAGCAGCCTGCCCAATCCAGTTCCCGAATGTCGATTTAGCCTGCTTTCTAGCCCCGCTTTTGACGACATGGAAAGCGCCCTAGAAGGAGAGCATCAGCTTTCGCTGTATCTCTATCGCATTAATGTCAATGAACATTTGCGCAACCTTCGTCAGGGCTCAGAATTTCCGCAGAAACAGGTGCCGCTATCGCTGGATCTTCACTATTTAATGACTGTTTGGTCAAAAAGCGCCCTCGCCGAGCACCTCATTCTCGCCTGGGCCATGCGGCAAATGCAGGCAACACCCGTGTTAGATCGCTCTTATCTGAGTGCTCAGGCGAATTGGGGTACTGAAGAAATGGTGCAGATTATTCCAGCAGAACTTACTCACGAAGATATGATGCGCATTTGGGATGCTCTCAAACCGGCTTACAGACTTAGCTTTGGCTATGTTGCTAGAGTGGTTCGCATAGAATCTGACGTGATTGAGGCAGGCTTACCGGTAGTCGCTACTCGATTTGCATTCGAGGCGGCGAGTGGGGCAAGAGAAACTGTAGAACCCAGCTTGGGAGGTTTGCCATGACGCCTAGAGCGATCGCGCCGCCCAGCTATCTCCAGCCCAACTATCTTCAGTCCAGTGCTGTGACGTTATTAGAGAGAAGCCTCATGATGACAGAACAGAGCGATCGCCGCATTCTTGCCGCCATTCGCTGCGTCGATAGCATCACCCATCGCCCCATCCGAGCCGCTTTACAGCTCAGCGGCCCTGGCAGTCGCTTTATCCGCAACCGCAGCGGCGACTACATTCTACTCACTGCCCCTGGATTTGAAGCTTACAGTCACACCTTTCGTCTAGAAGCCCTTCCCGCCGCGCCACCACCCACTACGCTTGACATCACTCTCATCGATCCCAGCAACTACTACTTACCTCGCAAATTCTCTCTTTCACTGCCGCGCTCTGCTGAGCCTACGGCTGACGATGCTCTCTTCAAAACCCTCACGGTTCCTCTGTATCCGTCTCCTTTAGCCAGCAAAAATCCTGGCTGGGCTGTTTTGCGCACCAG
>JBGTNW010000241.1:0-6401 GCA_041742865.1 Phormidesmis sp.
CCAGATAGCTTCTTAAACTAGGACTATCTTCAAACGCCAGCTCAATTTGAACCCGGGCATCCGTTATGGAGTCTAGCCAGCTATCAGAGCGGCGCTCAATTTGATACTGCCATTTGAGTAGATGCAATAGTAGGCGGATAAGCTGACTGACTACGGCTCTGCGATCGCGCTTACCCAAATCCTCAACTTCCTCAATCAACTGCTCAGTATCTATTTCTGCCCAGCGCCCTTCTCTTAGCAGTTGAGCTGTTTTCTCAGTCCAGGTATCAAAGTCTGCTGAGTAAGCTGGGTTCATGGGCTGATGCCTTTCAACAATTCCTTTCAATCATACTTCAAAGCGTTTAGATCGTTGGATCGCCCTAAGAAAGGGCCTAAGAATCTCCCCCCGTAGAGGCTGCCCAGAGATCATCTGGATCAGTTACCCTACAAACACCCTATATGAATACAAGGGTGCAGTAGCGTTGTCCTATAAACAATTAAAAAGGTAGTTATCTTTTTTTGAGTATTCGCGACTACCGTTATGAAGAACACTATGGCTCGCAGCATTGGAGGCTGTTCTATGAAGGCGCTTTTACTCTCTCCTGAATTTCCTCAATCATTTTGGTCTTATGACCGATTTATGGAAATAGCTGGACTTAAAGCAGTCATTCCCCCTTTAGGAATATTGACAGTAGCAGCGCTGCTGCCAACAGATTGGGAGATTCGGTTTTATGATCGCAACGTTTGCAAAGAAACAGAAGCTGACTGGGCTTGGTGCGATTTGGTGATTCTCTCCGCGATGCTGGTGCAGCGACCAGATTTTCAGTTTTTAATCCAAAAAGCCAAATCGCTGGGCAAAAAAGTTGCCGTTGGCGGCCCTTACCCCACGTCAGTGCCAGAAGAGGCGTTAACCTATGGGGCGGATTATTTGGTGCTGGATGAAGGAGAGCTGACAGTGCCGATGTTTTTGACAGCGATCGCTCAAAATCTTCCCAAGGGTACTTTTCGCTCTACCGAAAAACCAGATATCACCACTAGCCCAGCGCCTCGGTTTGATTTGCTCAAGCGAGATGCGTATTTGATGATGGCGGTGCAGTTTTCCCGAGGCTGTCCCTTTAACTGCGAGTTTTGCGACATCATTACGCTGTACGGCCGCAAGCCTCGCACCAAAACCACAGAACAAACCTTAGCTGAGCTGCAAACGCTGTATGACCTAGGGTATCGCGGTTCATTATTTGTTGTCGATGACAACTTTATTGGCAATCAGCGCAATGTCAAGCGCTTTTTGAGAGAGCTGATTCCTTGGATGGTAGAACATCGCTTTCCGTTTACCTTTATGACAGAAGCTTCGGTGAACCTAGCTGAAGACGATGAACTGCTAACGCTGATGAGAGATGCGGGTTTTTATGCGGTCTTTTTGGGCATTGAAACGCCTGATCAAGATAGCTTGCAGTTGACGAAAAAGGTACAAAATACCCGTCACTCTTTGGTAGAAGCCTGTCAAAAGATCAATCAAGCCGGACTGCTAATCTATGCGGGCTTTATTTTAGGCTTTGATGGTGAGCGGGCAGGCGCAGGCGATCGTATTCAAGCGTTTGTTGAGCAAACCCACATTCCTCAACCGATGCTTGGGCTGCTTCAGGCGCTGCCAAACACCGCTTTATGGGATCGCTTGCAGCAGGAAAACCGGCTCAAAACAGATGAAAAAACGCCCGCTGGCGATCAAAACACGCTGATGAACTTTGAGCCGACTCGGCCCGTAACAGATATCGCCGAAGAGTATGTGGCCGGGTTTTGGGCAATGTATGAGCCGAGTCGCTATTTGCGCCGATGTTTGGATCAGTGCTTGAGTATTCAACAGCCTCCAGGCCAGCATAGACAAACCATGCAGTTTCCTTTAAACAAAGCGCTGCGACTGGTGACTCAGGTGATTTGGCTACAGGGCATTGCGCCCGCTAAGGGCGATCGCACTGATATTCGTCTTCAGTTTTGGCAGCAGATCATCGAGATTTTGCGCAAAAAACCTCAAATGTTCAATCTTTATATTGGCCTGTGCGCGGCAGGAGAGCATTTTTGGCAATATCGGGTGAAGGTGCGATCGCAGATTTCTGAGCAGGTAGGCTACGACTTATTGCAACCTCGAGCGGCAGTGGTAAAAGCGCCAGAGGCGGCAGAAGTTGGGGTTTATTAATGTTTGGTTGAACCAGAGAAATTTGAGATCGTTGAGGTAACGCTGGGTATCAGAACACTGGGCAAATTTGTTCAGGTGTAGATCTGGTGCCCGAGCCCTTAAAAAACGTTAAAATACGCTCAGTGAGCGGATAGTTCAGGGCAGATAGTTCTGTAAATCATTCGCAAACAGTTCTTAAATGACTCACTGGTTCGCTGGCAAGCTACTTCTGTCTTTGATATATGCCTTTTCTTTCTGGTGATTACTACCGTCGCCTGCGGGTTTCTAAGCAAGCTAGTCGCCAGGAGATCAAGGCTGCTTTCCGGCGGCTAGCTCGGCAGTATCATCCTGATTTGTATCCCAATCAACCGGGCGCAGCGATTAGGTTTCAGGCATTAAAAGAAGCTTATGAAGTGCTGAGTGATCGGATTCAACGTGAGCACTACGATCAGCTCAATAGCCGACTACTGGGTTACCAGGGGGGCGCAAATCAGCTGGATTTAGACCCGTTAGCGGATGGGCAAAGGCCGCTCCCCCCTAAAACCCCTTTTGATTTTTATATGCGCGGGGTGAGCTACTGGCTAGCAGATCGCTATCGACCTGCGCTAGGCGACTACACGCAGGCAATAGCGCTAGATGAACAGTTTTCAGACGCTTATTTGCGGCGGGCACAGGTGCGCTATCAGCTCGAAGATGATCCGGGTGTACTTGCCGACTGTCAGCGAGCTTTGGCGCTGAAGTTGGCTGAACCTCAGGTTTATTTTTATCAGGGGCTAGCCCGCTACCGGATGGACTATGTGCAAAGTGCGATCGCGGCTTTTACCGATGCGATTAGCCATGACGCCGAAGATGCGCGCTACTACTACCATCGGGGGTTAGCCTATGAAGATCTGCACGATTTAAAGGCGGCGGCGCATGACTTGCGGCGAGCGGCCCGACTGTATCGCAAGCAGGGCAATTTGACCCACTATTACCAGCTACAGCAATACCTCCAAAAGTTTGGTGGAATCGGGCGATCGCGCCCCATCCAATTTTTAGGCGGCTTAGCTCAGCGCTTTTCTGTTCGCAAAGCTCAGCCAGTGCTGCGACGAGGCGCGTCTGATTCGGCTCACCCAAAAAACCAAAATCAAAATCAAGACCAGAACAAAAGCCAGAACAAAAAAACGGAAGCTAATCGCAGCAGCTATCCCTTTAAAACCCCCAAGGAAACTGCAGCACCAAGGCGTACATCTGCTCGACTAGCCGGACGATCCTCGTCGGCTAGCTGGGCTGCGGGTGTGAGTTCGCGGCCGAATCGGCCAGCGCGCGATCACCGTTCGCCGATTCGGCGGGGGTTGATTGGACTCGGCAATTTGCTGAAGCTGTTGAGCAATCCGGCGGGTGAAATGCTGCCGCTGTATTGGCAGCTATCGTCTCGGCAAGTAGTTTTAATCGGCTATGCGCTGGCGGTGGGAGCCAATCTGGGTTTTGTGCTGGGCGCAATAGCCGTGTCTGGGGCCAATAGCTGGCTGCTGGCTTCGCAGATCTGGGCTGCCGGGGCCATGGGGTTTGTGGCGATGGTGGTGGCTGTCGCCATCGCCCGGGTTTGGTTGCGCGATCGCAGCTTATGGGTCGCGGATATTTTAATGCTGGGCACTGCAGTTTGGCCGCTGGGGCTACTGGCCGTGGTCATGGCGTGGCTGCTATCCTCAGGCGGCTGGCTCAACGTTTTTGGCCTGTATGGGCTAGCGGCTTTGGCGATTCTGTGGGCGTTTTCTCATTCCCTGCTGACACTTTACAGCGGGCTTTCTCGCATTCACGCTTTCTCTGAGCGCGTGACCGCTTGGCTAGCGCCTTTTATTTTGACCATAGGAATTGCGTCCGGCGTAGGCAGTTGGGGCCTGTTGAGGTTTAGTTTTTAGCGCCGGAAACCAAACGTGATGGAAGGCACTGGCTTAAAGAGCATTTTAATCAGCCTATCTAGGCTCACCACCCCGCCCACTGCTTTCCTGGCTAACAAACCAATTAATCAACCGCCGAGCAATGCTAGGTTCTCCGGGTATGGGGGGCAAATGGTCTGGATCAAACCAAGCCGCGTCTTCTATCTCCATTGGCTCGGGCGTAATCGTGCCGCCCGCATATTCAGCCGTAAAGCCCACCATTAAAGAATTGGGAAACGGCCAGGGCTGAGAGCCAAAGTAGCGAATATTCTTAATTTCAATGCCGACTTCTTCTTTGACTTCGCGCGCTACGGTTTCTTCTAATGATTCGCCGGGTTCTACAAAGCCTGCTAGCACGCTGTAGAGGCCCCCGCGAAAGCGCGGCGATCGCGCTAACAGCACCTGATCTCTTTTAAAAACCAGCATAATCACCGCCGGAGAAAGCCGAGGATACTGCCTTAAATCGCAGGTCGGACAGCGCTTAGAGCGCTCGCTCGGAAGCTGAATCATCGGTGTTGCACAGTGGCCGCAGTACTGATGCGTGCGATCCCAATCGACAATTTGCACCGCTCGCGCCGCGATCGCAAACAAATCTTCCCCCACTTGCCCGTACAAGTCACGCAAGCCCATCAGCGCAAACCGCTCAGGCAGCGCCAAGCCTGCATCCCACTCAGCCGCCATGCAGGGCTGACCTTTTAAATAACCCAAAAACTGAGTCCTAAGTGCCGCTAGGCCAATTTCTGCAAGGGTAGCTGCCACCGGAAACGTCAACCCATCTTGAGCCTTCACCACTAGGTTAGACCGCTGGCAAATAAACCAGCGCACGGGCAGCAAAGCCTTCTCCAGAATCGTTTGGTCTGCGGCAATGGGCGCGATCGCTGGCACAAAATCATCCGAAATTGCAAACGGCTGTAGAGGAATCAAGGTAAAAACAAGCCAATTTAATGGCTTTGACTTAATGGCTTTGGTGGTACTGCTCAGGGGTCGTGTCTGATTCTAGCCGACCATCCACCAGATTAATAATGCGATCTGCGACATCGAGAATGCGGTTATCGTGCGTCACCATCAGCACCGTTGCCCCCCGCTCTTCGCAAAGCTGTCGCATGAGGGTTACAACATCTCGCCCAGAGGCTTTATCCAACGCCGCTGTCGGCTCATCAGCCAAAATGATTTGTGGCTGATTGACCATTGCCCGCGCGATGGCCACCCGCTGCTTTTGCCCGCCCGAGAGCGCTTTGGGCTTGTAGTGAAGGCGATCGCCGAGTCCTAGCTTGGCCAACATCGTCGCCGCCTGCTGCTGCTTACCCTCCAAGCGCTGTTTCAGCTCTACCGACATCTCCACATTTTGACTTGCCGTCAGCGACTCAAACAAATTGTGCGCCTGAAAAATAAAGCCAATATTGCGCCGCACCTGAATCAAGTCTCGATTGCTCAAGCCCACCAGCTCGTTGCCCAACACATTCAAACTGCCTTCTTGCAGCGTCCGCAGCGCGCCAATGAGGGTCAGCAGCGTTGTTTTTCCCGATCCTGAAGGCCCTGTGAGAATCACAATCTGCCCTTTGGGTAAATCCAGCGAAATATCGTACAGCACCTGCTTTTTCAGCTCGCCTTCACCAAAATAAAAATTCAGGCGCTCAATCTTAATCGCCAGCTGTTGATCCTGTGGCGCGACCATCAAATCTGAGTGAGCTGCAATCATCGTAGTTTCTTTTTTAAAAGAATAAACAATCTCTATAACAACGCGCTAATGCTGATTAAACGCCCGCCAAGTCAGGCTAATTCTCGGCCCTACGCCCTTCTGCTTTTTAATCGCATGTACCCACTCGTTCTGCACCGCTGAGCTCATATACAGCAGCGATCCCGGCTGCAAAACAAAAGCCCGCTGAAGCTGTGGATCTACCTTATGGCGATACGTCAGCTTACGCGCATGACCCAACGACACAATCGCCACTCCCGTCCCCGGCTGCAAATCTGTTGTATCGTCTGCGTGAAACCCCATTTTGCTCTGTCCTGTTTCATAAAAATTCAGCAGACAGTTGTTAAAGGCTACGCCCAACACCTGATTTAGCCGCGCCACTACGGGCTCTAGAGCCTTATGCATCGGCACCGCCGGATAGCGCATCTGCGCATAATTATAAGGCACTCCATACGACGCCGTGCGCCGCGCCGCCATACTGCCCTCCCAGGCAATGCTGTCTCTGAGCGTCTCAAACAAGCTCATTTGATCCGCTAAAAAAATGTCTTTAATCAGCAGATCTTGAGCCAGCAAATCAGTCAAGCTGTTGGTATCGCCCATTAGCCTCCAAACACCTCCGCCGGATCGGTTTTTTGCA
>JBGTNW010000242.1:0-18412 GCA_041742865.1 Phormidesmis sp.
CAGCGGCAGGCCATTTTGACCCAAAACGACGCCATGGCTGCGGGCGGACTGCGGGTGCTGGGCTTCGCTATGAAGCCTATGAATGCAGTGCCTTCCAACGACAACTTGGAGCTTGAGGAGCAAAACCTGATTTGGCTGGGCCTGGTAGGGATGTTAGATGCTCCGCGCCCCGAAGTCCGAGAAGCGGTAGCTGACTGTCGCCGGGCCGGTATTCGCCCTGTGATGATTACCGGCGATCATCCACTGACCGCTAGGGCGATCGCCGAAACCCTCGGCATTGCCCAACCCGGCGACACCGTTCTCACCGGGCGCGAACTCGCCCACCTCTCCACCGCAGACCTAGAGCAGACTGTACCCCACGTTAGCGTTTATGCCCGCGTCGCCCCCGAGCACAAGCTCCGCATCGTGCAGGCTCTGCAAAAACAGGGAGAATTTGTTGCCATGACCGGCGATGGCGTCAACGATGCTCCCGCCCTAAAACAGGCCGACATTGGCATTGCGATGGGCATCACCGGTACCGATGTCAGCAAAGAAGCCAGCGACATGGTGCTGCTCGATGACAACTTTGCCACTATTGTTGCCGCTACCGAAGAGGGCCGGGTGGTCTACGACAACATTCGCCGCTTCATTAAATACATTCTGGGTAGCAACATCGGCGAGGTGCTTACCATTGCCGCCGCGCCGCTAATGGGCCTAGGCGGAGTGCCCCTTTCACCCCTGCAAATTCTGTGGATGAACCTAGTCACCGACGGGGTACCCGCCTTGGCCTTAGCGATGGAACCGGGAGAATCCAATGTCATGCAGCGCCCGCCTCACAACCCCCGCGAAAGCATCTTTGCTCGCGGGCTGGGTAGCTACATGGTGCGGGTGGGCCTAGTGCTGGCGATCCTCACCATCGGCCTAATGAGCTGGGCCTACCGCCATACCACTGCCCCCGGCTATTCTGGCGACCCCGACACCTGGAAGACCATCGTGTTTACCACCCTCTGTCTGGCTCAAATGGGCCACGCCCTGGCCGCCCGCTCCGACACACGCTTGACAATTCAGCTCAATCCACTGTCAAACCCCTTTGTCTGGGGGGCAGTGCTGGTGACCACAGGGCTTCAGGTAGCATTGATGTACGTGCCGGTGCTGCAACGGTTCTTTGGGCTGCATCCTTTATCTGGAGCAGAGCTGGCCGTTTGCTTTGGAGTTAGCGCTCTGATGTTTGTCTGGCTAGAGGTCGAAAAGCTGATGATTCAGTTGAGACTACGACACCAAATGCCCAGACCCTCTGCTCTCACCATTGCTAAAGGAATCTGATAAATGGACGCTAACTCGCCCCGGTTTTCTCAGGAGATTAAAGCCCTGCTAGAGCAATTGGCCCACCAGCCGCTGACCCTAGCCCGCGTGCTGAGCGAAACCGCCGAGCGGGGCTTTTGCCTAGTGATTGGTCTGCTGGTGCTGCCCTTTCTCTTCCCTATGCCGCCGGGGTTTACCACCATTTTGGGGTCAGCCTGCCTGCTGCTGTCTTTGCAGATGGCCATAGGGCGAAAAGTGCCCTGGCTGCCCCGGCGGGTAGCGCAATTTCAGTTTCCGCCAGTGCTGGCGCGGCAGGTGCTGGGCAACCTGCGGCGAGTAACACGCTTTAGCGAGCGGTTTGTGCGACCCCGCTTCACCCGATTAGCCAGTAGCCACCTAGTCTGGCACATCAACGGAGCCTGCATCAGCTGGCTGACGCTGTTGCTAATGAGCCCGGTGCCGATGACCAACCCCCTGCCGACCATCGGCATTCTTATTTTTGTGGTGGCTACCCTCGAAGCCGACGGGGTCATGATGGTGCTAGGGTATGGAGCCACTGCACTGATTACGGCGGTGTTCGGTCTGCTAAGGTATGGGTTGTGGCGATCGCCCGAGCTGCTTCTGCGCTGGTTCAGCGGCGCTTAACGCATTAGAAGCAGGGAGTTAAAAGAATGACTCCTGAAACTTGTTTTTAGCATCTGCGTTCAGAATCCATACTAGAGCCAGCTTGCGTAACGCCTTGAGATACAGCGTTAAGTAGATCTTCTAAAAGCGGATGCAGTACTTCAATTTTCAGTACGGGTTGCCAAAGAAGACAAAATTTGAAAGTAAAGGGCGTCGTAAAAAAATCAGAAGACGGTCATAGAAACCATTCTTGACATGCCCAGGGGGTATCTAAGCATGGTTTCGTTACTAATTGCTTATCTGCTAACGCATCAGAATTGATCCATAGTCACTGCCTCCTGTGCTGAATTGAAAAATCGCCAGTCACTTGGCACTGAAAACATCCTTGTCCTTATATTGCGGCACAAAATGGGTTTGAAATTGACCTCCAAGTCATTGCCTGATTCAGTTGTGGAGAAGGGTTCAAGATCTAAACCAACGTAAATAGTATTCAGCGTTGGCAGTGACGGCGGCGGATAGCTTCGAGGCGGTTAGCCCTTAAACCTTGGCTACATCCTTTTTCATCTCTTTTGCATTTTCCCCCTAGACATAGCTGCCAACTTGTCGTTAGGTATGATTAAGTAAAGAAATATTAAGTAGATTTACTCACGAGCTATGTCGCTCCTTCTCGGTCAAACCCAAAGCAATCATCTGGTCAGCAGTCCCCCCTAAGTCGGGGAACTTATCGACTCGACCTCAGCACCTCAACAGCTTTTGATGGCCGAAGACGGCTATTAGCTTTGGCCTGTTCCGAGAGTAGATCTATTCACAACTCAAAATCGTGGGTTGTGATCGCGTTTCCATCTCCTTACTCACAGGCCGTGCAACTAACCCTGCACAGTCTGTGATCGCATCTGCAGTGCTCTGGGCCAGGGCTGAGAGAGTTAGACAGATATTTATTTTTCTGTCTGCCCAAGTTTATTTTCCCAGGCTTTAGGAGATCCCTTGAATAATTCCAATTTCAATTTTCGACCGCTGAATTTGCGCGCTGTGAAGCGAGAGTGGTGGTCTAACCCCAAAGCCGACCTGCTAGCGGGTATGGTTGTAGGGCTGGCACTGATTCCAGAGGCGATCGCCTTTTCGATCATTGCCGGGGTTGACCCCAAGGTGGGGCTGTACGCCTCCTTTATCATTGCCGTCACCACTGCGTTTTTGGGTGGCAGACCCGGCTCTATCTCCGCCGCCACCGGGGCTATGGCCCTACTGATGATCGACCTAGTGCGTGACTACGGACTGGAGTACCTGCTAGTGGCCACTCTGCTGTGCGGCCTGTTCCAGCTAATTTTTGGGCTGCTGAAGCTAGGCCGCCAAATGCGCTATGTGCCTCGGGCCGTGATGGTAGGCTACATCAACGCCCTGGCGGTGCTTATTTTTCTGTCTCAGCTGCCCCAGCTCACCAATGTGCCCCCAGCGGTGTATGTGATGGTGGCGCTGTCCCTAGCGATTATTTACATTTTGCCGCGTTTCACCACGGCTGTTCCCTCACCTTTGGTGGCTTTGTTTGTGATGACCGTAGCGGCAATTTCCCTGGGCATTGACGTACCCACCGTGGGCGATATGGGCGAGCTACCCACGACGCTGCCGCTTTTTTCGCTGCCCCAGGTGCCCTTTACCTTAGAGACCCTGCAGATTGTACTGCCAACATCGCTAACCATGGCAGTGGTGGGGCTGCTGGCATCGTTTCTCACTGCCTCTTTGGTGGATGAGCTGACCGACACCCCTAGCGACAAAAACCGCGAGGCCAAGGGGCAGGGCATCGCGAATCTCGTCAGTGGTCTGTTCGGCGGCATGGCGGGCTGCGGCATGATCGGCCAGTCGGTAATCAACGTCCAGTCAGGCGGACGAGGACGGCTCTCCACTCTGGCATCAGGATTTTTTCTGTTGTTCGCGATTTTGGTCTTGAGTCGGTGGGTACAGCAGATGCCCATGGCCGCCTTAGTCGCGGTGATGATCATGGTTTCCATCGGCACCTTTCGCTGGGCCTCCTTTAGAGATATGGCCAAGGTGCCTCGTACCGAAACTGTGGTGATGCTGACCACCATGCTAGTGACAATTTTTACCCGCAACTTTGCCCTTGGAGTAGCCACGGGTATCGTCATGAGCACGGTGTTTTTTAGCCGCAAAATTGCTCAGCTGGTGTTTGTCGATAAGGTGCTAAAAGACGACGGTAACCACCGCGTCTACAGCGTATCGGGGCAAATTTTCTTTGTCTCCATTGAAGAATTTTTAGACGCCTTTGACTTCGACGAATTCGTTGATCGCATTACGATTGACCTCACCTACGCCCACCTGTGGGATCAAGGAGCCGTGGCTGTCTTGGACAAAATTGTCAACAAATTTCGCCGGGCCGGGGCTGAGGTAGAGGTGATTGGCCTCAACGACGCTAGCGCCACTTTAGTAGAGAAGCTAGCCGTCCATAGCTTGCCTGCGCCGAGCCCCACTGCCGTTCCAAAAAATTAGATCACCTATGAAACGTATTTTGTTGTGTACCGATGGCTCTGCTTTTGCCCAGAGCAGCTACCCCTACGCCGCTTGGTTTGCTCAGGGCATGGGGGCCAGCATAGATGTGCTCTACGTCAGCGACTCGCGGGGCAAGGCCACTGCCGAAGCCAGCAATCTCAGCGGTAGTATTGGGCTTGGTGCTGCTGAGAGCCTGCTGAAAAAACTGGTGGAGGTAGAGCACGAGCGAGCCAAGCTCAACCACCAGAAGGCAAAGCTGATTTTGGCTGACGCTGAAACGGCGATCGCCGCCCACGGGGCCACCACTGTCAAGCTGATCCACAAGACCGGCTTTTTGGTCGATTGTTTAGAAGAGCTAGAAGCCGACGTAGATTTGATCGCGCTGGGCAAGCGGGGGGAGGCCGCCGACTTTGCCTCCGGCCACCTAGGGGCCAATGTTGATCGCATTGTGCGCAGCAGCCGCAAACCCTGCCTAGTCACCCCTAGAGCAGTGGTGCCGATAGAACGGTTGCTAGTAGCCTACGACGGCAGCCCCACCGGCCAAAAGCTGCTGCGGTTCTTAGCGGATGCTCCCGGCCTGCGGAAGCTGGAGATTCACCTGCTAACCGTGGCGTCGTCAGCGTCCGATGCCGAGAAAATCCAGTGTCTGGCCGAGGCTGAGGCTGTGCTGCAAGGGGCGGGGTTAACCCCTATCACGAGTTTGCAGGTAGGAGAGCCAGAGAAGGCGATCGCCCGCTACATCGACGACCACACTATCAGCCTGCTGCTGATGGGAGCCTACGGCCACCGCCGCATCCGCTACTTGGTGATCGGCAGTACTACCGTACAACTGCTCCGCAGTAGCCAAATTCCGGTGCTGCTCTACCGCTAGCGTTGTGCCATCCCTGTCTTGCCCGGTCACGTTTTTCTACACAGTTTTTCGTTGCACAATAAGGATCACAACTCATGGGGACAATAAATAGTGTCGATTTTCGCAATGCTAAGGGAGATGTCCTAGGCGGCCTCACCGCCGCCGTAGTTGCTCTGCCCATGGCCTTAGCCTTTGGTATTGCCTCCGGAGCGGGGGCCTCGGCGGGCCTATGGGGTGCCATTTTGGTGGGTTTCTTTGCAGCGCTGTTTGGCGGCACCCCCAGCCTAATTTCTGAACCTACTGGTCCCATGACGGTGATCATTACCGCTGTGATTGCGGCCACTACCGCCAGCGACCCAGAAAACGGACTAGCGATGGCTTTTACGGTGGTGATGCTGGCGGGGCTGTTTCAGATCGCCTTCGGGCTGCTGAAGCTAGGACGCTACATTACGATGCTACCCTACAACGTCATTTCGGGCTTCATGACCGGTATTGGCGTCATTCTCATCTTTATGCAGCTTGCGCCATTCCTAGGGCAAGAGACACCAGCAGGCGGCGTCATTGGGGTGATTAGAAACCTGCCCAACCTGGTAGTTAACGCTAGCCCTTGGGAAACAGCCTTGGGACTACTGACTATTACTATTCTATTTCTATATCCCAGTTCGCTCAAGAAAGTCATTCCCCCTCAGCTGATTGCGCTGTTGGTAGGCACCCTCGTTTCGCTAACGCTTCTGGGCAATATCGATGTTCGCACCATTGCCACGATTGGCGAGATTACGCCGGGCCTGCCTCAATTTCAGTTGCCTGCCTTTACCCCCGGCAACCTACGGCTGATATTTGTTAATGCCATGGTGCTGGCAATGGTCGGCTCCATCGACTGCCTGTTGACCTGTCTGGTTTCTGATAGTTTGACCCGTACCGAGCACAAGTCGAATAAAGAGCTGATTGGTCAGGGGATCGCGAACCTAATCACCGGCCTGTTTGGCGGCATCGCCGGCTCGGGGGCTACCACAGCGACGGTAGTCAATATTCAGGCTGGAGGTCGCACAACGCTGTCAGGCATTAGCCGCGCATTGATTTTGCTGGTAGTGGTGCTGTGGGCTGCGCCTCTGACCTCGGGTATTCCCCTGGCGGTGCTGGCGGGGATTGTCCTAAAGGTGGGGGTCGACATTATTGACTGGAGCTTTTTGAAGCGAGTTCACAAGATCTCCTGGAAGGCGGCGGGCATTGTCTACAGTGTGGTGCTGCTGACGGTGTTTGTGGATCTCATGGTAGCGGTAGCTGTCGGCGTCTTCATTGCCAATATTCTGACTATCGCTCGTTTAGATGAGCTTCAGTCGCAGTCGGTGAAGACCATCACCGATGCCGACGATCAAATTGTGTTAAATCCGGAGGAGAAGGCGGCGCTGGATGCGGCCAATGGCCGGGTATTACTGTTTCACCTCAGCGGGCCGATGATTTTTGGCGTGGCCAAGGCGATTTCGCGGGGGCACCAGGCGATCGCCAACTACGATGTGCTGATCGTTGACCTCAGCGAAGTACCTGTTTTAGGCGTTACCTCGGCGTTGGCGATTGAAAACGCTATTGAAGAGGCCATTGAGGCCAGCCGAGAGGTCATGGTGGTCGGAGCCAACAAAAAGGTCAAAAGTCGGTTAGAAAAGCTGGGAGTCACCGGGATCATTCCTGAAGATCACTGGCTCGATGATCGGCTGCTAGCCCTAAATAAAGGATTAGCGATTTCACAACAGCACCTCATCCCCGCCTCAGACCTCGTTGTGCCTCAAAATCTTGGCGTGGAGGTTTAACTCAGCAAGAGCCGCACCCGCTACCCATCAGGAATGGCATGATTAATCGCAGAGAAAAGGGAAACTATTTGGAGTTTTACGGTGCTATCGCATACTTTGCTTTTTCTCTTTTTTGATGTCACGCTTGCCGACAGCGGCCATTTCAGCATCCATCAAGGTACGACCCGTAGCCGCTAGGTATACATCATCTAGGCTAGGCTGAGATTGTGAGATGCCAAAAGTTGGCATCTCAGCGGCTTTGAGCGCCGACTGAACGGCGGCGAGGGCATCGGCGTTTTTATCGACGACGAGATTAAGCGAATTACCCTGGGCGGTATTGACAATCACGTCTTGAACAACGGGCAACGCTGAGAGTAGGCTTTGAGCTTTGTCCGCTTCGTCATTAGAAGTGAATTCGCGAATGCGCAGCGTGATGCGATCGCCGCCTACTTGTGCCTTGAGTGCCGCGGGTGTTCCACTCGAAATCACCTTGCCCGCATCAATAATCGCTACCCGATTAGCCAGCATATCCACCTCTTCGAGATAGTGGCTAGTCAACAAAATTGTCGTACCGGCCTGCCGCAACTGCTGCAAAAAGTTCCACACCGCCGTGCGACTCTCAATATCTAAGCCAACTGTTGGTTCATCGAGCACGAGCACCGCCGGTTGATGCAGCAAACCTGCCGCCAAGTCCAGCCGCTTCTTTTGCCCGCCCGAATAGGTGCCCGTCTTTTTATCGGCAATATCAGTAATTTCTAGCAGCGCCAGCATTTGCTCAATTCTGGGCTTGGCCATATCTTTGGGCAAATGGTAGATTGCCGCCTGCAATTCCAGCAGCTCACGCCCAGTTAACACCTTATCAATCGCGACTTCTTGCGCAATGTAGCCCAGCAGTTGCCGCGCCCTGCGAGGGTTGTCTATCACCGAAACGCCATTCAGTTCAAGCCTGCCCGCATCTGGCGTCATCAGCGTACAGAGGCAGCGAATGGTAGTCGTTTTACCTGCGCCATTTGGCCCTAGCAACCCAAAAATTTCTCCAGGTTCAATCGTGAAAGAAACCTCTTTAACAGCCGCGACGTCGCCGTAAGACTTTTTGAGATTTTCCACCAAAACAGCAGGAGCCATAGGTCACCTTACAAGAAAGAAATTGCCTGCTTCTATTTTAGTGTTTTAGTGTCCAGTGTTTGGTTGTCAATCGCTCCAACCGAGTCAAACCTACTAACCCAAACCCACCAGCCAACCCGCTAACCCAGCATTGGAATGGCAGCCAGCATAGAGTGCACCCCACTGGCCAAAGCCGCCGTACCGTAGCGCACGATCGGAAGAGAATCAATTACCATCGCCACTGAAAGCAGCATCATATAAAAAATAGAATACTTAAAGGTATCTCGTGCTCGATCACGATCATCGTAATCGCTGCGCAGCTCCCAAGCCTTTTGCAAAAACAGATAGCCCATCGCCGCTGCGCTCAGCCCATACACAATACCGCACACGCCGAGCGGATACACTAGCAGCAGCGTCAGCGGCACCAGCACCATCGTATACAGCCAAATTTGGTGAGCGGTTGCCTGATTGCCCACCACCACCGGCAGCATCGGCACCTTCACCTTGGCATAATCATCTTGAATGAGCATGGCTAGTGCCCAAAAGTGAGGAGGCGTCCAAACAAACACAATCGCAAAAATCACCCAGGCCGCCAGGCTCAGATCTCCCGTCACCGCTGCCCAGCCCACCAAAGGCGGAATCGCACCTGCCGCGCCGCCAATCACAATATTTTGCGGGGAAGATCGCTTTAGCCAAAAAGTATACACACCGATATAAACTGCGATTCCTAGCATCGCGAGGCCAGCGCTCAATAGGTTTGCAAACCCCGCCAGCAGCGCAAAAGACATCACCGCCATAATCACCGCAAACACAAGTGCATCTTTTGGCTGCACTCGCCCAGAGGGAATCGGCCGATGGCGCGTCCGCTCCATGTCGTAGTCAATATCGCGATCATAAATGCAGTTAATTGTCTGCGCTGAGGCAGCGGCCAAAGCTCCACTCAATAGCGTCACCAACAGCAGCATCGGGCTGACTCGGCCCTGACTAGCAACCCACATGCCTGCGGCTGTTTCAATCAGCAACAGCGGAATAATGCGGGGTTTTGTCAGTTGCCAGTAGCTGCGCACCACCTGCCAGAGGTTTTCGTGATGCTGGGCGCGCCAAAGAGAAGAAGTTTGCATAGTCTCGGTGTAAATCCTCTTAAAAGTTAAATCGGGGCCGGTTAAATTAGCGGTTAAATCAGCGGGCGTTGAACGAATGGGTTCAGTGAATAGTAGAGCCGACAGCAGGGCTAGAGACCGGACTTGGGGTTAGATTTGAAGCTGAGTCCGAGAACAGGCGATCGCGCCAAGCCAACACCGTAAAGCTCACTAAAGTCCCTAGCAACGTCGCTCCAATCGCTTGGTGCGAAACCGTCAGCGGCTCTACCTGAAGCCGCAGCTTAAAAGTGGCGATCCCCAAAACAATCTGCAACCCCACCAGCAGCCCTGCCGCATTCGCGAGGTTCCGCAGCCATCGGTTCAAAGCCGAGGTACGCCAAACGACAATCACCAAAGTCATAACCGCCAACGTCGGTGGCACAACCCCTGCGATATGCGTATTCATGACGCCGCACAGGTCATCAAACCCAAAGCACTGATGCGCCGCCCAGCGAGAGCCAACCAAACCCCCTAGAATGCTTTGGCCATAAACGGCAACGGCTGCGACCAAACCCAGCCAGGGCAATTTGCCTACGTTACCAGTCGGTTGATAAGGCATCAGCGACGTCCCAATCACGAGCAGCGCGCAAAAAAATAGCAGGGCCGTGCCCAAATGAGCAGTCACGATGTCAAATCGTAGGAGCTGTATGACGGTGAGCCCACCTAACAAGCCCTGCACCAAGATTAAAAACAGTGCGCCCAGTGAGGCCCAGGGCAGCCAAGCGGGAAGCACTCGCCGGTACCAAGCACTGATAGCTACAAGCGCTAGTGCCATCAGCCCAATTAGAGAAGCATCCAAACGGTGAAACCACTCTAAAAACACCTGCAAATTCATCTGCGCTGTCGGGACTAATTGCCCATAGCACAAAGGCCAATCAGGACAGGCAAGCCCTGCATTCATCACCCGCGTTGCACTGCCAACGGCCATCAGCAAAAGCGTAGCCACAGCCATTTTCCACACCCATCGCCTCACCAGCGTTTGAGCGGCGGCTTGAGCAGTTATTTGAGCGCTGGCTGAGGCACTAGTGGCTGAATCACTAATTGGGGCACTTGAAAAGCCGGAGTCTAAACTGGAATTAACCATAAAAGGCGCAGGACGACAGGTACGGGATGCAGAGATCTTCTAAAGCTTTCAAACTGATTTGATTTCAATTTTCACAGCGAACTGCCTTGAAATTGCCAGCTTTAATATCGTCAAAAGATTTTTGCCTATTAACCTTCAAAAGAATCTTCTTTCGATGAGAATATAGCGCAAATAAAAAAATATTCTCTGGTTGTAGAGATTTTCTTCCAAATAGGCTTGCTGCGTTTAACTTTGCTTAACAATCAGGGTCTTTTAGAATCTTCTTACCGGGGTCTTGAATCTTAGAGACAGTACTAGCTAAATAATTTGACAAGGCCAAACTTAAAATCCTAAAAATCCTTTAACAAACTCTTTCTAGACTTCCTCAAAGTAGCGCTAGATACAGGCCATCTCCTGAAAAGATTCTATAGAAAAGATTAAAGCCTCAAACATCTTTCAAAAAAGCACTCACATCTCTCAAAAGAACGCTACCTTGTATAGGCAATGAGTAAAGCCATGCCTATACAATCTCACAACGCTCAAATATAGATATTTAATAAAATAAAAACATAGAGTTTAATAAAAACATAGAGCGGTATACGAGAGCAATAGGCGAGAGAACGCTAGGCACTGCGATTGATTTTACTAGCAGCGTCACAAACAAAACGCTAGTTGTCATTTAGAATCATTAGCATTAGAACTGTCAAAAAACATCGAAATAACTCCAAAGTGCTTCGATGATGCAAAATTCAAAAGTAGCCTTCCAAAAGTAACCAACGTAACCCAAAGCAACAGATCAGCAGAGATCTGTAATTAGCACTGTGAATATTCCAAGCTCTATTGTGACCCTCTTGTTGGGTATTTTTATTACCCTGGCCAGCTTGTGGTATGGCCAAAATCACGGCTTAATGCCGGTAGCCGCCTCTAGTGAAGCCGAACTAGTAGATGGGCTATTCAATACCATGATGACGATTGGTTTTGGCCTGTTTTTATTGGTAGAGGGCGCACTGGTGGTTGCGGCTGTCCGCTTTCGCCGCCGCGAGGGCGATGAAGAAGACGGCGAACACCTAGAGGGCAACATTCCGTTAGAAATTGTCTGGACAGCGATTCCGGCGGTTGTTGTCCTTGGTATCTCAATTTATAGCTTCGACATCTATACCCGCATGGGTGGCCTTGATCTGATGAACCACAGCATGGCTCCAGCTAACGCTCCGGCGATGCAGGTTGCCTATCAGCTTAAAGACGGCGCAGGGCCACTGTTAGCTAACGCTAGCGCTGGAATGGGCCTTATGCCAGGGCAAGACGAAGATGCTATGCTCTCGGTTGAGGTTAAAGGCTTGCAGTACGCCTTTATTTTTAATTACCCTAACGGAATCGTGGATGGTGAGCTGCATGTTCCTGTCAACCAGCCCGTGCAGCTAAACCTAGGGGCTCAAGATGTGCTACACGCTTTTTGGATGCCGGAGTTTCGCATTAAACAGGATATGATTCCAGGTCAAGAAACCAAACTGGTGTTTACGGCCATTCGCCAAGGTACTTATCCCGTTGTTTGCGCTGAGCTGTGCGGGCCTTATCATGGCGGTATGCGGACTCAGATCATTGTCGATTCGCCTGAAGACTATGCCACTTGGGTCGATAGCCGCCTAACAGCAATGGCAGCAGGCGATCGCACTATCGCCAATCTCCCTAAGCCCCCGGCAGATCGCACAGCATCTGAATATCTCAATCCCTTTGTTGAACCGATGCAGCTAGCCGTGGCTCCCGAAAGCCTAGCGATGCTGCACGCTCACGCGCATCCCCTAAACTAATAGCCGTCCTCTGCAAGTTAGCCGCCTTTCAATAGCCGTTTCACTCGCCATAAGAACCCCAAGCGTTTATGACAGCCACTTCAGAAGCTAAAACAACCGCCCCCGCAGATGTGCCGATGCTCTTAGGCAACGAGCGCAAATGGACTGACTATTTTACGTTTTGCACCGATCACAAGGTGATTGGCATTCAGTATTTAGTAACTGCCTTCTTCTTTTACCTAGTCGGCGGTAGCCTCGCAACGGTGATGCGTACTGAGCTAGCGACTCCTGCGCCCGATGTCGTCACGCCCGATGTATACAACGGCCTGCTGACCCTGCACGGTACGGTCATGCTGTTTTTATGGATAGTGCCCGCCGGTGCAGGACTAGCCAACTACCTGATCCCGCTGATGATTGGCGCGCGCGATATGGCCTTTCCTCGGCTTAATGCGATCGCCTTTTGGATGATTCCGCCGTCTGGGCTGATGCTGATTAGTAGCTTTTTTTATGAGCCCCCACAGGCAGGCTGGACGTCCTACCCACCGTTGAGTTTGACGACTGGCGCATTGGGCGAAGGCATTTGGATTTTAAGCCTTTTAATCGGTGGCACGGCTTCGATTTTAGGCGGACTCAACTTTTTGGTCACTATTCTAAAAATGCGAGTGCCGAGCATGTCTTTGACGGACATGCCGCTTTTTTGCTGGGCGATGATTGCCACGTCTCTGCTGATTTTGATTAGTACGCCAGTGCTAGCAGGGGCGCTGATTTTGCTTGCATTTGATCTGCTCGCTGGAACTGCTTTTTTCAACCCAACCGGCGGCGGCAATCCGGTCGTTTACCAGCACATGTTCTGGTTCTATTCGCACCCGGCAGTGTACATTTTTGTGCTGCCGCTGTTTGGCGCGATTAGTGAAGTGATTTCAGTCCATGCCCGCAAGCCGATTTTTGGCTATCGGGCGATCGCTTACTCCTCCATCGTGATCAGCTTTTTGGGCCTGATTGTCTGGGCGCACCACATGTTTACGAGTGGTACTCCCCCCTGGCTGCGCATGTTCTTTATGATCACCACGATGGTGATTGCGGTACCGACTGGTATTAAAGTATTTGGCTGGGTAGCAACGCTATGGCGCGGCAAAATTGCCTTCACCAGCGCCATGCTCTTTGCCCTGGGTTTTATTGCCCTCTTTTTAATTGGCGGAATTAGCGGTGTTATGCTAGCCGCCGTTCCGTTTGACATTCACGTTCACGACACCTACTTCGTGGTCGCTCATTTCCACTATGTGCTGTTTGGCGCTTCTGTCTTTGGCGTTTTCATGGCAGTGTACCACTGGTTCCCTAAAATGACCGGCCGAATGATGAACGAGACTTGGGGTCGCATTCACTTTGCGCTCACGTTCATCGGCATGAATTTAACCTTTATGCCCATGCACGAGCTGGGGCTCATGGGGATGAACCGCCGAATCGCACTCTATGATCCCCAGTTCACTGATCTGAATGTGCTAGCCACCATCGGCTCTTACATCATGGCAGTTTCGACGATTCCCTTTTTGATCAACGCGGCTTGGTCGTGGCGCTATGGACCAAAGGCCCCCGCTAATCCTTGGCGGGCACTAACGCTAGAGTGGCAAACCCTCTCGCCGCCGCACATCGAAAACTTTGAAGAGCTGCCCGTACTAAAAACCGGCCCTTACGACTATGGCCTAGGCTACATTGCCGAAAAAGATCCCGCTGAGCTGTACGAGCACGCTGTGCCCGCACCCATCGCTTCTTGACCTCTTACCTTTTATCTATTCATGCAAAGTTCTATCGATACTGCCGAGGGCGTCATTAATCTCGCCCAGGAGGGTGCAGCTAGCCATCACGAAGCGCATCCCGACCACCGGATGTTTGGAATCTTAGTGTTCTTGTGCGCTGAGAGTATGCTCTTTATGGGTCTGTTTGTTGCCTACATTACCTTTCGGTTGGTTGCCGTCGAATGGCCCCCGGCAGGCACGCCAGAGCTAGAACTATTGCTGCCTGGCATCAACTCTCTCATTCTTATTTCCAGCAGCTTTGTGATCCATAAAGCTGACACGGCTGTTAAAAATAACAATATTAAGGGTTTGAGAACTTGGTTCAGCGCCACCGTCGTGATGGGCACCACCTTTTTACTGGGCCAGCTCTACGAATACAGCAATTTGGAATTTGGCCTGCGAGATAACTTATTTGCCAGTACATTCTATGTGCTGACGGGCTTTCACGGCTTGCACGTCTTAGTTGGGTTGCTGCTGATGCTGGCCGTTTTGTGGCGCGCCCGCCAGCCGGGTCACTACTCTAATGAAAGTCACTTTGGCATCGAAGCCGTAGAGCTTTACTGGCACTTCGTAGATGTCATTTGGATCATCTTGTTTATTCTTTTGTACTTGTGGTGATTCACTGGTGGTGATCTATGCGACAGTTTAGTCGAGCATTTAGATAACTATTTAGATGACTGCTTTGCAGGCCGCTTTAGGACGCGGTAATGGCGTCTATCCAGCCTAAGTAACTGGAAATACGGGTGTAATACTCCCAAACCCCATAGTAGCCTTCGCCTAAACGCCCTGACGATTGAGTAGATCGAACACCCGCTAAGGCCCAGCCTTTGTTGATCGCTAACAGGGCAGGGCCACCGCTATCTCCTGGCCCCGCAATGCCTTCTAGCTCACTGGTTTTAGGCGGAGCATCAAATCTTAGCAGCAGCCACTGATCTTCTACGGTTTCAATGCGGTTTGTGGCCATTCGCAGGTTGCCATCGACGTGATCTGGCCCGGTTAACCCGTTGCCAAAGTCTCCCCTACCCACTAATACGCTCTGCTGCTGCTGCTCATCTTGTCCACGATATAAAGGCAGCGGTGAAATGTTTGTAGCGGCCTGCTTTAGCTGAATCAGGGCAATATCATTTTCGGCAAAAGGTCGCGCTAGCGTAAAGTTTTGAAAGTCAGGGTGCAGCACGATTTGCTGAATAGCGATCGCTCTCCCCCCGATTTCAATGGTTTCTTCTAAAGACATTTCTACCGCAACATGAGCGGCGCTCACAATCCAATCCGGGCGAATTAGCGTGCCCATACCCCTACAGCAAGTGCGATAGTCAGGCGCTGTTTGAACGATAGGAATCAGGTTAGGCTTTAGCAGCTGATCGATATTGTCGTAAGCAACCTGGACTTCTGATTGAAAGCTACTGACTGTAATCACCGCCGGAAACTGCGCTGGGCTCGTGAGATAAAGCTCAGGGTCAAGGTCGTGACGGATAATCATAGTAAAAGATGGTAAAAGCTGTAAAACCTCTAGTAGCGCCCAAATAAACTTAAGCAGAGGTTAAGAGAAGTGGCGGCGAAATTAGCGGTTTGAATCCGTGTTTGAAAGAAGTTACCCAAGCGAACAGCCAAGCAAATAAGTCAATTGTCTGCTTGGCTGTTGATCACGCTTGAATCATGGGTTTCGATGACTCAAAGCTTCCTAGCTGTAGGCATACTGGCCGGTTAGCTTGCTTAGCTGCTGAACTAGCAAACTCAAAAATAATCCGACATCAGTAACAACGCCAGTAGATTCTACTGAGCCGCGATCGCTCAGCTTTGTCACGACTGCCGGGTTAATATCCACGCACACCATTTTCACCCCTGCAGGCGTCATATTGCCGACGCCGATAGAGTGCAGCATCGAAGAGAGCATCAGAATTAAATCCGCCCCTTCAATCAAACGGGCGTAGTCTGCCTGAGCTTCTATTAGGTTCATTTGCGTATCCGGTAAAGGGCCGTCGTCGCGAATGGAGCCGGCCAGCGAAAAGGGAACATTGTTTTTGACGCATTCATACATCACGCCGCTAGTCAAAACGCCGCTTTCAACCGCATTGGCGATGCTGCCATACCGACGAATTATGTTGATCGCCTTGAGATGGTGCCGGTGACCGCCTTGTACCGAAACGCCGCGCTTCATATCCATGCCCAAGGAGGTGCCCATCATCGATTGCTCAATGTCATGAACAGCTATGGCATTGCCGCCCAATAGAGCATGAACATAGCCGCCTTTAATCAAGCTTTTGAGATGCTCACTGCCACCGGTGTGAATCACGACCGGGCCAGCAGTGACGACGACTTTGCCGCCGCGATCGCGAATCCGCCGCAGATCCCAAGCAATTTGCTCGACGACTATCTCTACCCGGCGCTCACTCGAAACGCCCGCACCCATAAAGCTAAAGTCATCTGTTTTCTTTTTCAGTGAGGGATCTGTGCGCAGGGTATGAATACCTTTGCTGCCAACTACAACGTCTTCTCCCACCTGCAAATCTCGCAGCAGCTTACAGCGCGCTACCGGCTTCTGATTCGATTTATCAGCAGAGCGAGTAATCGCGATCGCGCCATCCATCCGCTGCCCCTCTACCGTCACCCAGTGATCTTCAATCAACACTTCTGTGGGGTAAATCGTGGTCACATAAAAGTCATCTGGCGCAACGCCCGCCTGCACAACGGGCGCTAGCACCGCCGAGACGACTTCTCTCGGTAAGCTCACAGCCCCGAGATCAATCAGCTGCCCCATGATGTCATCCATCACCGTTTTATCTGGCGCGGATACCTTAACTTCTGCCACAGAGGTATCTTGGCGCTGTTTGCCCAGATCAAAATTCAGCACCTGAAAGCTGCCGCCACCTGTGACAATCGTATCGAGGGCGCGATTGACTAAGCCCGAATCGAGCAGGTGACCTTCTAGATGGATTACCCGACTTTGAATAGTCGATACTTTGGGCGTATCTTGGCGAGGCTCAGTGACTTTTAAAGTCAGACATTTAGCTGCCCCGCCCGCCTTGAGAAATTCTGTTAAAGGCGTTTCTTCCACGGTGAAGCCCCGCTCGCTCAGCGCTTCTTTTAGGGCATCGCTGGCTTTATTCACCACCACTGTGCGATCCACATTGACGGTATTACAGGCAAAATTGATCGCATCAACTTCGTCAATCACAATGCGTTTTTCAGTCGGTACGCGCAGCTCTATCAGCCGGTTGGAGTAAGCGTCAAACGCGGGCGGATAGTACATTAAGTATCCGTCTATCAGCGGGCAAAAGCAGGTATCTAAGTGATAGAAGCGCTGATCGACTAGGCGCAAAGACAGCACTTCTACATCTAGCCAGTCAGCCAAGTAAGGATGCGAATCCAATTCTGAGCGAAAGCCATAGCCAGCCCATAGCCAGCCCCCGGCCCGATCAAATAAGGCGTCACCCGCGCCTTCAAAGGGCAGGCTCTTCGGCAATGTGTACACGGTGAAGCCATTGGCTTCAAACCACGCCTTAAAGTAGGGTTCTTCACCTTGGCGCTCCGGGTGTAAAAAGCGACTTAAGACAACGCGATCGCCCAGTACGAGCCCCGCATTAGCCGCAAACACCATATCGGGCAAGCCTTTTTCAGGCGGCACTAATTCTACTGCGGCAAGATCTTTAAGCACCTCGTAAAGCTTGTTCCACTGCTGCTCAGCGCGTTCTCTCGATGAACGATGAATATTGCCTTCCATCCACGGATTGATCACGTAGTCCACATCGTAATGATGGGGAGGGCACATCAAAATTCTTACTGCATCCGTCATATTTGTCCTTATTGGGTACCCGCTTTAGGGTACATAACACCTTAAACAATTTAATTTGCGTCTCTAAGCTCTAAGTCTTATTCACAATCTCTATATTTTTCAATAGATCCGACGCTAAATATTCTTAATTTAATTTAATAGATAACGAAATCATCCCATAACAAAATCTCCTGATTTCAGAGCAGCACCAGAAATATTCTGTAGTATCTGTTTATACAAACACCTGCTTAAGTGCTGGCAAAATCAATTTAAGCAAGCTATGTCAATGGATTTGCCACTGCCTGAAAGAATGATCTATTCGTTAAATTGTTAGGAACTCATAACAAATAGCCGGTTTAAGCAGAAAACGGTGCTGTACAATACCGTTATGACTCAATAAAACGCCTGGGATCATATGCTCTGGATCAATTACGATTCCTCAGTAAATACCCAGTTAAAAGTACCCAGTCAAAAATTCCGCAAGAGCTACCTTTCACTCCTTTTTCACATTCGCTAGTCTTGAGTTGTTTTTGACATAATTTTTGACATGTTTTTAGCAGTCTCATCAAAGCTTGGCATATCTCATATTTCTTTAAAGGCTGATCAGTTAGCCGCCCGGCCCCTTCAAAAACATTTAAACAGCGCCTAGAAGGCTAACCCTTCAAATTAAGTATGAGTTTTCGCTGAAAAAGTACAAACGTGGTGAGTCACCTATT
>JBGTNW010000243.1:0-3026 GCA_041742865.1 Phormidesmis sp.
ACCACAATCATCTCATCGTCTAAAATTCTGGCAAAAACATAGCAATCGCCCTCGGCTGCTAGGGTTTTATACGTCCCTATCCGCAAAGCCGGATACGTGTGGCGCAAGGCAATGAGGGCTTTATGCATCTCTAGCAGCGGCAGATTCCAAGCTTCTACGGGCGGAAACGAGCGGCGGCAGTCAGGATCTAATCCGCCTGCTAGGCCCACTTCGTCGCCATAATAAAGGCTAGGCGCACCTGGAAACGTGAATAGCAGCAGCGTAGCTAATTTTACACTGGCGATATCTTCACCCACCACACTCAAAATCCGGGCCACATCATGACTGGACAGCAAATTTAGCTGAGTTTGTTGAATCTCCCAATCGTAGAGATTCAACAGCGCCTCAATTTTTTCAGCATAGCCTTTGGCATCTAACACTGGATACGGAAAATAGCTGACGCTCTCGACCAGAGACATCTCCACGTTGTTCTGAGCCGCAAAGGCAATGGTTGGCCCCGTAAAGAGATAGTTCATCACCCCGTCGAACTGATTGCCTGCTAGCCATTCGCGTGCATCTGTCCACACTTCTCCAACAATGTAAGCTTCAGGGTTAATCGCCTTAATTCGCTCCCGAAACTCTGCCCAAAAGCCTTCTGTTGTAATTTCAAAGGGCACATCTAGCCGCCAGCCATCAATGCCCTGGCCTATCCAATATTCGCCCACCTGCATAATGTACTCTCTGGCCTGAGCATTTTCATAGTTAAATTCAGGCAAAGCGCGATTGTTGATCCAGCCTTTATACTTCGCAGGCTGATTCCCATCGTAAGCTGAAAGGGGCCAGCCTTCTACCGTAAACCAGTCGAGCCAGGGCGAATGCGGACCATTTTCTAAAATGTCGTTAAAGTAAAAAAAACCTCGGCTGGCATGGTTGAAAACGCCATCTAGAACAACTTTTATACCGCGCTCATGGGCCGCGCTCAGCAGGTCAAAAAAAGCGTCATTACCGCCCAAAAGCGGATCGACGACATAATAATCATGCGTGTGATAGCGGTGGTTGCTAGCCGACTGAAAAATGGGCGTAAAGTAAATGGCATTTATGCCCAAGTCTTGCAGATAGTCGAGCTGTTCAGCAACGCCCCATAAATCGCCGCCTTTATAGCCTTGCGGGGTGGGTACACTGTCCCAGCTTTCTACCGGCACCTGCATTTCAGGCGGTAGCGGATGGCTGTGAGTGCGGGCAAAGCGATCCGGATAAATTTGGTAAAAAACAGCGTGCTTCACCCAGTCGGGGGTTGTAATGGTCATGTCTTAGCCGGAAGTGAGCGGTTGCCAAATGTCAGGGTGAGTCTGTAGCCAATGGTAAATGTCAGCGTTGACTTGAGTTGGAATTTCCCACGGGAAAAGATGAGCGGTATTAGGATAGCAGTGAACTTGGCAGTCGGGCAGGGCGCGGGCGGTTTCTAGACTGGATTCGGCGGTGATATGGCGATCGCACTCCCCACACAGCATCAAACTCGGCACATGCAGCGCTCTGATCTCGGGCAATCGATTGTAGCCAGCGCGAATTGCCGTTACGAGCGCCGTATTCGCGTAACGGCTCATGCGTAGATAAGCAGGTGCGCCTTGACGCGCCAGATATCGGTAGGCAGTCGGCGTATGCTGACGAATCAGGTGGCGAAAGAGAGATTTTTGACCCAATGCTATAGCCCCATCTGTCCCAGGCAATACCCAATTCAGCGCTCCTGCCATGCCAGTGAGCACATTATCTTGCCAAGTAATCGGCGGATGCGACCCCTGTGGCCGCGCCGCTGTCCCGACTAAAATCAACCCCCGCACCGTCTCTGGCCGACGCAAAGCCAGCTCCATGGCTAAAATGCCACCTAAAGACCAGCCCAGCACCAAACATTGAGAGATCTGATACTGATCGAGCAATTCTTCCAAATCATCCAGGTGGCAGCTCATCGCAAAGCTCTCCGGTGTGCGGCTACGGCCATAGCCCCGCAGATCTGGCGCATAGGTTGTAAACTGTGTCGCTAACGGCGAGGTGAATACGCTCATCGCCTCGCCGCTACCCGGATGGCCATGCAGACACAATATTGGCAGTCTCGCTGATCGATGCTGCAAGCCCTCAATTTGAATCTGTAGCCGCATGTTGCCTAATGCCTAGCTCTTTGCTGGCGCGGCACTATCGCTGACTTTTCCGTCAATCTTGCCGCCGTCTATTTTGCCATTACCATCCACATCCACAGGCTCAAACGTCAGAGCTGCACCATTCATGCAATAGCGTTTGCCGGTAGGCTGAGGCCCATCGTTAAAAACGTGGCCAAGATGAGCCCCGCACACCGCACAGGTGGTTTCGGTGCGAATCATAAAAAGACTAAAGTCTTTCTTGTTGAGAATGTTTTCAGGTTCACTGGGGGCATAAAAGCTAGGCCAGCCCGTACCTGATTCAAACTTAGTTTCAGAGGTAAACAGTTCAGAGCCACAGCCCACACAGCGATAGATCCCTTCTGCTTTGTTATTGTTCAGTGGGCTCGAATACGGCCGCTCAGTGCCGGCTTTGCGCGCGACTTGGTAAGCCTCAGGGCTAAGCTGCTCTTTCCACTCTGCATCGGTTTTGACAACTTTTTCAACCATGTGAACACAATTCTCCTAATTATTTAGCCTGATCGTAGCGTATTCACGAGCAGAGAGGCACAAGCGCTTAAGACTGAGGTTTCGGATCGGCAGGCTGCGAGCTGCGCTGCTCGATGAGACTCAGGCTGCGAAAGTAGCGCCCGCCGATGCCAATCAAAAAAGCCGCGTAAACGATGAGCTGCAATAGATAAATGTGGTCGCGGTAGCCCAGCAGCGTTTTAAACAAAATGCCGGGGAACTGTTTATCGGGCAAAAATGCACTCGTATCCCACAGCAAGGGGCCCAATATGCAAGATTGAGTGCTGATACACAAATCCAGGTTGGGCCGGTTGAGTAAGCTAATCGCCGCAAAGGCAGCATCTAAATTCTTAAACACAGACACCACTAGTCCTGCCACAATCAGCAGCA
>JBGTNW010000244.1:0-7576 GCA_041742865.1 Phormidesmis sp.
CTAAACTAATTTCTCTTCTTCTCTTGCGCTTACAGCCATGACCAAACGCCATCCCTCCTTTTATGTCCTCGCTGCCTTCTTCGCCCTTTTCGTTCTTTTTCTCTACGGCCCTATGCTGGCAATTTTTACGCTCTCTTTGCAAGGGCCCGATGGGGCGCTGACTTTTCCGCTGCGAAGCTTTGGTTTTTATTGGCTAGGACAGGTCTTTCAAGAACAGCGGGTGGGTAGCTTTGTCGAATCTTTTCAGCGGTCTTTTGGCTTAGGGATTTTGGTGGTGGCGATCGCAATTATAGTCAGCGTCATGGCCAGCATGGCCTTTCGCAGCCAGTTCAAAGGGGCTCAAGCGCTTTTTTATCTCACTATTTCTAGCTTGGTGGTACCGGGTGTTTTAATCTCTTTGGGCATTGGCATTACCTTTCAAGTGCTCCAAATCCAAACTAACTGGTTCTCTTCGGGCCTAGGCGCGCATCTCACCTGGACAGTTCCCTTCGCTTTTTTGATCATGCTAGGTGTTTTCAATCGCTTCAATCCGTTTTATGAAGAAGCCGCGCGCGATTTAGGGGCAAGTGATGTCAAAACCTTTCAAGAAATCGTGCTGCCGCTGATTCTACCCAGTCTGATTGGTGTAGCGCTATTGAGCTTTACGCTCTCTTATGACGAATTTATCCGCACTTCGCTAGTTTCGGGGCAAAAAAATACGCTGCCACTGGAGATATTTGGAATGACGACAAACGTCACATCCCCGGCTCTGTATGCATTAGGGACACTGACTACACTCTTTTCAATTGTCTTAATCGCCGCTGGTTTTGGCGCGTATAAGGTATTGTCACGCCCATAGGGTGATCGAGGGCAATAGGATTTAAAGAAAGTTTAAGGGCTGTAGCAACTAAAACCAGCTGTGGTAACTAAATTAACAGTGCTTGTCCAGGGCGCATGTTAAATTTGCATTTATCGGTGACACTTCAAGCGGCGATCGCTTGCCATAAGACTGTTTGTTATTGTCTGGTGTTTGGGTATCAGGCAGGTGCTTTTCTGTAGCGGATGGCTACGGTTACTTCTATTGCTCACAGACTTTTGAAACTCAAATGATGAAACGGAAATCAGAATATCTCAGCAAAGTCAATCGCTTATGCAGGCGGTTGACAGATTTGTCAGCCCGGTGGTTTTGCAAGGGGCCAGACGGGTGGGCCATGCTGCCTATGCTACTGGTACTGATGGCGATCGCCGCGCCTGCTGCTATTGCCCAAGAAGCCGCCGCGCCTGCTTCTCTAGCCGACAGCATTTTTCAGCCGATTGTCGATTTTCTCTCCGTGCTGTTGTTCTTTAAAGTCGGCGGAGGAAATGGCTTTCCCTTTATCGTGCTCTGGCTATTTGTGGCGGCAGTTTTCTTTACCTTTCGGATGGGGTTCATTAACTTTCGAGGGCTCAAGCACGCAGTTAAGGTCGTGCAGGGGAAGTATGACGATCCACACGATGAAGGCGAGGTGTCTCACTTTCAGGCGCTAGCAACAGCGGTATCAGGAACGGTGGGCTTAGGCAATATTGCGGGTGTCGCGATCGCCATTCAGCTCGGTGGCCCCGGCGCGATGTTTTGGCTCACCATTGCCGGAATATGCGGCATGGTCAGTAAGTTTGTCGAATGCACCTTGGCCGTTAAGTACCGGCGGCAGCTGCCCGATGGCACCATTTTGGGTGGCCCCATGTACTACCTCAACCAGGGGCTAGGCGCACGGGGAATGCGCCCTCTGGGGCAAGGCTTAGCGGTGTTGTTTAGCGTTCTTTGCTTAGGTGGCAGCTTGGGCGGCGCGAACATGTTTCAGTCCAACCAAGCCTATGCGGCCATTGCGGGTCTCGTTCCGGGGCTGCCTGCTTGGCTGTTTGGCCTGGTGCTAGCGGCGCTAGCGGGATTTGTCATTATTGGCGGCATTAAGCGAATCGGCTCAGTCGCTGAAAAGCTAGTACCGGCGATGGCCGTACTTTATATTCTGGCCTGTTTGGTGGTGATTATTTCCAATATCACCGAAGTGCCTAGTGCTATCGGCACTATTATTGGTGAAGCCTTTGTCCCTAGAGCAGGCATTGGGGGTCTGGTTGGCGTCATGGTACAGGGCATTCGACGCAGCTCTTTTTCCAATGAAGCAGGGGTGGGATCGGCCGCGATCGCTCACTCTGCGGCCCGCACCGATGAACCGGTTCGAGAAGGTCTAGTCTCACTGTTAGAGCCTTTAATCGACACCGTTATTATCTGCAATCTAACAGCTATTGCTATCGTCTTAACGGGCGTCTACCAAAATACAGGCACTGAACTCAGCGGCGTCGCTATGACGGCTCAAGCCTTTGGCTCTGTCGTGAGCTGGTTCCCAATTGTCTTAAGTATCGCGGTCTGTCTCTTTGCGTTCTCCACGATCATTTCCTGGAGCTACTACGGCATTCAAGCCTGGACTTACCTCTTTGGCGAACAATCAACTCTGTTGTTTAAGTTCATTTACATAGTCTGTACGTTTCTCGGCTGTTTGACTAGCCTTTCGCTAATCATTGACTTTAGCGATTTGCTCCTGCTCGGCATGGCCTTCCCGAACCTGCTAGGCTGCTACATTCTCTCGAATGAAGTCTCAGGTGACCTCAAAGACTACTGGACGCGATTAACCTCTGGTCAGATGGTGATGGTTGAACCAGTGGCCGTTTCGAGTGACGTTTAGCCGCGATTAGTACACGGATTAATGCACTATTGACTGATGCACTATTGACTAGCGCACTGCTGACGCAGCTGTTGTTGAATCCACTGCTGCTGTTCTTGGGGTGATCTAACCGTATATTCACCATAAAACTGACTAAATTTCCAAAACCACTGCAATGCTCTGATCGCGGGAGCCTTGCGGTGGTTTCGTTGTTGAGCGGATATTCGGGTTAAAGATTCAATAGAAGGCACTTTAAAGATCATCGGGGATACCTGAGTAAGATACCCCCAATGTAATCATTTGCCCTGAAAACAACAAAAGGCTGAGCCGATAGCGCCTATGCAAAAAGTTGATGGGCAGCGTTATTTCGGTTTTACTGCTTTAGAACCAAAACCGGACAGTGCGCGAAACGAATGACCCTTTCGGCAATCGAGCCCATGAAAAATCGAGCAATACCTGCTCGACCCCGCGAGGGCATCACAATCAAATCGATATTGTGAGCTTCGGCGTAGTCGATAATTTCAGCGGTGGGATCGCCGGTTTCGATGGAAAAATTAAGTCCTGCATACTCGCTGCTCGGAAACTTACTGTCAAAGAGTTTTTGAATCGTCTCGGCGCGTTTTGTATCGTTGATGGAGTCCCAAACAACGCCCGGTTCTGTAGCCTCTAGCGGCTTGAGAACGTGAATAGAATAGACCTTAGAAAAGTCCTCGGCAAAGGCCAAAGTTTCTGTTAAAGCCTGTAAAGACTTTTCAGAAAAATCAATGGGTACTAAAATACGGTCTTTTGCAAATAAAACCATGAGAACAAACCGTTAGCTATACAAATATCGGTGATATCAAACGGTTGCAGTTTGCCGGTTGCAGTTTGCCGATTGCTAGAAGCAGCATTCAGTCCTGCTTTTAGCGCTTTTAGAGATGTCCTCTTGAAAGTCTTTAGAGGAAGTCCTTGGCGATTGGGTTGAGTGCTATCTAAACAGTACCAGATACCCGCAAATTAAGCATTCAAACGCATACAATCGTTAAACTATCAGGGTAAAGTGGCTAAAAGACATTCTAAAAATGACACTCAACTTTAAGTTTGCCGTGGTCAGCGATTTGCACATCGCCCTGCCGCAGACTATTTGGCACCATCCGCAGCGGTTTCATTTGGTGGAAGTTAGCATTCCGGCCTTTGAGCAGATTTTGCACGAGCTGATAGCAGATCGGCCTGATTTTTTGCTGTTGCCAGGGGATTTGGTGCAGCATGGCGAACGAGAAAATCATCAGTGGCTAGCGGGGCGGCTGGCGCAGCTGCCTTTTCCCACCTATGTAGTACCGGGAAATCACGATGTGGTTAGGCAGTGGGGCAGCGTTACTGGGCGTTCAGCTCAGCGCCAAGCAGAGCTAGATGAAGGGCCAAATGAAGATCCAGATAAAGGGCCCAATAAAAAGCTAGATCAAACGTCAGATAGAGATCAAATTTCGCTGGCTGATTTTCCTCAGATCTATCAGCAGTTTGGCTACGCCGATGGGCAACAGCTTTATTATCAGCAGGAAATTCTGCCCGGTGTGCATTTAATCGGTCTCAATTCTAATGCGTTTGATGAAACGGGTGAGCAGCTCGGCTTTGGCCTGATTGATGATCAGCAGCTGGCTTGGCTAGACGCGCAGCTACTGGATCTGGAAGGTAAGTTTGTGATGGTGATGGTGCATCACAATACCTTGGAGCATCTGCCCGCTCAGGCGACGAGTGAGCTAGGTCAGCGCTATATGATTCAAAATGCGCCTGCGCTGGTGGCAAGGCTGCAAAAGGCGGGGGTAACTGTGGCGTTTACAGGCCATTTGCATGTGCAAGATATCGCGCAAGCGGGCGATTTTTATGCGATTACGACCGGATCGCTGGTGAGCTATCCGCATCCTTATCGGCTGCTGTCATTGACGACGGACGGCAGCGGGCGGCGGCAGTTGCAGATTCAGTCGAAGCGGATTGAGGCAGTGCCAGATTGGCCCACTTTGCAGGAAACGTCTAGGGCGTGGATGGGCGATCGCTCTTTCCGCTTCATTTTAAAGCTGCTGCTCGATCCGCCGCTGTCGCTCAGCCTGGATCAAGCTAAAACCTATGCCCCCCACATTCAAGACTTTTGGGCCTCGGTGGCCGCTGGCGACGCAGTGTTTGACTATCCGCTGCTGCCTGAAAAAGCGCAGCAGTACTTTCAGCGATACAGCGCCCTCAATCAAAACGGTGAGCCGACATTGATTGATAATCAGGCGGTTTTGACGCTTGGCTAGAGGTGAACTCAAGGCGGTAAAGCTGCCTTAGCGGTTCTGCTTTTACGTTTACTTTTACAATGGAATGACTTAGCGCTCGGCGAAAATAGGAGGTTTGGCGTGGAATCAGGGGGATCTTTGGCAGATCAGTATTTGGCGCTGATTGATGAGATTGTGCAGCAGACGCTGAAGGGCAATATTCGCTCGAAAGAGCAGGTGCGATCGCGCCTAGACACGGCTGTAAAGCGTTTTACCGGGGAGATTTTTGAGCGATCACTGGCCACTCGCATCAGCGAAACTGAAACGCAGTTAGACAGTTCTTTAAAAGCGCCGCGCATTTTACGAGCGCTCAAAACCATTGAGGGTGAATGGCAAAAGGGCTTGGTTGATCGTCAGGCGGCGGACACGGTGCTAGCGGCTGCGGATAAGCTTGCTCAAGCGCCTACCGCTGAGCGATCGCTGGTATTTGCCACCTTGCTAGATCCCAATCAGCCCCATCCGTTAGGCCGATTGCAATTGAATTTGCTACATCAGCAGATCGGGCACACAGAAGGTGATCTAGAGCCCTATCAGCAGGGCATTATCGCCGGACTAGCGGGCTATGAGCGGTTGGAGCCCGTGCTTGTCAGCTGGCTGTATGGCTCTGCCGCCGCGACGGTGGGGTTTGAAGATCCCAGTAGCGGCGGGCCTTGGCCGGTGTGGCAAACGCATTCGAGCGGACTGCCTAAGCTGCTATTTACGGTGTTGAGTCAGGCTGAAGAGATTGAGTCGGTTACCCGCACGGCGGTAGATACGGCGAGCTGGGTAGAGCTGGTAGTGACGCTGCATTTTGTGCAGCGAGGGCTGATTTTTTGGTTTGATCAGCAGCCGTATAGCGCTAAGGCGGGCAAGCAGCTTTCTTACAGTACGGCGCTAATTTTTGCGGCAATTTGGGGACAGCTGGCGCAGGGCTTTCGCAGCAGCAGCGCTAGCTCTTATCGAGCGCTGGGCAATGGCAGCTTTCAGCTCATGCTACAGATTTTGCGGACATTTTCTCAGCGGGATGATTTCCCGCTGTATGGCGGGGTGTTTGCCTCTTTTTCAGGCGACTATTTGCAAGATACGCTGAGCTATTTCAGCGAACCGCTGAGCCAAGTGGAGGGCACACAGGAGAAGGCGCGGATTTTGACGTTGTTGGGGTATTCGCGGCAAATGTTGGGCCGTTCACAAGAGGCTAAAGCGTTTTATGAGCGATCGCTAGAGATTGCGCAAGCGGCGGGAGATCTGGCTTGTGAAACCGCAGATCTGTGTCATTTGGCCCGCAATGCGGTGCTCGATCAAGCCTACGAACAGGGCATAGCCACTGCTCAGCGGGCGCTGGTTTTGGCTCGGCAACGGGGCGATCGCGTGGGGGAGGCCAATGCGCTAGTGAATTTGGGCTACGCTCAGGTGCTGCAAGGACGAGCAAATGATGTGGTCGATGCGCAGCGGTACGACGGAGCGATCGCGTATCTCAATCAGGGTTTGGCGCTGGCAATTAAGCAAGGAGATTTTCAGTCTCAGGCGCTAGCTTACAACAGCTTAGGAATTGGCTACGTGATGTGCGATCGCCCCCAAGCAGGGCTCGATAGTCTGCTGCAAGGCGCAGAGGCTGTCAAAAGCTCAGGCAATATTTATCTGCAAGGACTCTATACGCTTTACACCGCCGAAGCCCATCATGCGCTGAACCAAGCTGAAGAAGCGGTGTATTTTGGGGTAGTAGCGATGCATTTGCTAGCGCGCATTGACTCACCCGATTGGCGACAGGCGGCTGGCTTGATCTCTATTTTGCAAGGGCAGCTCGGCGAAGCCGCATTTGAGAACATTTTAGATAAATACCGCCGTCAGCTCATACCAATTATGAGTATGGAAGGCTATGACAACGTGCTGGGCCTGTTGGCAACCTATCGAGCAGGCTGATGGTTTCAATGTATCCCGGATTTTATCCTGCCTTACCCGAATGAGCCCGCATTAGACCGGCAGATTTTCAGCATCTCATTGCCGTTGGGCTGAAGTTCATAGCCTACTGTTTCAATTTGGCAGTGATAGCCATTTGCTTTAAAGTAAGCGGTCACCCGTTCAAGATGAGGAGACTTTTGCTGAGCTAGCGTTAGCAGCGGAAAGATTCTCGCTTCCGAGCTAACCCGTAGCATTTCGCCAATGGCCGCAATGTGAAAGTCAGCATCTAATTGAGTTGAATATAAAAAGGGAAAATGTGAGCTGAGGCTCAATTCATAGCAATCATCGAGATCGCTGAGTGTTGGCAGTTCGCCAAAGCGATAGCGACCGGCCTTTTTACCGGCTTCGTAGTCAGCATAAAAACGTTCTGTTACCTGAATATGGTGATCTTTTAGCGCTTCAACAGAAGGATGATAGCCCCATACCCAATCATTGGGGGTGGCCTTGATTTGCGTGATGATACCATCGAGGACGGCGTAGAAGCGATCGCGGATTTCTTCTCTATTAAGGCGAGATGTCACGCAGAAAGAGGATGCTTCACGCATTCGCGTCCATCCACTGCCTAACATCTTGGCGGTGGCGCGCAATTTCACACTTAATCTGTTCCGTGAGCAGGGCTTAGAAAATATGGCTCAAGCTCAACGACGGGCAAGCTTTGGCCTGGATTTCCTT
>JBGTNW010000245.1:0-13668 GCA_041742865.1 Phormidesmis sp.
GGCCCTTGCTATGCGAATGTTTCGAGTCACCGCCTGTGTCCCTAGTCAAACCAGGATTCGGACTCAGCGTGAGCTACAAAATACTTACTTTACAAAGTTAGTTCCTTACGACAACTGGTTTAAAGAGCAACAGCGCATTCAGAAGATGGGCGGCACCATTGTCAAAGTTGAGCTAGCGACAGGTCGTCGAGGTGCTAACACGGGTCTTGCTTAGACTTGCTTTAGATCAGTTTCCGATTGAAAAAGCTCATGCTTTTATTCAACTACGTCCAAGTTGAAACCTTGAGTCTTCCTATTAGAAGGATTACAGTTACGGGAGTGGCCAAGGTTTAGAACAAAATAGCTGTGTAAAAAGCCCTATTTTCATCCTGACATCAGGGTAGACTTGTAGGGCTTTTTCCGTTGAGCTTAGGACAGCTTATGTCACGATACGACTGCATTATTGTGGGTGCTGGCCCTGCGGGCGCAAGTGCGGCTTACCAGTTGAGCCAGACAGGGCATCGGGTATTGCTGTTAGAAAAAGCTTCATTGCCTCGCTACAAGCCCTGCGGTGGCGGGGTATCACCACAAGTTGCAGGCTGGTTTGACTTTGACTTCGAGCCGGTAATTTCGCAAAAGGTGACGCGTGCGCGATATACCTGGAAGCTAGAAGATGCGGTAGAGGCAGACTTGGACGTGCCAATTTGGATGGTGCGGCGCAATGAGTTTGATCACTATATTGTGCAGCAGGCTCAGGCCAAAGGCACAGTGCTGCAAGATGCCACGAAGGCAATTGGGATTGCGTTTGAGGAAAATTGCTGGCACGTCACAACTAACCGCAATCAAACCGTATCTGGAACTTATTTGATTGCGGCCGATGGGGCGAGGGGTCCCATGTCTAAGTGGCTAGGGTTTAAAGCGCCTCAGACTAGGAACATCAGTGGGGCGATTGAAATTGAGCCAAAAGTGCCGGTGGAAGATGGCCACATAGTGCATTTTGAATTTGGGTTGTTGAAGAACGGCTATGTGTGGAATTTTCCTAAGCGGGATGGCTATTCGATTGGGAGTGGCATTTTTCATAATGGGCGCGATCGCAAAAGCAATGACCTATTGCAGCCTATGGGGGATTATGCGGCGGCGTTTGGCGTGAATGCTGATGCGGTCCAAAAGCACGGCCACCCGGTGTACATATGGCAGGGCGATCAGATTTTGCATACTCAAAATGCTTTGCTAGCCGGAGAGGCCGCCTGCATGGTGGATCCGTTTACAGCAGAAGGCATTCGGCCTTCTATGTTTACGGGAATAAAGGCGGCTGAGGCGATCGCTCAATCATTAGCGGGCGAGGCTAAAGCGCTAGAGAATTATACGCGCATCGTCAATACAGAGCTGGGCAGTGAAATGCGCCTGGCCTCACGGTTGGCGAAGGCTTTTTATACTGCGCCCTGGCTAGGCTACCGGGTAATTATGAAGCAGCCTGGGGCAACAAAGGCGATGATGAAAATTTTAACCGGTGAGCTGAAGTACGCGGATATGGTTCATAAGGCGTTGCGGAAAATCGGCGGTGGGCTGCTAGCCGGGTAGCGATAAAGTGGGCTAGCAATAGGAGCCAGAGACCATAATATTAGTCAGTTACACCATCAAGCATCAATCTGGGCAAATTTCTTTGCCTATTGAAAAATTGATCAGACTGCTGCCAATGACTAGGGCGGAGTCTTTAGGTAAAATTGTATTTAGAGTTTATAGCGCTAAGCCATATCGATTCAACAGAGTCATACAGCTTCAAAATAGAATAATTAATTCACCTGTATCCGTTAATTTGGTATGGAATATCTCTCGAAAGATGAGCTTTTAGAGGATCTGCCGCTGCTACTAGCGGGGCCAATTTTGCGGCGGATAGAAGCAAGATCGGTGACGGTTTGGGTGGCGCTTAAGCAGTCTTGTCAGGTGAATTTGCAAATTTTTGAAACACAGCAGGCTGGAGAGCGGCTAGGTCAATGCGTTTTTCGAGGCGAACGAGAGACGATTGCACTAGGTCAATATTTGCACGTTGTCGCAGTCACCGCCTACTCGCTGAATCCTGAGCAGGGGATAAATGCTGCGTTGGAAAGCGATCGCCTCTACGCCTACGATCTTCATTTTGTCGCTCAAGATTGCACCTATTCTCTATCAACTGCCCTCAGCCGCCCTAGTCACGCTAGCCATCCTGCCTCAAAAGCCGCCGCCGACACCCAATCCATCAGCTATTTTGCCCACCAAAAACCGACCTTTGCACTTCCGCCTAAGGCGCTTAGCCACCTCAAAATAGTTCACGGATCCTGCCGCAAGCCTCATGGTGAAGGCTTTGATGCGCTGCCTATCCTAGACTGCCTGATTGCCGCCGCCGCTCATAACCCACAAGCACGCCCTCATCAGCTTTTGATGACGGGTGATCAAATCTACGGCGACGATGTAGCCGATCCGCTACTGTGGATTGCAACCCCATTAGGCGATGCGCTTTTGGGCTGGGAAGAGAAGTTGCCGTTAGATCACAGCGATGCTGATGCACCAGCTGATGCCCTGAATGGGGGGGCTCGTCCGAGACAGTTGCCCGCCGGTCAAAGGGCACGATTCGCCACCGAGCAAGCCGGAATTACAGCCGGACTCACGGGCAAAGAAGAACGCACCACTAGCCATTTATTCAGCTTTGGAGAATATTGCGCGGCTTATCTACTCGCGCATTCTCCCGCCTGCTGGCCAGCGCGCTTACCGAATGGGAAAGAAGTTACTCAGGAGCGCAAAACCATCCGCCGCTGGGAGAGTGATAAACGCAACATGGAGCAGTTTTTGTACTCGCTTTGGAAAGTACGTCGCCTGTTAGCAAATATTGCTACCTACACTATTTTTGACGATCATGATGTCAGTGACGATTGGAACTTGAATCAGGCTTGGTGTCTGAGAATATTAGGCAAGCCGTTGGGCTATCAGACTGTACAAAACGCCTTATTAGCGTACGCTGTCTTTCAAGCCTGGGGCAATACGCCTCAACAGTTTGAACAAGGAACTTCGGGCTCGGCTTTACTGTTGGTGGCGCAGCAGTGGTCAGTATCACAAGGGCAAAACTTGGCAGCGAAAGGGGCGATCGCTGCCTACCTAGGCTTACCCCCTATCAATGCCCACACTGGCCTACCTGAATTTGTTGAAGACAGCTCTGTTTGGGTATTACAGCGCAGCGAAAAAGCGCTTACTTGGCACTACACCATTCGCAGCGCCTGCCATGAAGTGATTGTGTTAGATACTCGCACTTACCGAGGCTATCCAATTGAGGGCAAACCTATCGATCCCCCAATGTTACTTAGTCCGAGTGCCTTCCAGCAGCAACTTAGCAATCTGTTAAATCAATCACCATTGCCATCTATTAGCAGCACTTCAAACAGAAATTTCAATAATGATTCTGGCAGCGATTCTGGCAGCAATTCTGGCAACGACTGTGAGGGAGCTTCAGCTTATGCCACTTTTATCGTCGCCCCAACCAACGTATTTGGAATGCGAGTGCTCGACTGGATTCAGCAATGGCATTTGGATCGCCGTAAAGTTTTTTCGGCAGATGTTGGAGATTCTTGGAACTTTCATGATCAGGCACTAGCTATGCTGTTGACAACCCTTTTTCAGCATCGCCAAAATGTCGTTGTCCTGTCGGGAGATATTCACTACAGCTCTGCTATTAATGTAGATTATGAAGACTTGACGTCGGGGCATAGCGCTACTTTGGTACAGCTTACCTCTAGTGCGATGAAAAATGAAGAGCTGCTGACGCGCATTTTGCACACGCGCCTCAAAGACTGGCTGCTACCTGAAAAGCCGCGTCAGTGGGTAGGCCAATTTTCTCCCGCTAATATGACCGAGCTGCCAGCCGCTAAAGCTAAAACGCAGCGGACAGATCAGCTCATCCAGCAGGCTAAACAACACAACATATCCGCAGACTGGCGCTGCCAAATGCGCTGGCTACAGCGGCAGCGGACTGAACCCTTAGCGCTGATGGATTCTGCCTTAAATGAGCTTATTCCGCTTCATGTGCGATCGCAAAACTCTTTTCTGGAATGGCTCAAATTTTGGAAAGCGCGCTGGTTTCAAGAAGGACAAGAAGTTGTTGGCATTAACAATATTGCCTTAGTTTATTTTCAACTTGAAGATCGCCAAGACGATAAGTTAGAGAACCGACAGCTAGCTAACTCTCAATCTATCCATTCTCAAAATCTGGTCGTTAAGCAAGCTCACTATTGGTTTTCGCCGTGGTTTCCGGTTCAAGTCGTAAGAAGCCGATTTAAATAACAACAGGCAACTTAAACACGGCCAAGTTGGAACGGGAGGTTTCCCCACTAAAAAATCTACCGTTCTAGACGTACGGAACGAGGTTTATTACAAAACAGATGAGAAAAGAGAAAACAGAACGAGAAAAAATGCTGGCAGGAGAGCTTTATCTAGCTGCCGATCCTGAGCTGAGAGCGCTGCACAGGAAAGCGTTAGATTTCCTTTACGACTTTAATACAGCAAAGCCGAGCGAGCTTGAGCGCAAGCATCAGATCCTTCGCAATCTGTTTGGGAAAATTGGCAGAACTTTTACCATCGAGCCGCCGTTTTACTGCGACTATGGCTGCCATATTTTCGCTGGTGAAAATCTGTACATCAATGCCGACTGCACCATTCTCGACTGCCATGAGGTGCACATTGGCAACAATGTTTTAATCGCGACTAAAGTACAAATTTATGCGGCTTATCACCCCACTGATCCAGCGCTTCGGCTCACGGCCAAAGAGCTAGCGGCCCCGATTCACATTGGTGATAATGCCTGGATTGGGGGCGGCGTCATTATTTGCCCAGGTGTTTCGATTGGTGCTAACGTCACTATTGGCGCAGGCAGCGTGGTGACTAAAAATATCCCTGAAAATGTCGTGGCAGTCGGAAATCCCTGCCGGGTGATCAGGCACGTTTAGCGAACCTTTACGATTTTGAGTAGAGGATGATGCAGATTATGATTTGAGAAATAGCGTTGAGGACGGGATACTTTTGATCAGTCAATTAGGCAGTCAGCTTGCAAATGTAGGCCAGCTATTGGTTCAGCTGCCGACAGAAGATGCGTTTTCTGATTTCTGGTCATTGGTATCGGGCGCTTTATCGCTCAATGATGAGACCTTTCAAAGCATTTCTGCCCAGTCGAATAGTCTACTAGCGGCCTTGAGCATCGTTTTTATTGCTGGATTTGCTCAATCTCTCAGTCAAATCGTGGTACTTTTTATCAATCAAGTGCAGCCTTTTCGATTTGTGCTGAGTCTGTTGATCTCAGCGCTTTTTTTTGTGGTGGGCTTTGGTTTTTGGGCCATCAGCATTTGGACGACCCTTCACCTCGCCTTTGCTGAACCGCTTTCGCTATCGGCAGTACTAAAAACCTTAGGCTTTAGCTACGCGCCTTTAATGCTGAGTATTTTTGTGGTGATGCCTTACTTTGGCGGGGCTGTGTTTGTGCTGCTGTCTATCTGGACGCTATTAGCCGTTGTCATTGGCTTGGCAGCGATTACAGATCTGGGACGGTGGGCGGCTTTTGAGAGTGCGGCTTTGGGGTGGGTGGTATTGCAATTACTGCAACAAACGGTGGGCCAGCCAATCGCGTCTTTAGGGCAGTGGATTACGAACTGGGTGGCCGGTGAGGAATTGATTACCAATCGCAACCGGCTTGCGGAAGAACTTTATGCTGGACTAAGAGCGCAGCGAGTGCCAGCAGGCCAAGAGCTAGCCAATGACTTAGACGACAAAGCGCTGGCTCATCGAAAATTAGAGGATAATGGTCAAACAAACCGCAGATCGGCTGAAGATCGGCTGAAGTAATGGCTGGCAATGAGTAGACGATTACTAAACTTAAGTGGGATTGTGCTGCTGGCGGTGGGGGCCATTGTGCTGCTATCGCCGATTAATGACCGGTGGCTACAGTGGTATCTAGCATTTAACGATCAGTTGCTTGGGCTAGTCGTGGATTTAGCGAGGGTCAGTTTGATTGCGCTGCTAGTAGCAGGTTTGTTGTCTCCTTTTGAAGCCTTGGGCTGGTGGGCGGGCTGGTATGGGGATGGCATTGAAACTCACATTGCCTGTAAGCCTTCAGATCAGCTTTCGGCTCATTCTTACCCGCTTGATAGTAGGCGCAGCGATCGCGCTGACAACGCCCCTAGTCGCTACCTAATTTATCTAGACGGCATCTCTCAAAGCGGCGCAGACTACCCGGTGCGAGTAAAAAAATTCTTGAATGAGCTAGCCGCTGTATTGCCGCCTGATGTTGTTTTGGTACAAGATATTTTGGCATATTCGGCCTTGAATAGGCCACTAACGGCGCAAAGACCATTTTCGGGCTTTTGGCGTTGGGTTAATTGGGTAGAAGACTGGAATGAAAAAAGCCCCTTGGATATTTTTGTGAACTTACGCAATACATTTCAGGTGGCGGTTTCAACGGATAATCGCTACGGCCCGGTGTTTAACCGAGGAACGGCGCAGGTCATTTTGAACAGTTTAAGGCAGCAGAACTACCGGCCCGGAACGCCGATTACACTATTGGGCTATAGCGGCGGGGCGCAGGTGGCTCTAGGCGCAGTGACCTACTTGAAGTATGCGTTAGAGGTGCCGATTGAGATAATTTCGCTGGCAGGCGTGCTCAGCGGAGATAATGGCGTGGCAGCGATTGATCGGCTTTATCATTTAACGGGCGATCGCGATATGCTCGCTCAAATTGGTGCGATGATGTTTCCCAAACGCTGGCCGCTGCTAGCTTTTTCGGACTGGAATCAGGCCAAAAGTGAGGGCAGAGTGCAGCTTGTGCCCTTGGGTTCGGTGAGCCACAACGGTGCTAATGGGCCGTTAGATCCAGATAGCCAACTGCCTAATGGCAAAAGCCATTTAAGCCAAACGTTAGAAATTATTATGGAGATTCTGACGGCATCTCCGTTCAATGCCTACTGAGCTCAATGCCTACTGAAAGCTCTCTGATCGCATACCGCTAGCCGTCTAAGCAGGTATTTTCTGATAAATCTGTTTTTCTTTTCTGACCTGAAGCTGCCAGGTGCTAGAGAACATGTAGTGAATTTGGTGGTGCAAGTCGAATTGCTGAAGATTTTCCCACTCGTTTTTATCGAGCCATACGCCGTGACAGTGGCTACAGCGATCTAAATAAAAGCTCAGGCCGCGGCCTACTCTCGCTTTGGTCATGAGGCGATCGCAGTCAGCACAAAAATTAGCCGTATGATTATCGACCACCGGCAAGCATTCACGATTTGTCACTACAATCGGCGGACGATAGTTGGAAGGCTGCTGCGGCGATCGCTGATCGAGCCATTCCCAATAGGCTTCAGATGAAATCCAATGACCCTGGCACTGCTGACACTGATGCGCTAGCAATCCAGTATTCAAGCTGACTTGGTTGAGAGAATGCGTGTGGCAGATAGGGCATTTCATGACGGCACCAGGAAGAATTGACAGACAATATGGACATCATCGGAGATGTCTTTAGAGATGAACATGCCCAGCTATTTCAATAAAATGTGATGCTTTCAGGAATCTTCATAGTTAATCTCTAATGCCCGACAATACTAAAATAAAATTCGCTGATTTAGCTGAGGTTGAGCTAGGGTTGAGCTAAATTTTCATCAAACTTGCAAAATATGGCCATTCTTTCAGTGCATTTACAGAGTGAACAATGTTCATTCCTGCCTGGGCAAATTGCTGATACGTTTCGGCTGCACTCTCCGTAAAATCGACAACACCGGGCACAACCACTGGTGAGGTGCAGTCATTGAGTAAATAGATCTTTTGAGCTAAAGCCGAATCAACGGCTCGAATTTCGCTGAGTAAGTCACGCACAGTCCAGGCAACGCAATGGCTCTTGGCCTGTCCGGCAATGATAACCGCATCAAAACCGAGCAAATGCTGAATCAGCCGATTGTTTTTCTGGGCGATCGCCTGATTCGCATCGTCAGTTAAAACTTCGGGGCTTAGGGCAGAGTAATTTTCGGTCAGCGGATTGTCTCCTTTCATTTCAAAGCGGGTTTGGTGACAGCGGGCCATATTATGAAAAAAGCAGGCTTCTTCAAAAGCGGGCACTAACGCATGACCCACACCGCCTAGCATCGAGTGATAGGGCCAAATCGTCAGCGGATATTTGCCGTTTTCGCTGAGCTGTTTGGCATAGTGAAGCGCAAAGGCTTCGACGCTTTCTGCTTGAGCAGATTGAGCAGATTGAGCCAATAAGCCTTTGGCAATGGTTGGATTTACCCGCCATTTTCCCTGCTGCACCGCTTCAAACGAAATTAACGTCATCGGGGCCGGGTGTTCTCCGGCTTCGTCAATCCAAAAGACGGGGTGAAAAATCTGCGTCGCGAGGTGCGTGTCTAGCGTGGGGATAATTTCGGTGATGACATCGAGATTTCGGTAGATAAATTCACACAGCCGCCGGGTGTCATCAACTGCGCCCATGCCGGAGCGTCCGCCGACAAATAGCTCAAATTCAGGTAGACAAAAGGTGTTTTGGACATCGATAGCTAGCAGGCAGACGCGGACTTGATCGGTGTATGCCGGAGAAATGTGATTGGTCGCTGCGTAGGCTTTCGCTTCGCTGGCACGGGTTTGGTAGGGAACGCGGTAAAGGTGGCTAGTGGCGCGGGGGGTGAAAAAACTGGGGAGCGGGGTAGTCATAAGCAGGTGGGAGATAAAAAAGCGTTAGATAAAAGTTAGAAAAGTTGGCGACAAGCTTATCAGTTACAAAGGCATCTACACACCGCTATAAACAGACTTTAAATTGCCCTGATCAATAAAAAATTAGAAGAAACTTTTGCAAAAAGCTGTCAAGAATGGAGCGGCTGATAAATATTAGCCAGCCAGAGACAGGCGCTAAACTAGATCATAAGCCGCGAAAACAAGCCTCTGCAAATAAACGGGTTTCGCTATGACACCTTCAGCCGTAACACCTTCATCTGCTGTGCCTGCGCCTGCTGCTGTGCGATCACTCGACTCGCCAGTAGAACCCGCAGAGCAAGTAGCCCCCGTAAAACCCGCAGAGCCAGCCGGTATTGTTTGGCCGCCAAACGATTTAGACAGCGACGAACCCCCCTTGGAAACCACCCTTCACTTGCAGCAAATGATCCTGCTGCTCAACTGCCTGCACTGGATTTGGAAAGACCGCAATGACTATTTCGCCGCAGGCAACCTCACCGTTTACTACAGTCCGCGCAAACGCAAATCGGAAGATTTTCGCGGCCCTGATTTTTTTGTGGCGCTTGATACTCAGCCCCATCCTCGCAAAAGCTGGATGGTGTGGGAAGAAGATGGAAAGTACCCAAACGTCATCGTAGAGCTACTGTCTGACTCGACGGCTGAAGTAGATCGCACGACGAAAAAACGCCTGTACGCGGAAACCTTTCGCACGCCGGAATATTTTTGGTTTGATCCTGACGGTCAAGAGTTTGCCGGGTTTATGCTTGTCAGGGGGCAGTACGAACCGATTGCCCCGACTGAGCAGGGATGGCTGTGGAGCGAACAGCTTCAGCTTTACTTGGGCGTTTACAGCCAAATGCTGAGATTCTTTGAGGCCGATGGGCAGCTGGTGCCGACTCCGGCTGAAGCCGCGATCGCTGCCCAGCAAAGCGCAGTGACAGCCGCACAAAACGCAATTGCAGCCGAACAGCGAGCCACCCAGCTAGCCGACAAATTGCGCGAACTTGGCATCGATCCAGATACGATTTAACCCAGTCGAAGGCTGTTTGTATTCAGCCAGTAAAAAGGCCAGTGAAAAGGCCAATGGGTTGGGGCTACTCCTGCCAGCATCTTGCTGAGTGGCACTGCCAAAACGGGTTATAACTATCATTAGCAAATGTCTTTAGGCAAGGTTTGATGGTCGAAAATGCCACACTGACAACCCAGCCCGCTACCCGGTTAGAAGATGTCTATCGAACCTTGCAACCCGGCCCTTTGACGACGGCTGAAGAGCTAAAAGCCTTTTATACCGAAGAAATTAATCAGGTGAGGGGCGGGGATAAGGTAAAGCGGCTAAAGCTTCGCCTAGATAGAGCTTATGCTGACCGCATTCCTTTTAAAGCCTGTGTGATGGGGCATCGGGGAGTTGGGAAATCTACAGAGATTTCGCGTTTACTGGCTCAAATAGAAGCGAAATTTCAGCCGATTCGATTTAGCGCGGTTTCGGTGCTCGATCCGGGGAGCTTTAAGCCGCTAGATGTGCTGCTTGTGATGATGAGCAGACTGCGCGACCAGTTGCCGAAGGGGGTGCAGGCAAGCGCCCTTCAGACGCTAGATTGAAGGAAATTTGGGAGTGGTTTGGCACTGAAAAAGACACGCGCGAACTGGCTCAATCTGCTGCGATCGCTCTCGAAGCAGGCGTAGGTGCGAAGGACGATTCGCTTTGGGGCAAGGTGCTGGGGCTGTTTGCTACGCTCAAAGGAGAAATTAAGTTTGCTTCTACGCGCAAAACTGAGGTGGTGGAGTATCGGCTGAGCCGATTGGATACGTTAATGACCGTCGCCAATCGGCTGCTGGATGAGTGCAATCAGCTTTTGCGAGAGCAGACGGGTAAGCAATGGCTGTTGGTAGGAGAAGATTTTGACCGGGCGGGGATTCCGAGCGATCGCATTGAAGAGCTTTTCATCACCTACGCCAATATTTTTCAGGAGCTGCGATCGCATCTCATTTTCACGCTGCCCATTGGCTTGTATTACTCTGCCAAGGCAACGCAGCTGCCCTTTTCGGGTGACTGTAGCTTTGTGATTCCAGATACGCCCATGTTCAACCCAGATCATACGCCTCGGGCGCAGGGGCGAGCGGCGGTAGAAAAGGCTCTAGCGGCGCGGATGAGTTTAGAGTTGTTTGAGCCGGAGCAGTTGCAGCGGCTAATTGTGGCTTCGGGCGGAAATTTGCGGGATTTGTTTAGCTTGATCAACTATGCGGCGGATGGGGCGTCTATTCGGGAGGTTGAGCAAATTGGGGCACTCGATGCCGATGCTGCCATTGTGAATTTGCGCAGCGACTATGAGCGCCGCTTGGGCCAAAGCCCCTATGACCCAGATGAAATCAATTACGCAGATAAAGCCAGCCTACTCAAGCAGCTCTACGATGGCGAAAAGCAGGCGCAAGTGCCGACGCCAGGGCTTTATGCACTGCTGAATGCCCGCTCTGTGCAGGAGTTTAATGGGCAGCGCTGGTTTGGGGTGCATCCGCTGGTGGTAGATATTTTGGCGGCTCAGAAGCGCTTAGACCCAGGAGCAGCCGGTGGAACCTTCTGAGACTCGTGCGACTGATTGGGCTGAGTCATCACCGTCCGGGTCGCCGCTTGAATCACCATCTAAGTCGGTGGCAGGTAGCATTGAGGACGTTTGCCAGCGGCTGCTGCTGTGGGGCAAGCAGGAAGGTGGCGGCTTGGCGCGGGTGGAATATAGCTCGGAGTTTGACCGGCAGCGGGTGGTGCAGCGTTTGCGGGGGGAGTTGGCACAAGCGGGGGTTGCCTGGACTGACGTTGATCTGCCAACGCGCCGTTCTGCTGAGGAGATCGTGCGGGTTTTGCGAGAGCGGCTGGTCCAGGTGCCCGGAGGCGTGGTGTCTGTGACGGGCTTTGCCACGGCCTTTGAAACCGGAACGCCCTTGGCGGATGCGCTGCGGGTGGTGAATTTTAACCGGGAGGCGCTGGTGAGGTTGCCGTTGCGGCAGCTATGGTGGATGACACCCATGTTGTTGCAAACCTCGCTTCATGCCATGCCGGATTTGCACGGCTGGTTTAGGCCGCAGTTACAGCTCAGTCCGGCGATGCGCGCAAATGAGCCCACCGCAGAGACTGTGGCTTTGATCACAACGCCTCGGCTAGGGACTGAGCAAAGCCGGGGGGTGAATTTTGACGATGCTCATCAGCGCAGCCAAAATTTGTTGGCTCAGTTTTTTACAGCGCGTGACGCGGGCGCGGCGGATCACGATTTGCTCATGACTTATTTGCTACCAGCTTTGGAGAGTTTGGCAGAGGTGGGGGCGCAGCGAGAACTGCGAGATTTAACCTCACAATTTGGGGGGATTTTGGGGTTGCTGAGGCTGGGTAAAACAACTGAAATAGCCACAGCTTTAGATCGATTGGCAAAACTATATTCAGACCAAGGCCGCTACGCCGAAGCCGAACCGTTGTATGTCCAAGCCCTCGAAATCCGCCAAAGCGAACTGGGTGATCGCCATCCCGACACCGCCACCAGTCTGAATAACTTGGCGGAGCTGTATCGTTCGCAGGGCCGCTACGCCAAAGCCGAACCGTTGTTAGTCCAAACGCTCGAAATCCGCCAAAGCGAACTGGGCGATCGCCATCCCGATACTGCCACCAGTCTGAATAACTTGGCGGGCCTGTATGAATCGCAGGGCCGTTATGCGGAAGCGGAACCGTTGTATGTCCAAGCGCTGGAAATCAAGAAAACAGAACTGGGCGATCACCATCCCTACACCGCCACCAGTCTGAATAACTTGGCGGGCCTGTATTCCTCGCAGTGCCGTTATGCCGAAGCCGAACCGTTGTATGTCAAAGCCCTCGAAATCAGGAAAACAGAACTGGGCGATCACCATCCCTACACCGCCTCCAGTCTGAATAACTTGGCGGGCCTGTATGAATCGCAGGGCCGCTACGCCGAAGCCGAACCGTTGTATGTCCAAGCGCTGGAAATCAGGAAAACAGAACTGGGCGATCGCCATCCCTCCACCGCCGCCAGTCTGAATAACTTGGCATCGCTCTACTTCAATACAGATCGTCTCGCCGAAGCCGCTGCTTTAATGGTCGAAGCCCTTCGCATTCTTGAAGAAGCCCTCGGATCAAATCATCCAAACACCCTCACCACGCGCAACAATCTTGCAGCTATTCAGCAACGGCTATCAGGCTAGCCCAGCTTGGCAGCTAGGCTGCGGTACTGACTTGGGCGATCGCGATAAACTAAGACTCATCCCAACTCAACCCCATCCCATGAACTACCAAGACACCATCACCCTCGAACCCGGCAAACGCAGCGGCAAACCCTGCATCCGAGGTATGCGCATCACTGTCTACGACATTCTCTCTTATCTCGCTTCCGGCATGAGCCAAGCCGAAATCCTCGCAGACTTCCCTTACCTTACCTCCCAAGACATCCTTGCCTGTTTCAGCTACGCCGCTGATCGCGAACAAAAGACCCTCACGATCTTTACATAAAGCTTCTCTTCTCCCTAAATTCAAGCAGAACAAGCGATCGCCCCACCTCATACCTGATAAAACTATGTAGAACAACTACATAGAGTGACAGAAATAGAGTGATAAAAGAGCAATCAGAAGCGTCAAAAACTTCTCAGGTGCAGCGGGTAGGCGTAATCGGCGGCGGACAGTTGGCTTGGATGATGGCCGCTGGGGCAAAGTCGCTAGGCATTGACCTACTCGTACAAACGCCAAGCCCAGACGATCCGGCCTGTGCCATTGCCCACAAAACCTTCTTAGGCGCAGTAGCCGATGCCGCCGTCACCGCACAGATGGCCAAACAGTGCGATGTCATTACCTTTGAAAATGAATTTGTCGATCTAGTGGCGCTGCGGCAGCTAGCGCAGCAAGGAGTGCAGTTTTATCCGCAGCTCGATTGCTTAGCGCCCTTACTCGATAAATATGAGCAAAGGCTGTACTGC
>JBGTNW010000246.1:0-2786 GCA_041742865.1 Phormidesmis sp.
GTTCAGGCATGGGCAGACGAAGGCTCAGGTATGCAAGAAAGTGGGGTTCAAGCACGAGCAGTAAAGAGCTTCGGCAATTTGCCCCTGATCGTGCTGTCTCGTGGGCTGGATGTGGATTCGGATTGGCAAGCAATGCAGTCCGAGTTGCTCCAATTATCATCCAATAGCCAACACTTGATTGCCGAGAAGAGCGGCCACAATATCGAAACTGACCAACCGGAAGCTGCGATCAAAGCAATCGTGAAAATGATAAAGCAGCTTCGTTAGCAAAATGACCGGTAAATTCCTGCAAACTAACAACCGGAATTCACCAGGATTTTGAAATATGCGTTTTTTTAGTAGAGGCTATCCGAGTCTAGTGATTGAGAACGTTAGGTTTCAAAAACTCATTTAATAACGTTTGTGTTTAGCGGCGGCAAATACCCTTGGCATCATCGCCCAGATCTCTCTACCGTCCGCCGCAACAAGGTTGTTAGACCGCGCTGATCAATACTTACTGACCTGTTGAATCAGATGGGCAATTCATTTGACCCATATTTTCACAACATGCACAACCACCAGACTCGCCACTATCCTGAGCCATTACGGCTCCGACGATGATAGTCAGTGAAGCAACACCAGCGACAAGCGCGCCAACAAAGATCTTTGATTGCTTTAGCGTAGCCATACTAACTTTCTCCAGAATGATGAGATAGATATGCCTTCAATAGGCTGAAATCAGTGTAAACGCTGTAGCTGGTTAGGAGCCAATTGCTAGACCCATCGCCGAACCCTAGCCATGTAGTCAGTAAAAGGCCTACCAAACTTTTCCAGAAGTGTTCGTTCTTCAGGTTTGATTTGGAACTGGGTCAAATAAACCACGCAGATTGGCAACACCAACACCGCTCCCAGGTTCACTAAAAAAGCAGCCCAGCCAGCAAGTATCAGGACAAAGCCCACATACATCGGGTTGCGGGTGAAGCGATATACCCCTGTCGTGACGATAGCTGTTGCAGTTTCAGGCTTAAGCGGATTGACCGTCGTTCGATGCTGCCGAAAAGCTAGAATGCCTGCCAGAATAATGCTGACACCCGCTAAGGTTAGTGAGATCGCCATCCCTAAGCGTCCCGGAAACCCAAAGGATAGCCCTGGCAATAGCTTAGCCACACCTGCCATGACCACCGCGAATACAATCACGACTGCAATTGGCGGTACTTTCAGCTCAAGAGAACCTCTATTCTTTCCCATACTGGCTATAGTCCATAATGGTTAGCGCTAACCCACAGTCGATACCGCCATCAGCCCTCAAACCACATCAAACCGTACGGGCAACGTGAAACCCAGGAGCATTGAGCAGTCTATACAGCTCAGCCTTGGCATAGCACTGCTGATAGGCCGAAATGATAGGTGATCAGTACATTACATCAGCTGTAATTCAAGGAGAACGGAGAGAACGCTTTTATGATGAGATTCAATTGTTGGCATGAAGCTATCTAACGACTTCAGTGCACGCCGACCGCTAATAAGTAATCTGTGAATGTTCGAGATTATCTGCGGCAGGTGATTGGAAGCGTTAGACCGCCTACAACAACACTCCGGACAGTTTTTGATAGCCAACGGCAGAATAAGGGTTTCAGCCCTCTTACCCAGTAGCCCAGTCAACGAGAAATCGAGGGTTTCAGCGCCTGCTCGAAAAAGTGTCCGAACTATTGCTACAATCAACCTGTTTCCTGAAATGTCGACTTGGAATGGGCAGAATGACACTGCTGGGAGGTAGCTGAGGTGACTATCGATCAAGCCGAGTGCTCAATGGCCTCAACCTGCTGAAGGCTTATGGGTTGAGTAGTTGCCTGCTCGCGCAGCTAGCCGATCTGCCCCCCGGCACCCATTCTGGGGGAGGGGGACTATCGGCTAATGTGGCGAATCTCCAGTCGGTGTTGAAGTGGATGACTATTGACTCAGCCATCTGGCTGATCGCACTACTACTCCCCAGATTAGCCCTCACTGACGCGGGCACCATAGTCCCAGCAGCGAGTTCCTAGAATGTTCTAAGCGTAGATGCCCTTTGAAATTAACCCTCAGGCCAACGCTGCGGCCCTGGGGGTTTTGTTTTAGGAGCGCTAAATCCTTTCGTTTTTATAGTTCACTTGTACTATATTACTCTAACGAGTTCCGAGAGAGGTTCAAACCCTCAGCACACGCGGCTTTCAATTCCCAGGTGCTATCTACCGCAGTTGCACTGAAGGACATCCTGAATTGTTTATCGTCACTGTCTCTGCTGGCTTCTCCTCGCCAGCAGAAGATTATGCTGAGGGGCCGCTTGATTTGAATCGTTATCTTGTTCCTCGCCCTACCGCTATGTTCTTCGTGCGGGTCAAGGAGAACTCCATGACTGGTGTAGGTATCTTCGCTAGCATTACTATTGCGTGGCTTAAGGCGCTTGACTTCCGCTTAGAGAGGACTCCACGTCTGAGTCCAATGCCCTATCCTATAAGGGTTAGATGCTTTTCGAAAGCTAGGATACAACTTTATTTTACGGGCCAGCCTAGCTAAAGCCTCTACTCCACCAAGCCAGGGTACGACTTTAAATAATCGCCTTGTTAAAACAGCAACGGAAAATCAAGGGTTTCGTGGATTCTGAGGATACAACTTTATTTGCGTTTTACAGCTGGCTGAGAGTAACCCTATGTTGACGACGGTTAAGTGGAGCCTGGATGATTATCACCGCATGATTGAGGCGGGGATTTTAGGCGATCGCCGAGCAGAACTGCTGTGGGGAGAAATTGTTGAAATGGCTCCAGAGGGAA
>JBGTNW010000247.1:0-6764 GCA_041742865.1 Phormidesmis sp.
TCAAGTCCTACGTCTTTGGGCACATCAATTAAAACCGGCCCTGGGCGACCGCTTTTAGCAATGTAAAAAGCTTCGGCTACAATTTGCGCCATTTGGTTAGGATCGCGCACAACATAAGAATGCTTGACGATTGGCAGCGTAATCCCATGAATGTCAGTTTCTTGGAAAGCATCGGTGCCAATGGCCGCCCGACTCACCTGACCAGTCACTATCACCATTGGAATCGAGTCCATTTGCGCAGTGGCAATCCCGGTGACGAGATTAGTCGCTCCCGGCCCTGATGTCGCAAAGCACACACCGACCTTTCCAGTGGCTCTAGCGTAGCCATCGGCAGCGTGAGAGGCTCCTTGTTCATGACGCACTAGAAAGTGTTTCAGCAAGCCTTTTTGCTCAGCGTTGTACACTTCGTCATAGATTGGCAAAATTGCCCCACCAGGATAGCCAAAAATATGCTCGACGCCATGCCGTACCAAACTATCAATCAGTGCATAAGCGCCGCTGACTCGCTGTGTCGCCGTTGAGGGCTTGAGTGTGATGGAAGAAACCATAGGAAAAAACAGGATAGTAAAACGCTGCCTACAAAATCAAATGCTGCCTGAATTGCGGCCTGAGTTGCTGCTTGAATTCAAGTGTAAATTGTAGCCAAACTTACAACAATATTTTCTGTCTTGTTTTGTCAGAGAAAAAGAATAATGTCAGCGATCGCACCGCATCCCCTCAATTTCATCTGATGGGAATGAACTGTGCCCGCGCTAGCTGAAGCTGTTGGCTGACAAAATCAGCGGCTGTGATTGGCTGAGCTTGAGTGCCATTGGGTTTAGCGCCAGCGCTTAACCCAAGATCTAGCCATCCACTGCTTTGCCAACCCATAACCTGCCGACCCACAACTGCCGCTGGCGATCCCCAAAGCTGAAGATGATTGACGCCGGGATCAGCATAAAAGTTTACCTTGCCTGCGCCCAAGGGAAGGCTGCTCCAGTGGGTAAAGCTGTCGTGGCTAAGGCGGCAGACGGGCAGTCCAATAATCGGTGTACCCCAGCCATCTACGGCAAAGAACTGAGCGACCTTGCCGCCCTGCTGCTGCCATCGGTAAAGCGCTCCGGTAAGACCGACAACGCCTGCACTGAAGCCAATGGCGATTAGCGGCATGGTTGCCGTTGGCGGATTTGGGCTCGAAACGGATGGAGAGCCAAAAATTTGGATCAGCCAGTTGAAAATAGCGATCGCATCAATCGGCAGGGCGGTAGCGATATGAGGATCTATAAAAGGGGGTAGCGATTTTACCCATCCATCTGTCAACGCTGCTGAGTGAAACCCTGGACAAATAGCCACAGCTAGCTTAGGAAAAGCTATATCTTCAGTGAATTCTGAGTATTTAAGATTCAATTCGGTTACTTTTCAGCTCGCTGTTCAGTATTTGCTTTTAAGCCACTAACCTCAGCTAACGTTCGGTCGGGCTTCGGTTCTACTCATAGTCATGATAAAAGGCTTACCAGTAGGGTGGAGATAGATTATTTTCGCAGATGGTTTATCCGTACAGTGCCATCGTTTTTGCCCCCCAACGCTATGAGTGCATCGGATCAGCTTTTACCCACTATCAGTACTTTAGTTGCCTTAGGCGAATTGGCTTTCGAGGGCCAGTTGGAATCTTATGGTAGCGACTATGTAAGCGATCGCTCACATCATTCACATAACCAGCTTGCGGGCAATCAGCTTCTAGATCATCACTTCGCAGAGGCTGCTGGTGATAAAACAGTGCGCGATGCGCTGCCCCCTGACGCTAAGCAACAGCGGGCTGAACGCGAGTGGCAAGGGGCAATCGCGGCGCTCAATCAGTTTTTAGCGCAGCATATTCGCCAGCAGCAGAGCGTGCCGAAAAAAAGCGACTTTAAGTCTAGTAGCAAATGTGGTGGCAGCGCCCGCAGTAACGCGCTTAATACTTCACCACAAGCACTGGTACTCTGCGGGCCAGCGCCTCTGCTAAGTGAACCTAATTTAATGGCTCAAGTCTCTAATTGGATATTTGTTCCTCACACGGTTGACCCGTTGGCGAGTCCGCTGAGCGCACTCGCGCCAGTTGGGCGGCTCTTTCACTCAACGTTTAAAAAAGCCGCTCCCTCAACTCGGCTACTGCCTCTGTTAGAAGACGATCCGCTCTTGCAAGAACGGTTTGCTTTGGTCTTTACGCCTCAGTTTGCGCTGGTGCTGGTGTTGGGCAAAGATGCTAGCGATGAACTGCGCTTTCAGTTTTCGTTTATGCCGGAGGTGGTGATGTCTGTATGGCGGCTGTTGCGATCGCGCATTCGTCTAACTCGTCGTCATCAGCTCGATTTTATTGAGCAGTGGGTAGAAAAATTTGCCCCTCAAGAGCCTAGCTATCGCACAGTTAGCCAGTTTAACCGCTGGCTATTAGCGAGTTTGCCGCAGCCGCCTATCGTAACGGTGAGGGCTGCTCAGCGATCAGCCAAAGCCCATTCTGCGCCGTCTCACAGGGTGGCTCAATCTGCCCGCGATCAGGCTTTTCGCGCTGAGACGGCGATCGCCGATTCCGATAGCCATCGAGGCGGCGATCAGGGTATTAATCGAAGTGACGATCAAAGGCGCGATCAAAGTGGCAGTCAGTTTTCTGATAGCGATTTGCTCAAGGCGATGGCACACGAAATTCGCACGCCGCTGACGACCATTCGCACCTATACGCGATCGCTGCTCAAGCGCCAGGATTTAGATGCACAGGTCATCCAGCGATTAAAAAGCATTGATCGTGAGTGTACGCAGCAAATTGATCGCTTTAGCTTGATCTTTCGCGCCGTAGAGCTTGAAGCGGCCAGTCAAATGATTCAATCGCCATTGAGTGCGATCGCGCTTCATCAAGTCTTTCAAGAAGCCATTCCCCAGTGGCAACAGGCTGCTCAGCGCCGAAATCTCTCTTTAGAGGTCGGCTTACCGCCAGAGCTACCGATGGTTGCCAGCGATCCAACGATGCTTCAGCACGTTTTGACCGGCCTCGTCGAGCTCTTCACCCACAGTGTCTCACCCGGCAGCCACATTCAGCTCCACGTCCTGCACGCGGGGGCTCAGCTCAAACTTCAATTTCAGTCTTCAGCGCAGCCTCAAACACAGTCTCAAAATCAGTCAGCAGATCAATCTGCCAGTCAATCTACTAATCAATCGCGAGACAACCACGCTTTTCCCGCCAACGCCGCTTGTTCGCCGCCACCGCTCAAGTCACTAGGACATCTGCTAATGTTTCAGCCCGAAACCGGCGGCCTCAGCCTTAACCTTGAAGCGACCAAAAATCTCTTCCATGCCCTCGGTGCCAAACTCACCGTTCGCGAACGCTCCAACCAGGGCACGACTTGGACAGTCTTTCTCCCGCTAGAAGCCAGCGGCCTCAAGTCATATCCAATCGTTTAGCCTATCTGCATCCTCTACGCTGTCACTATTTACGTAGCTACCAGCAGCTTAGTGAGCTTTTCACTGACAAACTCAGGATCCACTTTTTGCATGGCTACATTAATCGCGTCATCCGAGTCGCCAAACCGCTCTCGACAGAGCTGGAGTAAGTGCAAAAGATTAGCAACATATTTAGTCTCAATGTCGTGAGTCTCAATGTCTTTAGTCTCAATGTCACCGGCCGTTTGATCCAATTGATCCAAGGAAGGCTTTTGGGATACCAGGAAGTGATCTTCTAGTTCATTTAGCAGCTCTGACAGCTTTTTATTCTTTTGGGTTATGACCTCCGCTTGGGCAATGAGATTGGCATTTATTTGCTGCAAAGCGACTTGAGCTCTTTCCTTTTGAGCAGTTTCCTGCTGAATTCGTAAAACACTTAACCTTAGCTCCAGATGACTAACGACTTGGCGAGACAATATTTCAAGGGCTCTAATTTGCGCTTCATCTAGCTGCTTTGGCTCATAATCAATCACACAGAGCGTCCCCAAGGCATAGCCATCTGAGGTCACCAGCGGCGCACCCGCATAAAATCGAATATGAGGTGCACCAGTCACTAATGGATTATCGGCAAAGCGATCATCTGCGTGGGTATCTGGCACAATCATCACGCCCGGATTAAGGATGGCATGTGCGCAAAAAGCAATATTGCGGGGCGTTTCTGTAATCTCAAACCCTACTTTAGATTTAACCCACTGTTTAGACACATCCATCAGGCTTACCAAAGCGGTAGCTGTGCCACAGATGTAAGCGGCTAGCGCCGTTAGGTCATCGTAAGCAGTTTCTGGTGCGGTCTCTAAAATTTGATAGCTGAGCAGCTTTTGAATACGGTTATCTTCATTTTCTGGATAATCAGCCGAAAAATCTGTAAAAAAAGGGCTATTAGTCGTTTCTAGGCAATTGAATGACATGGGAAAAAACCAGCTCTGAGACCGCTAGAAAGGTGTTGCAATACCCTCAAGTATGCCCAGCTCTGTTTCCAACCCACAAGAATTGCTTGGCAGTGGCATTAGTGATGAGAATGCTCTCAGCCGCTCTAGTTCTATGACCAAATTTGCAAACGTACTGCCTCAATTTGCGAATACTTCTAGCCTGAATTTATCTCCTCACAAGCGCCAATGCTTACCCAGCTAGTAGAGCCGTCTTGCCAGTGCTCTTTTTTCCAAAAGAGAGTTCAGTAGCGTGCTAGAACGAGAGCACGGTCAGCAACGGCAATCCTTCTGTTAAAGACCTTTACACCTTTTGATAGATGAGGATTGTCACATTACCTAGTACGTTCGGATAAAATGCTCTACAATGCGCTGTGTTCGCATTTATGTTCGCAGCTAGCGCTACCCACAGCTCTGAAAAAGCTGACCCCTCACAAGTTATCAAATTCTGTGCAAAAAGTGCGCCAGTGTTTCAATCTTTCACAGGCGAAGTTGGCCGCAAGACTAGGGGTGTTATTGCACAGCATCAACCGATGAGAGCATGGGCGAGCAACGCCTTTACCCATGGCGGTCATGTCGGTTCAGCACTTGCTTCAGCCGATGGGCGAGGCCGATAAGAGGTTGCTCGTCAAATACAAATTAAAGCGACTTTCGAGAGTGAAATGGAGAGTCTATGATTAAGCCCGTCCATCACTTTACGTCGCCAGGCCATTCTTCCTCTCAGAATCATACTCAGATCAGCGACAGCGCCAATAGTCAGGTCGTAGCAGACGGAGCTGGCTCAGCCCAGCCGTCTAATTTAGTATTGGATATCCAGACACTGCAAATCCTGGACAGTAGCGATGACTGCATCCAACTCTTGGATTTAGACGGGCACATTCTGTTCGTGAACCAGGGAGGGCAGACGCTACTGGGCATTGACGATATCACGCCCTTTCTCAATACACCCTGGGCTGAGTTGTGGCAGGAAGCAGAGCAGCAGGCCGCCAGCGATGCGATCGCCCGTGCAGCGGCAGGCGAGGTATGTTCCATGGAAGTCCACCGTCCAACTCTTCAGGGTGAGCCCAAATGGTGGGCCAATAAAATTAGCCCCATTCGAGGCGCAGATGGAAAGGCTGAACGGCTGCTGTGCGTCTCGCGGGACATAACCGCGCACAAGCAGATTCAAGACACCGGTAAACAAACCGAGGAAAAATTACGGGAGTCAGAAGGTCGGTATCAAGCCATTGTTAACCAAGCCGTAACCGGCGTCGCCTGTGTGGATTTGGGGGGCAGGCTGACACTGGTTAATCAGAAGTATTGCGACATCACCGGCTACTCAGCTGATGAACTGTACCAGCGGCGCATGCAGGACATCACCCATCCTGAAGACCTGCCCCGCAATGTCGAACTGTTTAGGCGAATGTTGACCGAGGGCACGCCGTTTGAGATTGAGAAACGCTACATCCGCAAGGATGGCTCGATCATCTGGGTCAACAATAGTGTGTATGCGGTCTGCGATCGCAATGGTCAACCGCAATCGGTGGTCGCGATGGCGCTGGATATCACCGAACGCAAACGCCGCGAAGCCCATGGGGCCTTCCTTGCTGAAATTGGTGAAGACTTCTCGCATTTTTCGACCGCCAATGAAATCATGCACCGGGTGGGAGCGAAAGTTGGGGCCTATTTGCAGATTACGACCTGTAACTTCACAGATGTCGATGAAACCCACGATCAGGTGACAGTCCATTATGGGTGGAGCAGTCCCGAGGTGCCCAGTACGGTGGGAACGTTTCAAATATCTCACTACTTAAGTCAAGAGTTTGAGCGGGCCTGCCAAGCGGGTGAGACATTTGTAGTCGGCAATACCCAAACAGACCCGCGCACCGATGCCGCAGGCCATGCGGCGCTCAGTATATATTCGTTTATTACCGTTCCATTTCACCGCAATGGCCAGTGGACTCATTACATCGCCATCTGTCACTCGCAACCCCGCGACTGGCGGGACGATGAGATCGAACTGATTGAAGAAATCTCAAACCGCATCTTTCCGCGCCTAGAACGGGCCCGTGCAGAAACAGCCCTGCGCCAAAGTGAGGAGCAGTTTCGCATCGTCATAGCCACGGTTCCGCAACTCATTTGGACGGCCACGCCTGACGGTTGTGTGGACTACATCAGTGACCAATGGGCGGACTACGTGGGACTGGAGCCAGAGCAACTGCACGGCTGGAACTGGCAACAGGTTACCCACGCGGAGGATCTGCCCAATAGGCTTGTTGGGTAATAAAAATGAGAGATGAGACAAGGCTTTGGTGTTTGCCTCGGTCATTTAAGCCGCATCTAAGTAGAAGTTCCATAGCCCAGTGGCATTTAACATCAAGCGGTCATCGAAATTAGTCACACGAT
>JBGTNW010000248.1:0-3097 GCA_041742865.1 Phormidesmis sp.
CATCACCATCAAGAACCAAAAGTCGCGCACCGTCGTCACTTCGATGCCGCGAGCACTCTTAGGCTTGACATAGACTTTTCCGGGGGGCGTATCGGTCACATTAAAGTAGTAGAAAATACCATACAGCGCCGCGACCACACCGGCTCCGCCAATCGCCATCCGCCAGTTCAGCACGTTGCTGCTAAAGCCAATGCCTAACACATCGAAGTTCTGCGCTTCAGGGAATGTAAAGGATCCCGGCAAAAAGCTCAGGGCCATACCAATCAGCACCATTGTAAAGGCCGAAAACGCGGAGCCAAAGTTGCCCCAGCCGCCATAAATGCCTTCTGCCGTACCCACCTCTTTCGGTGGGAACCACTCTGCGGTCATGCGAATGCCGATGACAAAACCCGCCCCCACAATCCCCATCAGCAAGCGACCAATCACTAGCTGGTTAAAGCTTTGCGCAGTTGCAAAAATAATAGAGGGAACCAAGGAGTAGACCAACAGACACGTATAGGTAATGCGAGGGCCAAACTTATCGAGCAGCATTCCAACAATGATCCGGGCCGGAACGGTTAAAGCAACGTTACACAAACCAATCACGCCGAGCTGCTCTGGTGTCAGGCCAAATTCTTGGGCAATGGTCGTTGCAAAGGGCGGAAAGCCAAACCAAATGACAAACGATAAAAAGAAAGCAAACCAAGTCAGGTGGAGGATTTTATATCTCCCCTGAGTGGGTTTAGTCAACAGATCTCCGATCATTTCGCGCTATGCTCCTAGATGTATATGTGATGTATATATGTCTTGATTTCAGCGCTGCCGTTATCGGACTTGTTTGAAATCAATTCTGTTTTGTTGAAGCCCAAAGGTTGCCGCCCTTGGGCTTTTTTTTTGGGGTGGCACAGGCGCGCTACTCTAAATAGGTTCAAACAAACGCAAATTCAAGCAAACATAAATCTGAACAAACATAAATCCAACAGATCTCAGATCAATATCAATTCAGAGATATAAGTTCAGGAATAAACTAGAGCAGCCGCTAGGCCAGGAAATGATGGTCTTTAAGTAAGAGGGGTAGAAAATATCGATAACCGCTTACTTAGCAACTGCACCAAACTTTTCTTGCAGCAGGCCCGCAACGACCTCTTCCAAATCCTCGCAGGGCACGGCCTTCATAACTCGCTCTCCGAGCTGGGCGTGTTTACCGACTTTGCCGCCCATGTAGATATCCACTGCGGGTACTGCTTTGCCGTCCTTACGGCCTTTGGTGCCCAAAAAGCCAATGTCAGCGACCTGCGGTTGGCCGCAAGAATTTGGGCAGCCTGTCCAGTGCATCCGCACCGGTTCAGTCACGTTCAGTCGTGCATCGAGCTTTTCAGCGAGAGCCTGAGCCTGCTGCTTGGTTTCGACTAGGGCGAAGTTGCAGAACCGCGACCCCGTGCAAGAAACCACCCGGCGCACCAGTGCGGACGGCTCGATTGAAAACTTTTGCACGGGCGGCTCTTGTAAAAAAGCCGCGAGGCGGGAGTCAGGAATATTGGGAATAATGACGTTTTGCTCAACAGTCAGGCGAATTTCGCCGTTGCCGTACACTTCCGCAAGTCGGGCTAACTCGAACATGTCTTCGGCGTAGAAGTGCCCGACCGGAATGTGCATACCTACGTAGTTGAGTCCGGGCTGCTTTTGAGGGTGAATGCCTAAGTGGTCGCTTTTGGTTTCATCGGTAATGGCATCTTCGGGCGCGGCGAGTGCTAAGGGCCTACCCATTTCAGCCTCGACAGCGGCGCGAAATGCCGGTAGCCCCATGGCCTCAATTAGCCACATCAGCCGGGTTTTTTGGCGATTGCCGCGTGCGCCCTGGTCACGAAACACGCTCAAAATCGCGCGGCAAATGTCCACAACAGTGTCATCAGCAGGCACCCAAGCATCGAGCCCAATCGCTGAGTCGCAGCGGATGGCTGAGAAAAAGCCGCCGACTAATACGTTAAAGCCAAGCTGCGAGCCTTCGATGCCCCCTTTAAAGGCCGGAATGAAGGCAATATCGTTGATTTCTGAATGGATTGAGTCTTCTCGGCTGCCTTCAATCGCAATGTTGAATTTGCGCGGCAGGTTAGTGAATTCATAATTACCCTGATCGTTGTTGGTAATCATGTCTTGAACTTTGCGTACAAGCCCTTGGGTATCGATCAGCTCATTGGCGGCGATGCCAGCAACAGGTGAGCCGGTAATGTTGCGAACATTGTCCATACCGGACTGAATGGAGGTAATCCCAGCTTGCTTAAAGCGCTCAAAAATACTGGGCATGTCCTCTAGCCGCACGCCGCGCAGCTGGAGGTTTTGGCGGGTGGTGATGTCGGCGCAGCCATCGTCGCCGTAGCACTGCACAATTTCGGCAAGTACGCGCATTTTGTGGCTTGACAAAACGCCATTGGGCATCCGCAGCCGCAGCATAAATTTACCGGGAGTGATGTCGCGATAAAAAATTCCTAGCCACTTAAGTCTGCCGGTCAGGTCAGTTTTATCGATGGCTTCCCAGCCCATATCAGCAAACTGATGGAGTTCATCTTTAACGGCTAGACCGTCTTTTTCATCTTTGTATTTTTCAAACTTATTCTTCTTTTCCGCTTTTTCTATGACGTCTGGTGAAGTAACCATGTCGTATCCAAATCTAGTAGTTTCGTTGCTGCTGTGGCGAAGAAGAAAGGGGTAGATGCGCGTTTTGGAAATCTCTAAAATCTCTGAGAATTTAGGGACTTGGCACTATAAAGTAGCTGCCAACTCACATCTACCGACCACGCTTATAAGGAACCGTTTTAGGGTTATGTTCAACTCATTGGCGGTTGAGTTGAACACAACATATGGAAAATTTACGGGGCAGTTTGTATTTCCTGCTACCGTTTTTATAGAACGAGGGTATCTGTGGGCAGCTTTTGCATACAGAGTATGCAGATATTGCAAAGATTGCCTTAAAAGCAGAAAAAGGAAGGAAGGAAAGAGATTTAAGATGCCTGTACGGATTTTAAAGAAGTCTGATCTTTGATAGGTATTTGGGAAGGAGTGGCTGATGGTGATGCCGTCTACTGATTCTGGTTTTGTATCGGATGAGTCTGAGTTTGAG
>JBGTNW010000249.1:0-4987 GCA_041742865.1 Phormidesmis sp.
GCTGGAATGGCTGAATTGGCAAATGGGCGGATTGGGGCCAATGCTGGGTCAAAACCACCACTTTGCAATCTATGCCCCCGAAAAAATTCCCTATGCGATTGAGCGCTATGTCAAAGAGACGGCTCGGCTGTATGGCGTGCTGAATAAGCAGTTAGCAGATCGCGACTATATTGCAGGTGATTACTCAATTGCTGATATGGCTTGCTACCCGTGGATTACGGGCTATGAGCGTCAGGGCCAAGATCTCAATGATTTTGGGAATCTCAAACGCTGGTTTGAACGAGTGCAGGCGCGTCCGGCGGTGCAGGCAGCTTACAAAAAGGCGGAGACTATTCAATAATCAGGTCTAATAATCAGGTGGGTTGGGCTGGCGATCGCTCCCGCTAACCGGCCTTCCTCATCTTTGTAATCGGCTATTCATAGTTTTGAGACAATTTTGATGAGAGTATGTAGTCTTGATATGCGCTACTTTTGGCAGGATTGTCCTTAAAAATTATGAAAGCAATTGTTGTAGGCAGCGGTGGGCGTGAACATGCGCTGGCTTGGAAACTGCTGCGATCGCCCAAAGTCACGGAAGTAGTTTGCATCCCTGGCAACGGCGGTACGGCTATGCTGGCGGGCTGCCGCAATGTGGCCATGGCCGAAATCGAAGCCGAAGGCATTGCCCGCTGCGCCCTCGTCAACAACATGAGCTTTGTGCTAATAGGCCCTGAGCAGCCGCTAGCTGAAGGCTTAGCCGATGCCCTAAGAGCCCAAAAAATTCAGGTTTTTGGCCCTGGAAAACAAGGCGCACAAATAGAGGCGAGCAAAGCCTGGGCTAAAGATTTGATGGCTGAAGCCAATGTCCCAACGGCGGCGGCGGCTGTTTTTACCGATGCGGAAAGTGCTTTGTTGTATGTGCAACAGCAGGGCGCGCCGATTGTGGTCAAAGCCGACGGGCTAGCAGCCGGTAAAGGCGTGACCGTGGCAATGACGTTAGATCAGGCGAGTTCGGCCATTAAAGCAGCCTTTGAGGGTCAGTTTGGCAGGGCGGGCGATCGCGTCGTGATCGAAGAATTCTTGTCGGGGCAAGAAGTTTCTGTGCTAGCGGTCACCGATGGCCAAACCATTCGCCCGCTTTTGCCCGCGCAAGATCACAAGCAAATTGGCGAAGGGGATACCGGGCCGAACACAGGCGGTATGGGAGCCTATGCGCCCACGCCGGTAATGCCGCCTGAGCTTTTAGCGCGGGTGCAAACAGAGGTGTTAGAACCCACGTTAAAAGGGCTGCAATCTAGAGGCATCGACTATCGAGGCGTGCTTTATGCTGGACTGATTGTGACGCCCACTGGCGATCCTAAAGTCATCGAATTCAACTGCCGCTTTGGCGATCCCGAAACGCAAGCCGTGCTGCCGCTGCTAGAAACGCCTTTAGAAGACATCGTGATTGCTTGCTGCGAGCAGCGCTTAGCTAGCTTATCGCCGTTTGTCTGGAAAAATGCGGCTTCGGCCTGTGTCGTGATGGCGGCTGAAGGCTATCCGGGCGACTATAAAAAAGGACTGACCATTGAGGGCCTTGCCACCGCAGAAGATGCTGAAACGGTGGTGTTTCATGCCGGGACGCGGCTGAGTGAGGGTGGGGTAAAAAGTACAGGCGGCAGGGTGTTGGGGGTAAGTGCGATCGCGCCTGATTTCCCCAGTGCCTTGGCCAAAGCCTACAGCGCCGTCGAAAAAATCCAGTTTCCGGGTAGCTACTACCGCCGAGACATTGGTCATCGCATTCAGTCCTCTTGACCTCGACATTGGCCCTGACATTGACCTCGACACTGGCCCTGGCATTTACTCTGACATTTGCTCTGACATTGGCTGAGCAAAATCACCTTGCTTCGCTGGCCTACGAGCACCAGACGGCTCGTGCCGTTTAGAATACAAATACCTGGGCTAGGGAGCCATGCAACTATTCAGCCAACTCAAAACGCTACTCGCCCGATGGTGGAGTGACTTCACACTGCAAACGCGACTGATGGCTGGCGCGACTTTACTCGTGTCGCTGATTATGAGCGGCCTGACCTTTTGGGCGGTTAACACCATTCAGCAAGATGCACAGCTCAACGACACCCGCTTTGGGCGAGATTTGGGCCTGTTGCTAGCTGCCAACGTCGCCCCATTAGTCGAAACCAGCGATCGCGCCGAACTCGCCCGCTTTTCCTACCGCTTTTACGAAAACACCTCTAACGTTCGCTACATGCTCTACGCCGACCAAGACGGCGAAATATTCTTTGGCATTCCCTATTCTGAGCCTTCTGTTCAAAACTCTTTGACCCTGCGCAGGCGCATGAAGCTGCCCGCCAACTACACTAGCAGCGCCGACTCGCCGATGGTGCGCCAGCATCTCACCCCGGCAGGGATCGTCACTGATGTGTTTGTGCCACTCGTGATCGACGGCAACTACAAAGGTATGTTGGCGATGGGCATAACCCCTAACCCCACAGTAGTAGCCTCTTCGCATTTGACGCGCGATGTGACGATTGCAGTGTTTGTCTCGATTTGGGTGATGGTGATTTTGGGGGCGGTGATCAATGCGCTGACCATTACTCAGCCGATTAAAGAGCTGCTGCTGGGGGTCAAAAATATTGCCACCGGTAACTTTAAGCAGCGAATCGATCTGCCCTTGGGTGGCGAACTTGGGGAGCTGATCTACAGCTTTAACGATATGGCTGAGCGCCTAGAGCGCTATGAGGCGCAAAATATTGAAGAGCTGACGGCTGAAAAAGCCAAGCTAGAAAGCTTGGTATCAACGATTGCCGATGGGGCAATTTTGCTGGATGCGGAAACAAATCTGGTGCTTGCCAACATTGCCGCGCGGCGGATTTTGGGCTGGGAGGCAAGCCTGCCGCTAGGGGGCAGTATTTTGGAGAAGCTTCAGCCGGAAGTGCGATCGCAGCTAGCCCCGCCGCTGGTACAAGCCGTATCCGGCAAAGATCACGAAGGCAGCGAATTTCGGATGTCGCTCATGGACGGCAATCGCACCATTCGCGTCCTGCTGAATACGGTGCTCGATCAGTCGCGTGAAAATGTCAAAGGCATGGCGATTACGCTGCAAGATATCACCCGTGAAGTGGCGCTAAACGAAGCTAAAAGCAACTTTATTAGCAACGTTTCGCATGAACTGCGCACCCCTTTATTCAATATCAAATCGTTTATCGAAACGCTGCACGAGTACGGTGAAGACTTGAGTGAGCAAGAGCGCAAAGAGTTCTTGGCAACGGCCAATAACGAAACCGACCGGCTCACGCGCTTAGTCAATGATGTGCTTGATCTCTCTCGCCTCGAATCTAGCCGGCGGTATGAGTTTTCAGCCGTAGAAATCCATGAGCCGATCGATCAGGTTTTGCGCACCTATCAGCTCAATGCAAAAGACAAACAGATCACTTTAGAAAAAGAGATTGAACCCAAGCTACCAGCGGGCTTGGGCAATTACGATTTACTGTTGCAGGTGCTCGGCAATTTGGTGGGCAATGCGCTGAAGTTTACACCCGCTGGTGGCAAAGTCATGATTCGCGCTTATCGGGCACCTAGCCCCAACCCACAGCTGATTCAAAACGTGCGGATTGAAATTGACGATACGGGCTTAGGCATTGATGAAGAAGATCAAGCTGCTATTTTTGACCGCTTTTTTCGGGTGGAGAATCGCGTACACACCTTAGAAGGAACCGGGCTAGGGCTTTCGATTGTGAAAAATATCATGGACAAGCACAATAGCCGCGTGAATTTGGTCAGTAAAGTCGGTGTAGGCACTACGTTTTGGTTTGATTTGCCGCTGTATGATTTGTCGGAATATGAGCTGCCGGATCATGATTTATCGGGACATGATTTGTTGGCGCACAAAGACCCATTGCTGTAAATTCGATAGTTTTTGTGAGGATTGTGCAGCGATCGCTCCCTTGATTCCCGTTAAACTCTAAGCCTCATCCCGCATTCGGTCAAAATACACGGGCTTAACGCTTAACCCCAAGCCAAGGGTTATGTCGTTTCCAAGACTTTTGGGCAAGGTTCAGTTTGGCAGAGCTGATTACAATGGGATAAAACGCACTCATTGAATCATTTTCATATAAGGACGCCTATGAGTTTGCTATCCCAGTTAAAAGAAATGACCGTTGTCGTGGCCGATACGGGCGACATTGGCGCAATTGAAGCCTTCACACCACAAGACACCACGACAAACCCTTCGCTGATTACCGCTGCGGCCGGATTACCTCAGTACCAAAGCATTGTCGATGAAACCTTGCAGCAGGCAATGGACGACTTAGGGGCAGATGCCATTGATAAAGACGTGGCGATGGAAGCGTTTAAGCATTTGGCAGTGGCCTTTGGTAAGCGAATTTTAGAGATTATTCCCGGACGGGTTTCGACTGAAGTAGATGCTCGGCTTTCTTACGATACCGAAGGCACCTTAGCGACCGCTCGCGATCTGATTGCAGAGTATGAGGCGGCAGGGGTGAGTCGCGATCGCATTTTGGTCAAAATTGCCTCTACCTGGGAAGGCATTAAAGCCGCCGAAATTCTTGAAAAAGAAGGCATTCACTGCAACCTAACGCTATTGTTTGGGCTGCATCAGGCGATCGCTTGCGCCGAAGCAGGCGTCACCTTAATTTCTCCGTTTGTCGGTCGCATTCTCGACTGGTACAAAAAAGACACAGGCCGTGACAGCTATCCACCCTCGGAAGATCCGGGCGTCCTGTCTGTTACCGAGATTTACAACTACTACAAAAAATTCCGTTACAAAACCGAAATCATGGGTGCAAGCTTTCGTAACCTCGACGAAATCAAGGAGCTAGCAGGCTGTGATTTGCTCACCATTTCACCCAAGCTGTTAGAACCCCTCTCTGAAATGGAGGGCGAATTGCCGCGCAAGCTATGCCCCGAAAACGCGCAGAATCTGGATATCGAACGGAAGACCATAGACAAAGCCACCTTTGATGAGATGCACGCAGCGGATCGAATGGCC
>JBGTNW010000250.1:0-6198 GCA_041742865.1 Phormidesmis sp.
TGAATCTACCAGATCCTAAGAAGATGATGGAGGCGGTGCCCGCCAATCAACAGTGCGGCAATGTCCTAACTGCTGCCTAGCTAAACCCCATCCAAGTTGAAACCTTGAGCTTCCCCACCGGAAAACCTACAGTTCTGGACGGAGACAAGGTTTAGGTGACTTTCCATAAATTTTCCCTGTTTATCAATTTGGTGAAAAAAGTGATGGGAAAATAATAAGGGCAAATTTTAATAGTCGATCTGCTGTGAAAGGATTTTTCACAGGCTACATTATTCAAAATATTCAGCAGTTAGGAGAATTACGATGACAAGTACAAGTGAGATGCCCATTAGCAAAGCTAAATCAGCCAATCAGGATCGCTTGAAGACCCTTGATCCTGCTTCCCTAAAGACTTTAGTTGACCAGCAAGCTGTTACGTTAGTAGACGTGCGTGAACCCGCTGAACATGCAGGCGAGAAAATTCCCGGCTCGACCTTGGTTCCGCTGTCCAGGTTTGACCCGACTAAAGTTCCGATGAGTTCTACTCAACCGACTGTTTTATACTGTCGAACTGGCAATCGTTCGGCCCAAGCCGCGCAGCAATTATTTGCATCTGGCATCAGTGAAGTGACGCACTTAGAAGGCGGCTTGTCAGCCTGGATGCAGATGGGCTACCCAACCCAAGTGAACAAAAATGCGCCGATTAGTCTAATGCGACAGGTGCAGATTGCAGCCGGTTCACTCGTTGTCATTGGCACTGTGCTAGGTGCATTTGTTTCTCCTTGGTTCTTGATCCTCAGCGGCTTTGTGGGCTCGGGACTCGTGTTTGCCGGGATTAGTAATACTTGTGCGTTAGGCATGCTGATTGCCAAAATGCCCTGGAACCAGCGTGTTTAACATCTAAATGAACTAGACTTCTGGTGAAACCGAAATTGACTAAGAAAAGCAGTCCGTTCTTTCCATCCAATCAATTTCTTCATCGTCATATCCCTGCATTTGATTGGTTGCGAAACTATCAATCTGGATACCTCATTGGAGACATTACCGCTGGTATTATTGTTGCCAGTCTGCTCATTCCGCAAAGCATGGCCTATGCCCTGTTGGCGGGTCTGCCGCCCCAAGTTGGACTCTACGCCAGCATTGCCCCTGCCATTATCTATCCACTTTTAGGAACTAGTCGGGTGTTGGCAGTTGGCCCCGTTGCGGTGGATTCTCTCATGGTGGGAGCAGCGATCGCTCAGTTGCCCCTCTTAGACACGACCCAATCTGTTGCCATAGCGATAACCCTGGCCTTTTTGGTTGGCCTGCTGGAATTGTCCATGGGATTGTTGCGTCTAGGTTTTTTAGTCAATTTTCTCAGTCGTTCTGTCATCTCTGGCTTTATTAGTGGAGCCGCTGTGATTATTGCCTTTAGCCAGGTCAAACATTTGTTTGGGCTAGCAATTCCCTCCACTGAATCCTTTTTTCAATTAGTAGCTTTAATTATTGGTAACCTTCCCAAAACTAATTGGGTGGCGCTGGTCTTAGGCTTATTCAGCGTTGGGCTATTGCTTTATTTTAACAGCCCTCTGGTGAGACTACTTCAGCGTCTAGGATGGAGCGAACAAAAAATTCTGCCCGTGTCTAAGAGTGCGCCGCTTTTAGTGGTTATTCTAGGCACGCTTTTAGTATGGGGATTCCATCTCGACCAGGCGGCGGGGATCAAGGTCGTTGGCGATATTCCTAAGGGGCTACCAGCTTTTACGGTCCCCTTTTTGGATGTACAAACGCTGCGAGGATTGTTACCAGCAGCCCTCGCGATCGCCTTAGTGGGTTATATGGAAGGCTTTGCGGGCGGACAGTCGCTAGCCAACAAACGGCGCGAAAAAATTGATGCCAATCAGGAACTCGTTGCCTTTGGGGCTGCAAACCTGGGTGCAGCGTTTACTGGCGGATATCCGGTAACGGGGGGCTTAAGTCGATCTGTGGTCAACTTTGCAGCGGGGGCTAATACGGGACTGTCATCCATTATTACCGGCCTGTTAATTGCGGTTACGGTGATGTTTCTCACATCACTGTTTTATTTTTTGCCCCAGACCTGTCTGGCCGCCATCATTATTACCGCCGTCTATAAGCTGATTGATTTTGCAACCCTGAGACGGATGTGGGCCTATGACAAAGCCGATGGTCTGGCCTGGGCAGTTACATTTTTTACGGTATTAGCCCTGGGGGTTGAAAAAGGAATTATTCTGGGTGCCCTGATTGCGTTGGGACTGCACCTTTGGCGGACAAGCCACCCACATATTGCCATTGTTGGACGTGTCGGTGATTCAGAACATTTTCGCAATGAGCTGCGCCACTCGGTGAAAACGAGCCCTGATGTTCTGGCCCTTCGCATGGATGAAAGCCTGTACTTTGCTAATGCTAAGTACTTAGAAAATTTTCTAAATCAGGCGATCGCCGAGCGTCTAAACGTAAAAAGTGTGCTGCTCGTCTGTAGCGCTATCAATGTAATTGATGCTAGCGCGTTAGAAATATTGGAAACACTGGTGGCTGACCTAAAACGTTTAGGCATTGAGTTTTATCTCTCTGAGATCAAAGGCCCCGTCATGGATAAACTTGTCGCAATTGGATTTGTAGATTATCTCGGCAAAGATCATCTTTTCCTAACGACGGATCAAGCCATGCAAACTTTGGCAGAAATCTAAGGGGCTACCTTAAAAAAGGTTGTTACTTAAACATTAAAGTCAGCTATTGATGATTCTTTGATTTACAAGGCTTCCAGAATGTTTTTTTGCAACAAAGCTGATAGGCGGAACAAATCATGCGCCTGAGTTCCACTCCAGGGGATATCGCGGTGGGCGGATGCATTTGTACACCGCGACTCACTTGGCCTGCTGCTCTGTAAAGGTTTCACCAAGATCTTTGTACCCTAGCCAAGTGAAAACCGCTATATGTGGATGGCGTTCTGTATGGAGAAGATCGAGAGTCTAGCAAAAGGAAGGTAGAGAAGCGAGCGGCTGAGGATGCGCTCTCAAAGCTGAGGAAGCAGGGGTTGTTATAGGCCAAGCGCAGTGCCTTGACGCCAGTTCCACTAAAATAGAGCACAAGTACTATGTTGACTCTGGCGTTCAAGGCATGAGCGAACAAACGGCTGAATACCTCCAAGGCATCGTTGAGCGGCTGACGTTTCACTCGGCAGAATCGGGCTACACCGTGGCTCGATTCAAAGTGCCGCGCACGCCAGAGCCAGTGACTGTAATCGACAGCTTCGCCAATATTCAACCGGGTCAGACCCTGCACCTGACTGGCCAGTGGCGCAATCATCCCAAGTATGGCGAACAGTTTCAGGTCTTCAAGTACCATGAGACTAAGCCTGCGACGCTGACGGGGCTAGAGAAGTATCTGGGCAGCGGTCTGATCAAAGGCGTTGGGCCTGTCACCGCAAAGCGCATCGTGGCGCACCTTGGCCTAGAAACGCTCGACATCATTGAGCAAGAGATTGAGCGCTTACAGGAAGTGCCTGGGATTGCTAAAAAGCGGGTGAAGATGATCCAGACCGCTTGGGAAACTCAAAAGGTGATCAAAGAGGTCATGCTATTTCTTCAGGGGCATGGCGTCTCCACTACCTATGCGGTGAAGATCTTCAAGCAGTATGGCCAGGATGCGATCTCAGTGGTCAGTCGCAATCCCTACCAGCTCGCTCAAGATGTCTATGGCATCGGCTTCATTACTGCCGACACCATCGCCCGAAATCTGGGCATTGAACCCGGCTCACCATTTCGCTATCGCAGCGGCTTAGTGCATGTGCTCAACCAAGCCGCTGAAGAAGGCCATTGCTTCCTACCTCAAGCCGAGTTAGTCGCTAGCAGTGTCAAATGCCTAACCCTAGAAGACCATCAGCCTAATCCGCAGCAGCTAGCGCAACTGATTGTCCAGATGGGACAGGATAAAGAACTCATGCTAGAGACAGTCCCTTTTAGAGACAGTCCCTTTTAGCCAAAGGATAAAGCCAATGCCGCCAGAGCAACAAACCCAAATGAATGCCCACGTTAGAGCAATTGCTGCGCTACTCCATGCCGACGCCAAAGCGGAAAACATGCCGATGGCGACGCTCGGTGAAATTGAACAAACCGTGCGTCAGCAATTGCAAACATACGTATCTCCTGGCATCGGCAATTTTTTGTCCAAACAGATTGTCCAGAAGCGTGCGAGTCACCCAGACGTATAACCAGTCTACTAGGAGAGTTGTGGCTCGGGCCAAAGCAGGCCAAAGCGCTGTCAGTTATTAGGCGACAGTGGAGATAGTCGGGTAGCCAGATCAGGTTGTCGGGTTTAATCAAACGAGCGTGAGACAGATTGTTAGGGTTTAGCAGAACCAGGCAAGCTTGCAATTTAGGCAAAGAAAAGGGCACAGGTGGATTCTCCTAGGAAGAGAGCTACATCCAGTGCCCGAAGCCTACACTTATACCAGAAGAGAGCCTATATGAATGCGAGAGAGCTGGGATTGAGCCAGATAACATCGTCATTGATAGCGGAGATATCAGAACGGACAGGCCAGCGCATTAATGCGGGGGGTCGTGCGTCAGTCATCAAGAAATCCTTCCATTTAATCGCCGGAATCTCTTTCAACCAACACTAGAATGACTACGGAAGACCACCGCCAAATGAACTAAACTCCTTGTTTGGGTTGTAGATTTTTTATCGCCGTCATCAAACTCTCCTACCTTAAAGTACGGAATTTTAATGGCTCTTCTCGGAGTAATGCTTACGCCGCCTAGATGAAACTGTCAGAGCTGAGTAGGCAAAATAGGCTAGGAGTCAACCGGCCGGTAAGCTAAGGACACCTTCAGCCATTTTCTGTATAGTCCTATGGATCGCCCTCACTGCCAATCCGCTCGTGTCTCACCACTCAAGAGAAAAACCAACCTGGGCCATGAGATGGAGGATTTCGCTGCAAGCGCTGTCCTCGAACCTTCAACGGGCGGAGAGACAAGCCTTTCAACTTTATCAAAGTCCTCACTGATATCATTTTCCAGGTCTTACTCTGTCGCATACGGTACAAACTCAGCTATCGTGTGGCTGAGTTTGTACCGTATGCGAGGCTTCCAGTTCACCCATAAAACCGTGCGGAACTGGGATTCACTTCAGTTTCTCCCTCATTTTACAGAGTAGATTCGCACACAAAGCGAAAGGGCCAAGTCGGGAAGGTTTGGATGGTTGACGAGACGTACGTGCGGATAAAAGAGGGTGTAGCGCTACCTTTACTGAGGGATTGATGGAGATGGCAACCTGGTGGACGTTTACCTCACTCAGACCCGCGATATGGCGGGTACCAAAGCTTTCTTCGCCCAGGCAAAGGTCTTCATGACGACGCACCAGAGAAAGTCGCCACCGATGGTTTGGCTTCCTACCGACGGGCCATTGAAGAGAAGTTGGGCGAGGAGGTTGAACATGAGGTACGCCTCTGCCCTGCTAACCCCGTCGAGCAAAGTCATCGGCGCATCAAGCATCGCTACTACCCGACCCTGGGATTCGGTGAGTTTGATCCGGCGCAGCGATTTTACCAAGCGGTCGATGAGGTGGGTAACTTTTTAAAGCCACGGACACGAATGGTAGAATTCTTGTCCGTGGCTGACCACAGAGAGCGGTTTCTCAAAGGTGTTGAGGAACTAGAGGCACTATTCCAGACAGCTTGAGAGATGAGCAAGGAGGGGGTGATCGCATTGATGGCGATTCGGCTCAATTTGGCTGCCTAGATCTAACGGATTCGCTCACTGGGCATCAGAAGAAATAGGGCTTTCCTTAATTCTCATGGAGCTTTTGCTCAATCAGAGGATCTTTCCAGCTCGTTGGCATCGTATTCCTTTCAGAGGAGGGTTCCTCTAGCGATTGCTTGGCCGCCGAAGTTGCGCTATTGGCAACGTCTTTAGCTGTTTGAGATGTTTGATTGATGGTGTTTTTGAGCGCAGGTCTTACATCTTTATCAATTGTTCTTTTGGCAGAATCTGTGACTCCGCGCACGTCTGCTTCATTAATTTTGCCTTTTATAGACTGGCTTACGCCACGAATGTCTGCTTCGTCAATTTTGCCTTGCACAGACTGGCTTACGCCACGAATGTCTGCTTCGTCAATTTTGCCTTGCACAGACTGACTGACGCCGCGAACATCGGCTTCGTTGATTTTCTGCTTTGCAGACTCAGCTAGCCCTTTAACATCGGTTTCATCAATCTTTGTTTT
>JBGTNW010000251.1:0-3963 GCA_041742865.1 Phormidesmis sp.
ATTCCCCTTTTTCCAAGCCCGGTTTTTGCCAACGCCCAGCATTACTGGCAGCAGCTAGACCCATTCCCCCCAAAATCAGCCCCATGCCTGACATCTGCACGCTGCCCAACTGGGTAACCCACTCAAACAGCTCCACCCCTACGAACAGCAAAACAAAACCAGCTAGCCAAACTCTCATGGCATATCCCACTCAAACTATCGATCAATCGGTCCCGCTCGGTGATTGACGGCTTTAGCATACACCCTCAACGAATAAATCAGGCGTCAAGGCGAATGGGGTGCAATGGCGCTAGAGTAAGAAGATATCTCATAGCGCAACAAATTTTTCTGTGAAAGACTACTCCCCCGAGGCTCCCTTTAGAGGTATTACGCTACTGTCTAATCGAGAAATAGACGCGATGCGCCCTGCCTGCAAGCTGTCTTCTCAGCTACTAGATTTTTTAACCCCGATGGTGCAACCAGGCATCAGCACCCTAGAACTCAATGACGCCGCTGAAAAGTGGACGCGCCAACAGGGAGCCACTAGTGCCCCATTAGGATATGCCGGTGCGCCTGGGGCCATAGATTTTCCCAAGTCTATTTGCACCAGCATTAACGAAGTGGTGTGTCACGGTATCCCCAATAAAAAAGACATTCTAAAAGAGGGTGACATTATTAATATAGACGTCACCCCGCTGCTGAATGGCTATCACGGCGATAGCTCTCGTACTTTTATGGTCGGTGAGGTTTCACCAATTGCCCGCAAACTCGTTGAAGTCACTGAAAAAGCGATGTGGGCGGGCATCAAAGCCGTTAAACCAGGCGGACGCATTGGCGACATTGGCGCAGCTATTCAAGCCTATGCTGAGGGACAGGGCTTTTCGGTGGTGCGCGATTTTGTAGGACACGGTGTCCATCGCATCTTTCACGCAGAGCCGCAGATTCCGCACTATGGCGTTAAGGGCAAGGGCAAAAAAATCCGTCCTGGCATGGTCTTTACGATTGAACCGATGCTGAATGTTGGCACCCATGAAGTCGAATTACTCGATGATAAATGGACGGCCGTGACCCAAGATCGGTCGCTTTCAGCTCAGTTCGAGCACACCTTGGCCGTTACCCAATCAGGCGTAGAAGTGCTGACATATTTGCCGGTTGCGGTCGTTGCTTAGTGGCCCACAGTCAGAGGATTCAGACGATCCAGAGGTCTGATATTCATGGGCCAGCATCGACATCAAAAGCATATCTTCATAGCCGCTAGCTGTTTTCCAGCCGTCGCGCAGCCGCCCTTCTACCACAAACCCCTCGCTCCGGTACAGCGCTTGCGCCCGCTGATTGCTAAGTAGCACATCGAACCACAGCCGGTGATAGCCTAGCGTCTTCAAATACATAAGCTTTTGTCCATCGCAATAGCTCACGGCCATAGCCGTGCTGCTTGCGGGTCACTACAATTCGCCGGAGGGCAACCCTGCGATGTGGACTGTTGATTTCCGTCAAAATTACATAGCCCACTGGCTGACCATCAGTAGTTGTAACAGCAACGAAATGAGCCTCATCCTCAGAGCTGATGGCAGCTTCATGACCGGCTTGTGTCCATTGCCCGATGTAAGGCGAATTGTCACCATGCTGCTCAGCCGCGAGTACAAAGGCCAAGTCGGCGACTGTCGTAGGTTGCAATATTAGGGTTGAAGACATCTTTAAAGTTATGGATTGCCCAATAAGCGTAGTGAAGCTAATTCGGGGGCTGATTCGGGACTGGTATTATACTATTCGGATTAAAAAAGCGTTTTTATATATTAGTTCGATGCTATATAGAATTATAGATTTTTAGGATAAATTGGGCCATGATGCGCTGGAGTGGCCAGTAATTAATCAAAATACCTAGTAATGATGGGAGCTGCTCACGCTAACACTTGTCATAGAGCCGTTGTTAGAGTTCCTATGTCTTACGATATTTGTCTGTCGTCGCGATATCTGTATTCATTTGTGTTGACTGCTGAAGCGATCACTGCTGGCTGGATTGAGGTAGGGCTATGCGCCTAAATCAGCGATCGCCCCAACGACTAGACAACAAAGTCGCCCTGATTACTAGCAGCAGCACAGGGATTTGTGCGAGTACAGCGATGCAGCTAGCAGCCGCAGGGGCAAAGGTAATGATCTGTGGCCGCGACGGCGCTCAGGGCATGAACACCGTCAAGCAAATTCGCCATAGTGGCGGCAGCGCAACGTTTACATTGGCCGATATTGCCGTACCTACTGACGTTCAAGCAGCAGTAGATGAAACGATTGCAACCTATGGCCGGTTGGATATTTTGTTTAATGATGCTAGTAGCTACAGCCCAGCGGTTTCAGATGGATCGCTATCGGAGGTATCCGAGATATCAGAGGCGGTGTGGGATCGGGTAAGTGAAACAGTGCTTAAAGGGACGTTCTTTTGCTGTCAGTGCGCATTGCCCTTTTTGCAGCAGTCTGATGCGGGCACAGTTATTAATTTAGTGCAGCCGCCGCAAGTTCAGATGCGCTTGATGGCGGCGATTTGCGAGGGTGGAATTATAGCGTTGACCCAGGCAATAGCGCATCAATTTTCATCGGATATAACCCCTCGTTTGGCGATGACAAAGCTAACTTACGCCGCCACCGCGAATTTGATCTGGATCGCCCCTGTTCTGAATGCTAGTAGCATGAATTTATTGGCGGACAGCAATTTAACCGCAGTTTCAAGTCTAGGGTCACGGCAACTGTTGATCGGGCCGAGGGATGAAGGCGGGGCGATCGCGCGTCCTTTTGCAGATAGCGCCGAAGCGGTTATGTATTTGGCCGTTCATGGCCGCAATCTTCAAGGCTGTATTCTATGGGTGAAAAGGTGAGGGGGTGAAGAGTAAGGGGTCAAAAAGGTGAGCGGGTGAATTTGACTCAATCTTCCGATAAATCGTATTCACCGGCCCATACGGTGGTGAGTAGGGCCAAGCCTACTTGCGTAAGGGTCGCTTCAGTGCCCTGTACTTCTACATCTTGCGGACTCCCACCAGCCGCTGCAATCAGATCCGCAATCCACAGGTAGCAGGGCTGAGTTTGCTGCTGTCTGAGTAAGCTTTCTAAGCGGGCCTGCTTGCTGAGCGAAAGCCGTCTTTGCAGCAGCACATACAGAGAGACGTTCGTACGGTGCTCGACGCCGCCGAGAACCTGCTGCAAGTACCAAGCCGCTTGCTGATCGCTGAGTTCTTCGAGCCGCTGCTCAATGCACAATAGCAGCCGCTCTACAAAGTCAATGCCGAGGTAAGTATTGAGGTATTCAGCTGGGAGATTGGGATCGATTTCTACTCGTTCACAAATGCCTAGCCAGTCTACTTCAGGGTAAGCGGCTTGAAGCTTTTCAAAGGCGCGATCGCTAATTTGAGCCGAAGCCGTCTGCAAATCGTAAGAAAAATCTTCTCCCGGATTGGCCCCCGCTTCTACCAGCATCCGAAACAGTTTAATCGCGTCGTCAGCCATCGTTGTTTACACCCCTCAGCGACCTTCAGCTACCTAGCTTACCGAGATGCCTACTGAGACACCGACTCCCGATAGGCTGCATACACTGCGTTGACGTTATACCAATTTAAAAATACGCGCGACAGCTCTTGTGACACCTGCGGATAGCCCTGCTTAATCAGCCAGCGCAACGTGGGCTCTAGCGTTCGCTCATTTAATCGCCCGCCCAGCGACAGCAAGCCCCATAGCGCCCGGTGCAGCCAAGTCATCTGAATCATCAGCCGCACGTCTAGGGTCGGATGCTTTTGATAGAACACCACGCCCATCCGCGCCCGCTGAATCTCTTTGTCAATCAGATCCGGTAACTCTTCCACTGAAAAGGCCGGATGCCAATGATAGCCAACGGCTTCCGGGCACTTAATCAGCGACAAGCCGTTGTTTTTTAGCCGCACGCCGAGTTCTAGATCTTCCCAGCCATATTGCGTAAACTGCGCGTCAAACAGGCCCGCTTCTAGC
>JBGTNW010000252.1:0-10217 GCA_041742865.1 Phormidesmis sp.
ATCCTCTGGGCTGTGACAGTCTTCAAGCAGCTCATCTAGCAGTTCATCGACGCGGTTGGGTTCTTTTTTCTGGCGCGACATGGTGCGGTCTCCTGAATTGATAGGATTTTAGACCGCTTACACAAAATTCTGGACAGTCTCTGAAGGATTCAGAGCAAATAGTTAAATGAGAGCTTTTGAGATTTTAAACAAAACAACCTGACACACTCAAAACCACAGCGCAACAAGGCGTTGCACACCGATGCCCTTGCAGCCTGTGCTTGTTCCTCGCTTCGGCTTCTGGGCACGGGTGAGCTTAGCGTTAGCTGTCTCTTTTTTACTTCAGTAATCAAGCCTTTGTTTTTCACTTCGATCAGGACTCCTAACATTCCGGTATGTCGAAGTTTAGTCTGTTTGTTATTACACGACCTCGGCGTTCATCAATCAGGACTTGATCAGCTTGGATCTCAACCGCAAGGGCGATTCTCTTTCAGAGAGGTTTCGCCAACGCTTCGGCTTCTCCCATATCAAGTTCGTTGCTCAGTGCTTTGACAAGGGTGCGATCGCTATTCCGCTCCCGGCTGTTGCTGACATCAGCTTAGTCCTCGATATTGCCACCATTGCCCAATACCGTATTCACCCGTTTTAAGCAAAACAGCCTCAGCTAGCAGCCGATATTCGGCAATTGGTCGATGGGCAATCACAGGCAGACCCGCAGATGAGGACGACGTTTTACTCCGCTAGAGTGAGCGCTCAGGCAGTCAGGAACGCATTGATAGAAGAGCAGGGCTACCGCGATGAGGCGATGCCATCGTGCCGTTCGGCATTCTCGATATCTTAGGTAATCAGCGCTCTATCTATTGTGCAGAGTCGGCTGTGCAGAGTCGGCTGAAACCAGCGATTTCATTGTGGACTGTCTGAGTGCTTGGTGGCAGCGCCATCAAACCGATTATCCAAAGATTAAAGAGGGTAATTGACTTAGATAACGGGCCTACGCTCAACAGCCATCGAACTCAGTTTATCAAATGAATTGAAACCGTTCTCCGAACATTGGTACCGCTCCGAGACCCTCCCCAAATCGGATGTCACCATTGTTTCTATCTAACCGGTATCTTATTCATTTGCGAACCCCTTACAGCAGTCTCAACGGTTTATCATGAAGAGAGTGGCTTGTGATGCCTGCTTGCACGGGAACTCTCTTCCAATCTAAATAGACTGGCTGTGGTTCCCTTCTTCAAAGCCAGGAAACTTATTGATAATATTAGAATGTATATGGAGCGGTGGTGTATGACAAGCCTACTTGAAAGAATTACTGTTAATCCCCGCCAGTGTGGTGGTCGTCCTTGCATTAGAGGGATGAGAATCCGGGTATCAGATGTGCTGGATCTATTTGCAACGGGTCTCAGTGCAGGAGAAATTTTAGAAGAAATGCCTGATCTTGAAGCAGATGATCTTAAGGCATCACTTCTGTATGCTTCGCGGAAACTTAACCACCCAGTTTTAGTGGCATGACAATTTGGGTAGATGCACACCTGTCTCCGGCGATAGCGACTTGGATGACCAGCACATTTGGAGTTGAAGCAATAGCCTTGCGTGATCTTGGGCTAAGAGATGCTGAAGATTCTGAAATTTTTGAAGCGGCTAAGGCTCAAGAAGCTATTGTGATGACCAAAGACAGTGACTTTGTAGATTTGGTGGATCGGTTGGGTTTCCCACCCCAAATTATTTGGTTAACTTGTGGCAATACCTCCAATGCTAAGTTGCGCAAAATTCTGAGCGAGACGTTACCTAGAGCTTTAGAGCTCTTAGCTTCTGGCGAGACATTAGTAGAAATCAGCGGAGGTTAGCTGCGCAGGCTAACAACCCTAGTGCAGGCACTAAGACGATTGACACCGCCCTAGGTTTTCACAAGCCATTTCGCTCCCCGTGCTGGGCCTAGCCTTTTGTTCTATCTTTTGCTGACGATCAGCCATAATGACGTGTAGATTAGGCCGTCCGGTCATTGCCAAGCGTTTGTCGGCCCACAGATCATAGATTTTATTTACCCATGAGCCAATCACTGGCCACCGAGTGGGCGCATACATCCAGCCGATGCCCAAGGCACTGTAGACTTCTTGAAAAACAGCTACATTTTTCACTACCGTGCCATCGGCCCGCACAGCATGAATTCGGCCCATTGCCGTTTCAAAATCGATACCGCCATTCTGCGCCGGGTCGTAGCTGAGATCGGCAATGTCAGTAAACTTAACTAGGCCCCGTCCCGCGTCTTTTTTCCGCAAAAAGCTGACCTCGCGCAGGCACAGCGGGCAGTCGCCATCGTAAAGCAAATTAATTTTCCACGAGCTGTGATTTGATGATGTCATGAAGCTGTTGTTGTAAGAGATATTGCTGTGATAGATACTACTGAACGGGCGTCACCAGTTTTGAACAGGCAGAATCGGAGACTTTACCCGCATCGCACTCGAGCAGACAAGGTTCGCTCAAGGCCGGGTCATTTTCAAGAGAACGCGGGATTTCTCCAAAGGTCATCTTGCAGCTGAGATCGCTAAATTCTGGCGTCATGGTGAGCGGAATGCCAAACTTTTCGGTAAAAAAGGTTTGGGTCGGCAGCTTGCACATATTGACGCACATCCCGACGCATTGGCTCTCAGCGAGGTAGCGGCATTTTTGAATATGGACGGCGCTGGGCTGCTGGCGAATAACGCCATCTAGCCCTTTGACATCCGCTTGGGTCACCTCACAGGGCCCCACCAACCATTCAAACAGCCGCGCTGCAAACCACGCATTCAGCACACACACTAGCCTTGTCGGTGAAAAAACAGTGCGAATAGTCCACCGCACAGGTGCAGGCACCAAGGATTGCAGGACTTGCGCCACGGCGGCCTGCTGCTCACGAGAATTGCGGCCCTGCATAATTTGCTTAGAGAGATCGACAAAGCCGCCATAGCCGCTGATTGCCGTCTGTGCGTCAATAGCTTTGGCCATTTTGCGAGAAAACAGCCAAATAAACAGGCGGTCTAAAATATTGTCATCATAGGCATCAGCCATCTGCATCAAAACGCTCACTTACTACTATTTTCATCTAAATCTGCGTCTAGATTCTGGTTTAGATTAATTCCCCACTCTTTAGCTTTGCTTGCGGCCGAACATTTCTCGCCCTTTTTCGGATACCTTTGTGCTGAGCCTGTTCTTTGGCTATTCATGGCGATCGCGTCTCTCACGCAGTATCTTCTCTATTATGACAATTATGACAGCTATGACGGTTAGCTGTTAATTAGGCATGGCCGACTGAGCAGGCTTATAGACCTCAATCGTCGTGCTTTCTTCGATGGGCATGTCTTGAGTGGTCAGGGTTTCAAAGCCGTTTGCGTTGAGGGTAACGCGAATGGTGTTTTCCCCAGCGGGCAGATCAGTGAGATGAGTCCAAGTGCCGTAGATGCGCTGCATGGGCTGTTCGTTGATATAAAGCTGGGCGTGGCCTTCGGTGGGGCTGCTTTCGCCGTTGACGCTACCGGGGGTGAAGGTAAAGTTGGCGGTACCCACATAGAGGTTCCAGCCCTGTACCGGATCGGGTTCAATGCGGACGCTGATTGCGGGAACAGGCGTGCCTGCTGGAACTTCTAAGGTCTTGGAGTGGTAGATATCATGGTTAGTGCTGACGCCATGGGGAGTAGTGGGGGCGACGGGTTGAGCATTGGTGACGGCAGGGGCACTGCTGTTAATGGGGATTTCTCCGGCTCTGACGTGGTAAAGCTGGCTACAGCTAGTGGTGAGTAGCGCGGTAGAGAAGAGCGCACTGCCGCTCAGCATCCATTGGCAGATATTGAAAGCAGTAGCGGTGCGCATGGCCCTATAAAACGGGCTGTAAAACGATCTATAGAACGGATAGATGGCCATGAAAATCACGTGAGGAAAATAAACTGCCTAATATCCTAATACCTATAGCGCGGATGGTGAGATGAATAGTGCGGAAATGACCCTGTGGAAATGACCCTGTGTGAGTGTAGTTGGCACTAGGGCTGCTCAAAGCTGCGCTTTTAAGTAGCTCTTTCAAGTTCGATCTGAAGTGGCTGCAAGATCACGGCAGAAATAGGAGTAGGCAGTGTAGCCTTGGATGGCTGAATAGCTAAGCAATCATTTAACTAACTAGGCTGAAAATCTGGAGCGCTATGAATAAAAAGAGATGGCTAGGGGTAGGTGCGGTGGGCGGTGCGATCGCGCTCTTTTTCACCGGGCAGGCCGTGGCCTCGCAAATGGCTGCCAAAAAGGTGGATCAGCTCGTTGCCGACGCTGCTGATTTTGTTGATGTGGACTATCAAAAGGTGCAGGCGTCTCTGCTAGGCCGGGGCACCCGTGTGAAAAATGTCGTGGTCTCGCCGGTTGGTTCTGAAGAGCAGTACAAGGTAGATGAAATTGTGCTGTATCAGTATAAGGAAAAAGATACGGTGCCGACTCAGTTGAAAATGGCCGTCAATGGGATCCAGCTAGCAGTGGCTGACATGGGCGAGAACGCAGCAGTGTTTAAAGCGCTTGGGTACGACGAAGATATCGCCATGAATTTCTCGTCAGACTATCAATATAGGGCCGAAGACGGCTTAATTCAGGTGAAAGAATTTAAGCTAGGCGCTGATAATGTAGGCGAGTTGGCGGTGAATTTTCAGCTTGCCAATGTCGATCTCAGTGAGGAGGCTGTGGCCTCAATGCCTATATCTTTGCTGACGATGACGGTTCAAAACGCCTCGATTATTTATCAAGATGATGCTTTTTTAGAAAAAATGTTTGAGCAGGCAGCGGCGGCAAACAGTGTGAGCGTAGCTGAGTTTAAAAAAGACGCGATCGCTAGCCTCAAACAAGATCCAGACATCAGCAACGCGCTCAACGACGAGCAGCGTCAAGAGATTGAGAAATTTATCAATAGCCCTCAAAAATTTGCCATCTCGATATCGCCAGATGAGCCCGTCCCGTTTACTAGCCTCATCGGCATTGTCAATGATCCGGGCGCAGTTGCTGACCTGCTAGCACTCAAGTTTAAGGCCAATTAAGTGAGGCCAACGGAGTCAGGCCAATTAAGTCAGGCCAACTGAGCAATAGTCGCGATCTATGAAAAATCGGCGGGATGAGAAGCTTTCTTGGGCGGCAGCCGCAGCACGCCATTTTGGAGCATAGCATCTTTATCCAGATGGCTGCGTGAGTCGCTGCGATCAGCGAGTTGCTTGATAATGATGTACAAAATCGGCACCACAAACAAACTGAGAAAAGTGGCGACTAGCATACCGCCGAAGACCGCAGTCCCGAGAGATTGACGGCTGCCGGCCCCGGCCCCTGTGGCGATCGCCAGCGGGAAAATACTGCTCAGGGTCGAAATCGCCGTCATCAAAATCGGGCGCATCCGCTGCTGAGAGGCTTCTAAGGCGGCTTGCGTAATCGAGAGCCCTTGCTCTCGCAGCTGATTGGCAAATTCCACAATCAAAATGGAGTTTTTACTTGCGAGACCAATCAGCATCACCAAACCGATTTGACAGTAAATGTCATTCGGTAAGCCTCGGATAGTTTGGGCGAGGAGCGCGCCGAATACAGCCAACGGCACCGCGAAGAGAATAATCACCGGGTCTAAGTAGCTTTCATATTGAGCCGCTAGCACCAAAAAGACCAAGATAATGCCCAAGCTGAAGATAATCGGGGCTTGATTGCCGCCTTCGATTTCTTCTAGGGCGGTACCTGACCATTCATAGCCCAAGCCTGCAGGCAGCACCTGATCTGCAACAGTTTCCATCGCCTTAATCGCCGCCCCTGAGCTAACGCCTTGAGCGGGCTGACCGCTAATGGCAATCGAGCGAAACAGATTGTAGTGGTTGATAGTCTGTGCGCCTACGGTGTCCGTAAGGTTAATTAAATTGCCCATCGGCACTAGGTCGCCGTTCAGCGATCGCACAGACAGCTTACCAATATCATCCGGGGCCGAGCGATACTGCTGATCGGCCTGCACAAACACGCGGTACGTCCGTCCGTCAAGATTGAAGTCATTCACATAGCGCGAGCCCAAATTAGTTTGCAGAGTGCTAAAAATGTCGTCGATGTTCACATTCATCGCCTTGGCCTGATCGCGATTAACCTCAATGGCAATCTGCGGGGTGCTCGCTGCATACGTGCTAAAAACGGGGCCAAGCTGAGGATTTTGACTCGCTGCGCCCATAATCGCGCCCATACTCGCAACCAGATTATCGAGTCCGGCATTGCCGCGCCGATCTTGAAGCTGAAATTCAAAGCCGCCAAAGCTGCTGAGCCCCTGAATCGCGGGCGGATTTACCGGGAAAACGCTGGCTTCAGTCGTGCCCATCAGCGGGCCGCGCAGCCGATCTATGATTTCAAAAGCGGAAGTGGTGCGATCGCCCCAAGGCTGAAGCGTGGTAAAAATAATGCCGCTATTAGCCGTATTGCCGCTAAAGCCAAAGCCACCCACCGCAAAAGTTGCCCGCACCTCTGGCTGCTCTAAAATCACCTTTTCGGCGTTCGCCATCACGTCGCTGGTATAGTTCAGTGAAACGCCTTCCGGCCCCTGAAAAATTGTGATGAAATAGCCCTGATCTTCATCGGGCAAAAAGGCTGAAGGCACGGTGCTATAGAGCCAGAAAGTGAGCACCAGAGACGCTACAAAGGCCGCCAGCACAGCCGGTTTGAAGCGAGTGAGGGTCGTCAGAATGCGGCCGTAGCGATCACGCAGCCCGTCCAACCCATGATTAAACGGATTGAAGATCTGAGCGCGCCAGCCCGTGGGCTCGCCCTTGGGCCGCAGCAGCAAGGCCGAAAGCGTGGGCGTTAACGTCAGGGCATTGAAAGTAGAAATAGCGATCGCAAAGGCAATCGTCAGCGCAAACTGTCGGTATAGCGCCCCGGTCGTGCCGGGGAAAAAAGCCACGGGCACAAACACCGCCATCAGCACCAGCGACGTGGCGATCACAGCGCCCGTGAGTTCGGCCATCGCCTCAATCGAAGCCTGCACCGGATTAAGGCCGCGCTGATTGATCTTAGCGCTGATATCTTCTACCACCACAATCGCATCATCGACAACCATCCCGGTCGCCAGGGTCAAGCCAAACAGCGTCAAACTATTAATCGAAAAGCCAAACAGCTTGATAACGGCAAACGTCGCCACCAGCGAAACCGGAATCGTTACAGCAGGCACAATCGTCGTGCGCCAATCTTGCAAAAAAACATAGATCACCAGCACCACCAAGCCAATCGCCTGGATCAAGGTCCACAGCACGCTCAGCAGCGACTGCCGCACAAATTCAGTTGTATCAAAGCCAATGCCGTAGAGCATCCCCGGCGGAAAATCGGCCTCTAGATCGGCCATTGTCGCCTTCACACCCGCCGCGACTTCCAGCGCATTACTCCCCGGCAGTTGAAAAATCCCTAAGCCAATCGCCGAATTGCCCCGAAACCGTAGAAACGAACTGTAGCGCTCTGCCCCTAGTTCGGCGCGGCCTACATCACGCAGGCGAACGAGCTGGCCACTGTCGCCCGTTTTCAGCACCAAATTTTCAAATTCATCGACGTTTTGTAAGCGGCTCTCCGCTCTTAAGTCAATCTGATAATTTTGATCATCCGGTGTGGGCGGCTGACCAATTTGGCCTGCGCCCACCTGAATATTTTGCTCTTGAAGCGCGCTGACGACATCGTCAGCAGTCAGCCCTCGACTCGCCAATCGCTGCGGATCGAGCCAGAGGCGCATGGCATAGGTGCGTTCCCCAAAAATTTGCACACTGCCGACGCCTTCGACTCGTCTGAGCGCGTCAGCGACATACAAATCAGCGTAGTTGCTCAAGAAAACGTCGTCGTATTCGTCATTGTCGGTGTAGAGGCTCATGGCCAGCAGGATATTGCTGGTTTGCTTAGTGACGGTGACGCCGTTGCGATTGACTGATTCGGGCAATTGTGAGGCCGCTAGCGACACTCGGTTTTGGACATCGACCGCAGCGAGGTCTTTGTCGCGAGTCGAATCAAATGTGACGACAATATTACTCGCCCCGTCGTTGCTGCTATTGGAGGTGATGTATCGCATCCCCTCAACGCCATTGATTTGTCGTTCCAACACTGTTGTAACGCCACGCTCAACGGTTTCAGCATCGGCCCCGATGTAGCGGGCGCTGACATTGACTTGAGTGGGGCTGATATCTGGGTATTGGGCAATCGGCAGGGTCGGAATGCTGACAGCCCCAAGCAGTAACAGAATCAGGGCCGTGACAGTTGCAAAAACAGGCCGTTTAATGAAGTAGTTAACAAACATGATATGCCCAAATTAAAGGCAAGCCTGAGGCTTGGCCAATACAGAACTCATCCAAAAATCATTCAAAAAAGCACGCCAAAGACACTCTAAAACACCCCAAAACTAGAGGCGCTAAGGCGTATTAGCACCGCTTGCGCTGCCGCCCGGATCGCCATCGCTTTGAACCATAATCGGCACGCCATCGCGCAGATTCAGCAATCCGGAGGTGATGACTGTATCACCCGGTTTTAGACCTTCTAATACTTGATAGTTGTTGCCTTGTAGGTTGCCGAGCTTCACCGGAATCAGCTTTGCAACTTGGGGCGGTGGCCCATCCGGCGGCGGGGCTTGACGAGCAGCGGGCGATGCCCCTGTAGGTTCACCGTTAGCGCTGGCCTGAGGCGGCTCGGGATCGGCGGGAACAAATACGAACGTTTGCCCGCCGATTCGGGAAATGGCGGTAGTGGGGATCAAAATACCGGGGCGTTCGTCCCAAATGACGCGCACTTCGAGGCGCTGCTCATCTTGCACAGGCTGTGTCGGCGTAGAAAAACGAGCCTTGGCTAAGACGGTTTGAGTGGCGGCATCGGTGGTCGGCGAAATGAAGCGGATATTGCCTGAGGCGATCGCTTCATCTGAGCCAAATAACATCAGCTCTACGGACATCCCGCTTCGCAATCGATTCGCTTGATCAATCGGCACCGAAAGCGCGATTTCTAGATCTTGATTTTGAGTAATGGTCGCTAGCGGGTCGCCAGCGGTCACGTAGTCGCCGAGCTTGACCGGAATATCACCCACGATGCCTGCAATTGGGGCAGTGACGGTTTTATCAAGCAAGTCTTGCTGAGTGGCATCGGCGCTGGCGCTGGCTTGGGTGAGGGTGGCTTCTGAGCCTTCGAGGCTAGCGGCGAGTGCCTGAATTTCTTGAGCGGCGGATTGCAGCGCTGCCGTGGCGACCGTGCGATCGCGGCTCACCTGATCGAGCTGTTCTTGGGCCAAAGCCCCTCTGGCCACCAGCGTCGCGGTGCGCTCATAGTTGCTTTGTTGAAGCTGTAAATCTGCTTGCAGCTGGGCTTGACGCTCTTCAGCCGCTCGCAACTGCGATCGCGCCGCATCTCTCGCGGATCGGGCATTACTGACATTGGCAATCGCACCACTGTAGTCGGCTTGCGATCGCTGCGAACTCAGCTGCATAATCGGGTCACCCGCCGCCACCATATCGCCCGACGACACAAAAATCTGCACGACGCGGCCATCTGCTTCGGGTTGCAGGCTCACCCCCGCCTGCGCATCCAGAGTCCCGATAAACTCAGAGCTATCCTCCAAAGACGTTCTCTGCAAGCGCTCGACCTTAACTGGGAAAGCCGGTGGCCCCATCATCCCAGGGTCGCCGCGTCCCGCGACAACTCGCCAAAGCCCAAAGCCTACCCCGGCCATCAACAAGACAAGCCCTAACAGACCTAGCCACTTCTTATGATTACTAGATAACGCAGGCGATGATTCCGAAGAGGCCGTCATATATAGCTACCTTGGCATTAAATCTGCGTTTTTATGATAAGCGCAACACCTGTACGGATGTCTTTACGCTCAGTATACCTAAACCGGTCAGTCTGGTTTAACGAGTCCGGTTTAAATTAGGTGAGCTGGCCTTTAATAACCGCAGCCATATCGCTATCAATAGCGTAAAACGCAGCCAACTTTCAAAAAAGTTGGCACATATAGTGGTTAAATTGATTAAATATACTACGAATTCTGTAAGCGTAGAGTCTGCTCATCGCGTCTTGCGATTGAATCAAACGCTTAAAGGAAGTAGATTTGTACTAGATCGACGAGTTTCGTCTTCGTGGGGATAATTTTCGATGCCTTTTGTCGGTTTGCACATCCACAGCGACTACAGCCTCCTCGACGGTGCGAGCCATATCGATCCGCTCGTAGATCGGGCGCTGGAATTGGGAATGAGCGCGATCGCCCT
>JBGTNW010000253.1:0-8441 GCA_041742865.1 Phormidesmis sp.
CCCGGATTAGGGCGAAAATTGTGCTCAGGATCTTCTGCGTTAATGCGGCATTCGATGGAGTGGCCGCGCAACTGAATGTCGGCTTGAGTAAAGGGCAAGCGATCGCCCTGCGCCACCTGAATTTGCGCAGCAATCAGATCAATTCCGGTAATCATCTCCGTTACCGGATGCTCGACCTGAATGCGCGTATTCATCTCCATAAAATAAAAGCTGCCGTCGTGATCGACCAAAAATTCGACCGTTCCTGCTCCCACATAGTTAATTGACTGTGCCGCACGAACCGCCGCCTCGCCCATCTTCTGACGCAAATCAGCATCTAAAACTGCGCTGGGAGCTTCTTCTAGAAGCTTTTGGTGGCGGCGCTGAATGGAGCAATCGCGCTCACCTAAATGCACCACGTTGCCATAGCTATCGGCCAAAATTTGAAACTCAATGTGGCGTGGATTTTCAACAAACTTTTCTAAATAGACCCCTGGATTGCCAAACGAAGCCTCAGCCTCCCCTTGTGCGGCCATAAACATTTTCCCGAGTTCATCGGGTTCTCTAACTAGCCGCATCCCTCTGCCGCCACCGCCTGCGGTGGCCTTGATAATCACCGGATAGCCAATTTCTGCCGCTAGTGTAGCTGCCTCTTCCTGGCTGCTCAGCAACCCCTCACTACCCGGCACCGTCGGCACATTCACCGCCTGCATGGTTGCTTTGGCCGTTGATTTATCGCCCATCGCCCGCATTGAATCTGGCGAAGGCCCAATGAACGTAAGGTTATGATCGGCGCAAATTTCGGCAAAGCGAGCGTTTTCAGCTAAAAATCCATAGCCAGGGTGAATCGCCGTTGCGCCTCTTGTCAGCGCCGCTGCAATAATGTTTGGAATGTTGAGATAGCTTTTGCTACTCGCGGCTTCTCCTATGCACACCGCTTCATCCGCTAGCTCCACATGTAGGGCATGGCGATCTACGGTAGAGTGCACAGCTACTGTCGCAATCCCCATCTCTTCACAGGTGCGTAAGATTCGCAGCGCAATCTCACCCCGATTGGCAATCAAAATTTTAGAAAAACTCATCAGGTAGCCAGCAACTTTCGCTGAGTCATTAAGGAACTGATCGTATCATGCAGGGCCATTGCCTCGTTGTCGGGATTAAACCTTTCGCTCAGTATCTCATCTCGGCTCTTACCGTTGAATCTGTCTAGTTTTATCTTGGCTCTTTTCTTGGGTCTTTTTCCAATCTGCGGCAGCCCTCCTTTGGCGCTATCAAAAAAAAGCCGCTGAAAAAGGACTCGTTATAGGGTAAATTTAAAAGCCACTGTTGTTTTTGCGGATGTGGTGAAATTGGTAGACACGCACGCTTGAGGGGCGTGTGGCTTACGCCTTGCGAGTTCGAGTCTCGCCATCCGCATATTTTCAGTGCTAACCATAGCCCCTGTACAGATACCTTTGCGAAGCTGTATGGGGGCTATTGGATTTAAACCGCCCGTTTTCTCTAGAGTCGTAGATGATGGCTATGGATGCTTTCTCAAATCTACTCGGATCTATACTTAGTCAGCGCTCATTTCTAGTCGGTTTGTTGGTTATGATGAGACAGAATAATAAACTTTTGTAAACATCTGCCGTACCTGTTTTGACCTTAACTTCTCCGTCTGCTCCCAGCGCTAAAAGCTTGGCTTGGCATTCTTTGCAACCTTTATGGCAAGGGGATAAGTCAGTTGTCGATCAGGGGCTTCCTCACGATCAGCTCTCACCAGCTTGGCAAATATTAATGCTCGGCGATGGTTCCCCGACGCGTCACTTACGATTGCTGACTCGCGAACCCACGGAAGTCGATGTGATTGATATGTCACGGGTGCATCCAGTTGGAGATAACGCCCCGGTTCCAATCGAAAAAGTGCCCGGGCCACATTTACGCCGCCAAGTCTGGCTACGAACGGCATCAGGGCAGCGCTTGGCTTATGCCGCCTCTTGGTGGGAAGCCAGCCATGTGGATGAATACTTAAAGAATCGATCCTTACCAGTTTGGGCCAGCTTGGCGCAGCTTCGCACCGAGCTGTATCGCGATATTCAAGGCATTTGCTTCGGGCATTCGGCAGCATTAGAAGCAGCGTTTGAGCAGAAGGGGCCTTTTTGGGGGCGGCACTACTTGTTTTGGCATCGTGGCAAGCCATTGACGCTGATTTATGAGGTGTTTTCGCCCTATCTGATTCGCTACTTGGGCCCCATGGGCTCACAAGAGCACTTGGGATTAAAGCCATGATCTTTTCATTGCCTTAGCCAATTACTCACTAAGTTCATTGACCATTGACTCATGACTGATAAGGCTTGGCAGCGTTAGGTGCGCTATCCCGATAGGCTTGGTCAAGCCAAATTTGGGCGCGCACTGGGCCATAGTGCTCTCTTAGAGAGCGCTCAACTCGTTCGCCAATGGTGCTAGCAATTACCATAAATTCTGGATGGAGGGCTAAGTGAAGCTCTATCCAAACTTGGCGACCGACCATACCGCGCGACAAAATTCGGGTGCAGCGAGTGACGCCTTCAACTTGGCACGCGATTTGGGCGATCGCTTCCGGCGCTATGGCTGTGGGCTTTAGCAGCATCGGCAGCTGGTTGTTTAACATTTGCCAAAGGCTTTTAATTAGCAAAGCCACTAGCCCAACGGCTAACAGCGGATCTAACCAACGGTAACCGTGGGCGATCGCCACTAACCCCAACAGCACTAACCCAGTTAGCCAAGCATCTGCCATCACATGCTCAACATTGAGCTTTAGCGCCAAGCTATTGAGCGATCTGCGCTGCTTTGCGGCGCTCAGCACGGTGGCAGCGACTAAGCTCACCATAACCACAATCAATATGAGCAGCGATCGCGTTACTGTCACCGGTAACGCGGTCGAAACGCTGCCTTGAGCGCTCTGAGTATAAGCATTTTGAATAAAGGCAGCACTCTGGGCATAAGCACCCTGTAATGACAGCGCCTGAACTAATACCCCAAACTGGCTCAGTGCCATCATCACAATTGAAATGCCAGCGAAGCCTAACACTGCTGATAGCAAAAGTGTCCCAGCCGCTTCACCTCGACCATGGCCCCAAATCTCTTTACCGAGCGTGCGATGAGGCGAAGACACTGCAATCAGGCTCAGCAATGTACTAAACACGTCTACTAGCGTATGCAGCGACTCAGCTAGCAAGCACAAAGAACGGCTGATCCAACCAGCTGTTAGCTCAACTACAAACAATAAAAGCGTCGCCCACAATATCAATAGCAGCAGGCGATAGCTCATCCGCCGCTGGTGTCCGAGTCCATTCATAGCGCTTAGGCTATCACGAAGGGAAGCTTAGCGGATGTCCTCAGGCATGTTATCGAAGAAAGGGTTTGAAGCATTACGATTAGCTTCTTTAAGCCTTCAATGCCGCTTTTCAATGCCGCCTTAATTACGCAGCTAGTGATGTCATTAAATTATTTAAAATCAGAAAAGGCACCGACGACTGGCCGTGTTTCGTCTCGGTGCCTTAACTGGTTCGCTCCTCACACTCCATCAATATAGAGGATATTCCCGCTTTTGTCACCTAGCGTAGACATTAGCCCTCACTGGCACAGCAATAGGCTCTAGAATTTCTCATTTTAGACTCTTTACTCTCCAAAATCTTTGCTGACAGTAGTGTTGCTGGTGGTGTTACCGATGGTATCGCCAGTAGTTGAGTGAGTACAAATCCTTACAAGGCGGTGGGTGCTTTTTCATCTAAGTAGTGCCGCAGCAGTACGTTCAGCCTATTTTTGGTAGCCATTACCAGGCCAAACCAAACCTGAAACCGAAACCTCTCAGCCGCACTAGCTGTCGCCGAAAGCTGGCCAAATCCACCTAAACAAGCCCGATAAAAATAGTCAAATGCTTGGCATAGCTTGCCTGCACGCTTCAATAGCAAGATATGCTGCCGTAGCGGCCAGCGGTAAGGAATCCAAAACATATCATCGGCTGTTTCAATAAGTAACTGAATCAACTGCCAAGATTGAGGGGTATTACCCCTCAGTTGGTAGCTGTCAGTTAGCCAAGGTATCTGTGCAGATTGAGCTAACTCGCTATCAATTAATTGAGCCTCATGCCCTAGTCGTAGTAATCCGCAGCAGCGTGCATGAGTATATTGAATTTGCCATAAAACTGTCTGAATATCAGCGCAAGTGTCATTTTTCTCTATGGAACCGAACCCTTCAGAAAAGAGTGAGGAAATTGAATGGCTCAGAGGTGCTAAGGGGCGCTGAGTTGGAAATAGCTGAGAAAGCCGATAGTCTTTTTCAAAAAATGTTTGAGATTGCTGTAGCCACCGCGCGATCCCAACCTCAGAAAGATGAAAAGATAGCCATCCTAAGCGCTGAGTTGCTATTGCAAAATCAGACCATAGTTGGGCGGTCAAAGTAAAATTACAGAGATTGTGATCTGGCTCACAAAAATGTTTGTGATGCTGACTTTCTTTTAATTGGCTTAAAATCCATTTAGAAACGCTTGAAAGGGATTGATCCTGCATTGAAGGGCTGCTTTTAGCTAACATTTGAGGTAAGGCAGACACATACAGAACCGAGCGGGTAGTCTGCTTTTTTTGAAGGGGTATTTTCTGCCAAAGCTGCTCTTTGCCATCAGCTCTAAAAGCATTGCTGCTCAAAGCTTCACACCAGCCGCTAGCTATAGACTTGGGGCCTGCTTGATCGCCTGCCAAAGCCGATGGATAATCGCTGCTTTGTGAAGAGATGATGAAGCTGTCTGTTGAGGCTTCATCATTACTCAATAAAAATTGATTTAAGCCGTATAACAGGATGGCTTTGATGGGTAAATCTATCACAGTCGTAGATCGCCAATAGGATAAAAAAAGCGTTTTAACAAGAGGGGTGATTGCCGTCTTTACCAAAGCATTTTGATATTTATATGCGCTCAGTCCGAAAAAATGCTGAAGTGTAGATAAAGAAAGAAATTTAATCGCACAAAACCCAACAATTTATATTAATGTACTTACAACATTCGACACGTACCGTCTAATTCAGACATCTGTTGTTGCTTGTCGATGACTACTCATGGTGACAGTACAAATCACAGGCCATTGAATGCCCCTTTAAGTAATGGCTGCGTGAGATCACTACTTGCTAACACTTGATTAGAAAATGCCTAATTTGAACTGTCCGTATTTTTGCGGATGATAAGAATTGTAGTGATTGTCTATGTCTATTCCTGCTCCAAGTTATGCCATTACTCAAGTGCGTTAGATGACACTATCTTCACCAGTTAAACTTAATTCTAGTATTGCAAATATGCCTTCTTCTTCATCAGATAGCGCCCGGCCATTTTTGGCCTGGCAGCGTATTTCTGATTGGGCCAGTGAGCATTATCGCTGTCGCACGTTTAATAAAGATGAGAAGATCCCGGCTAGGCCCGGACTGCTGTATTTGGTGCAAAAAGGCTCGGTTCGGCTATTGGGCAACGCTCAAGTGAATGCGACTATTCGCAAAAAGAGTGCTGCGAGGCTGCCGTCAGTCGCTGCTGAAGAAGCTTTTTTAGGCTTTGTAGGGGCAGGTCAACCGTTTGAGGTGGTGGCTCAACCGCCGTTTACATTACAAAGCTTTGCCCATGTTGATCACACCACAGTGATCTGGCTGTATTGGAATGATCTAGACACTTGGCCTCATTTTCAAAAAGAGGTGTTGGATGCTTTTCGTCGTCAGCATCAGCGCAAGCTTTTGTGGCTGAGCACGCTGGGTCAGCGCCGGACGATTGATCGGCTGCTAGGCTTTTTGACGCTTTTAATTGATGAACATGGTGAGCAGTGTGAGCAGGGCTATTATTTGCCGTTTCCCTTGACTCATGCGCAAATTGGTAGCGCGATTGGCTCTACGCGGGTAACGGTGACTAGGCTGATGGGCAAGCTGCGTCAGGGTGGGATGATTCAAAACTATGGCGACAATTTGATTTGTATTTCTAATGGGACAGATTGGAAACGGCCAGGCTGACTTGCGATCGCGCCAAACGATGAAAAAGTTAGGACAAAAAAGTAGAGTGGAAAAGCAGGAAATCTTTGCTCTTCCACTGGCTATGAAGACTGAGTTTTTAAGGCTAATGCGGCTGCGTTTTTAACAGTAGAGAATTGGCAACTACGGTAACCGAGCTAAGAGCCATTAAGCCGCCAGCTAAGCCTGGGCTAAGCGATAGTCCAAAGGCAGGTAGGAAGGCACCCGCTGCTAGGGGAATGCAGACGAGGTTGTAAGCAAAAGCCCAGAGTAGGTTTTGGCGAATTTTGTTGAAGGTGTTGCGGCTGAGCTGAATGGCAGCGATCACATCTGTCAAAGAATCCCCCATCAGCACAATATCGGCGGTTTCCATCGCGACTTCGGTGCCAGAGTTGAGCGCAATGCCAACCTCAGCTTGGGCTAGGGCTGGAGCGTCGTTAATCCCGTCGCCGACGAAGCCGATGCGATGATTTTTCGATTGCAAAGCGACAATCGCATCTACTTTGCCTTGGGGGGTCACTTCGGCCTGAACTTGGCTCATAGGGAGGTGAAGCTGACGAGCGATCGCTTGAGCCGCTGCAACGCTATCGCCACTCACAATGTGGATGATGATCCCCATTGTTTGCAGTTGTTCTATAGTGTGGGTCGCTTCCGGTCGGAGGGTATCGGCTACGCCGAGAAGACCAATAATCGGGCGCGGCGGTGTAGCTTGAGCAATGTAAACGGCTGTTTTGCCCGCTTGGCTGAGTGTGTTAGCCGTTGCTTGGAGTTCACTGTCAACCAAGAAGTTGTTTTTTTGCATCCAAGCCAAGTTGCCGATGAAAAATTGGATGTTTGTTTGAGTGTCTTGTGGCGCGTCCTCGGCGCTAAAGTAGCGGGCGTTCATGAGGTCGGTGTTGGTTAGATCGAGGTTGGCACAGGCTCCAAACCCGGCTTGAGTTGAAAAATCGGCGGCAGGCAAAAGATCGAGATTTTGCAGCTTTGCGGCTTTTTGAATCGCGACGCCGAGTGGATGCCGGGTGCCGCTTTCAATGGTGGCGGCGATCTGTAAGAGCTGATGCGAGGTTAACGCCGGCACTAACGGAACGCAGTCGGTGACTTGGGGCTGACCGGTAGTCAGCGTGCCGGTTTTATCAAATACCAGGGTGTTTAGGCTGCGGGTGGCTTCTAAAATGTCGCCGCCGCGAATTAAGAGCCCCTGCTGTGCGCCGATGCCAGAGCCAACCAAAATGGCCGTCGGGGTGGCTAGGCCCAAGGCACAAGGGCAGGCGACTACGACTACAGCGATCGCCAACTTTAAACTCACCAACAGCCGCCAAGATTTCGAGACGACCATTTCAGTCGGCATCATTTCTGGCATCGTTGAAGCCTGATGCATCTCCTGGTGAAATTCTTGATGAACAGACGTCATCACAGATGGGGCGACATCCGGCCAGATTGAGCAGCCGATAAAGTACCAAAAACAAAAGGTCAGCGCGGCGCAGCTCAGCACGCCGTACGTAAAATAGCCCGAAATCAGGTCGGCGAGTCCTTGAATGGGCGCTTTCCGGGTCTGAGCCGTCTCGACCAATTGGATCATTTGTGCCAGCGTTGTCTCTGCGCCTATGCGAGATACCTGTAGGGTGATGGCACCGGTTTGATTGAGACTACCGGCTACCACCTCATCGCCCATCTGTTTGACAACAGGCAAGGATTCACCGGTTAGCATCGATTCATCAACGGTCGTTTGGCCTTGGGCAATAACGCCATCTACGGGTATTTTTTCACTGGGCAATACGCACAGCCATTCGCCAACCTGCACTTGGTTCGCCGGAATTTGAACACCCGTGGTTGCGGTGGGCGGGTTAGATTTAAGATTTGGCCCCAGATTTGGCCTAAGATTTGGCCCCAGATTTGGCCTAAGATTGTTCTGCTCTGAGGATGCAGGGGCGGGGACAAGTCGAGCTAGTGTGGGCTGGAGGGCAATGAGCGATCGCAGTGAACTCGCCGCCTGAAAGCGAGCCCGCTGCTCCAAAGTCCGCCCCAGCAGGATAAAGCTCAAGAGCATTACCGGCTCATCGAAAAAGCACTCCCAGCCCAGGCGGGGAAAAATCAGCGCAGTCAGGCTAGTCGCATAAGCGCTGAGTGCCCCTAAGCTCACCAGCGTATTCATATTAGGCGCGCCACGTCGCACGCCCTGTAGCCCGTCAGCCAAAATTTTGCGAGCCGGAAAGATCAAGGTGAGCGTGGCTAGCGCGCCGTGAAACCACAGCGACCCGAGGATAGGAATAGAGAAGCTATCGGCCCAGCGGAAATGTTGCAAATGGCCAATAGTCGAGAGGACGAGGAGGAGAGAGGCGACAGCAAGCTGACTAGCCTGGTCTTTTTGCGCCTGTTCCTTACGGATTAGCCAGTCCGTTTCCGCCGCAAGCGGGCTCTGGTCATCTGTCACACGGACTTTACTGGGATAGCCTGCGGCTGTTAAA
>JBGTNW010000254.1:0-10369 GCA_041742865.1 Phormidesmis sp.
TAGACCTGTTGCGAAATAGAGCCTGAAAATGGCTGAAACTCCTGTGGCTAGGGGCTTCCAGGCGTTATTTATGCAAATTAGACGAAAGCCCTATGTGTCAACGTTTTCAGCGATTATTTTCGTTATTTCGCAACTACCTAAGTAACTGAGGGGGTTAAGTCAGCCATTTGGTTAAAAAAAATTCTAACCATTTGTCCACTTCGCCGCTGTATTGACAATGGTTTTTGAGCTGTTCCTCACGGCTTTGCGTATTCGGCGCACCGATTAAGTGCGCCCCGTGAGTCGTCCAAAAATCTATCATCTCAGCGGTCATTTCAGGATGAAACTGTACGCCATAAGCACGCTCTCCCCACTGAAAAACCTGATTGGGAAAGTCATGCCCGCTCGCTAGCAGCACCGCGCCAGGGGGGAGATCAAACCCTTCCTTATGCCATTGGTACACTCTCATCTGCTGAGGAAACAGTCCTTCGCTAGCTGCTGTGGCATACACCGAGTAATAGCCGATTTCTTCTAGCGCGATCACATGTGGCCCCACTTTAGCGCCCAGTACCTTGGCCAAAAGCTGCGCTCCCAGACAAATGCCTAAATACGGCACCTTTGCGGCTAGCACCCGCTCAATCCAAACCAATTCCTGCTTTAGATACAGCTCATCATCATTAACACTCATCGGCCCTCCAAACACCAGTACTCCCGCATAGCCGGATGGATCCGCTGGCAGTGTTTCACCCAAAACTGGCGCACACATCTCTAGCTCATAGCCCATAGCCACCAGCTTCTCTCCCACCAGCCCAGGCACCGTCGTGTCCTTGTGAATGAGGGTTAAGATCTTGTTGGGTTTGAGCAGATTCGAGTTGAAGTTAGGGCTTGAAGACGTCTGAATGATCTGATCAGCGCTCATAAGTGCAGAAAAAGATATTCTAGACTGCACTTAGCCTTTTTCGTGAGTATCTTCACCACTGGCAGAAGCGTCGTACAGCGCATCTAGCTGATCTCTGGCGTCTTTAATAGAAATCGAGCGCATAACGAGCAGGGGCTCATTGATAACATCGCCGCTGCCATCGAGCAATTCGGGATGAGGCACGGGGCGTTGAGATTTTTTATAGGGTGATGGGGGCTGGTTCATTTCGGTGCCAAGCCTGACCATGTTACGCAACAGGTTAGAGACAGCGACGACCGCTAAAACAGTAAAGGCCAAAACGTAAAGCAGATGAAGCATGGCTAGCTAAAGGTGAGTGAGGGCAGGTGAAATAGAGTCTGGTGACGGAGAAATTTAGCTGGAATCTGGCTGAAACTTATCGGTTGGGTCAAGAGCCGTTGACTTAAGAATCGCCGTCATCTTCAGGGATGCTTTTTTGAAGGACGCTTTCTGAAGAACTGCTTTCTTTTCTGAAGCGAATTGCCACGCCCCAACATTCGTGTACGAGCTGATGCCATGCCATCACAACAGGTACCTCAATGCCTGCTTGGCTATCGGTGGCGGAAGCGATCACTTTGGAAGCGCTGACCTGCTGTTGGGCGATTTTTACTCGGCTAAGCAAATCTTGTTGTTGGTCGGGGGCTAAGAAGTCAATAGATTGAGTTTCAAGCAGATCTACGGTGCGCCCAAACCAGCGCTGAAAGTCGTCGAGCAAAGGGGGGAGGATGGCCTTCAGCAGGTTGGCATCTTCGAGATTATCGTCGGACAGATTTTCTGATGACGCTGAAGAAAAAGGCATGGTAACCGACGGGTGTGTCTTTCTATTCTAATACGAACTTTTGATCTCTATATTAAATGGGACGGGGAGATGGGGTCTGGAGATGAAATTGGGTGCGGATCTAGCTGGCTGTTGATTTCGCTGAGCGTTTGCCAGCCACTGGCCCAGAGGCTGCGGTTTTTGAGGGTTTTGGCATTGAGCCAGAAACGGGCGTTAGGATCACAAGCGGCGACGAGTTCGGCGAAGATCCATTTGCCTTGTTTTTTGCGGTTGACAACTTGGAAGTGCCGCCAGCCGAGGGTCTTTTGTTGGGCTGTCCACTTAGAGCCGAGCAGGTGAGGAAGGGTTTGTTTGGCCAAGAGGTAAAGGGGATTGATTGGCAATAGACGTTGGTGAGGGTGCAGAAGTGCTAAAATGCTTTGCCTGAAAGCATGATTGTTTTTAGCTTACGATACTTAGGCTATCGCTTGGGGCCTTGCTTGGAATTTTGTTTGACCTGAAAGCGGTTCATCCGGTTCAAAGGAGTTTATTCGGACGGTTGCCATGATTGAAGTCGATCAACTCAGTAAGCAGTATGGGTCTACGGTGGCGATTAAGAATGTTTCTTTTTCGGTAGAGCCGGGTGAAATTTTGGGGTTTTTGGGGCCAAACGGAGCGGGTAAAACCACGACAATGCGGATTTTGACGGGGTATTTACCGGCGACGCGGGGTACGGCTCGAATCGCCGGTAAAGATGTGCATACCGATTCGATGGCGGTGCGGCAGCGGATTGGCTATTTGCCAGAGACGCCGCCTTTGTATGCGGAGATGACGGTGGAGGGTTTTTTGAATTTTGTGGCCCAAATTAAGGGGGTGAGTGCGGGCGATCGCCCTACTCGAATCACCTCTGCGATTGAGCGCTGCAACCTTCAAGAAAAGCGCCAAACGATCATTCGCAAGCTTTCTAAAGGCTTTCGGCAACGGGTCGGGATTGCTCAAGCGATTGTGCATAATCCGCCAGTGATTGTGATGGATGAGCCCACGGTAGGGTTGGATCCGCGCCAAATCATTCAGGTGCGCAACCTGATCAAGAGCTTGGCCGGAGAGCATACGATTATTCTTTCAACCCATATTTTGCCGGAGGTAAGTGCAACGTGCGATCGCATTGCGATTATTGATCGGGGTGAAATTATTGCAACCGACAGCCCCGAAAACTTAGTTGAGCGCTCGACAAGACAAGGGGGCTATCGGGTCGAATTGCGGGGCGAAATGGAGAGCGCTCTATCAGTGTTGCGCTCGGTACCGGGTGTTGTGAAGGTTCAAAGCGAGTTGGCAGAAGGGCTGATGGACGGACATTTTCGCTATCGGGTGACCACTGGCGGCACTGAAGATGTGGGCAGTGCGATCGCCTCGGCGGTGGTTGCTCGGGGGCTAGATCTATTTGAGCTGAGTCGCAGCCGCGCTAGCTTAGAAGAAGTGTTTATTAATCTGACTATGCAGGAGCCGACGGCTGAGGAGATTTTAGATTCAGAGGCATCTGAAACGCCCGAAATAACCGAAACGCCCATAATGCTAGAAAAATCGGTGACTGAAGAGGACGAGATCGCATGAAAATTCTATTGAGCAATTTGCTGGCGATCTATCGACGAGAGCTGCAAAGCTACTTCACTTCGCCGCTAGCCTATATTATTGCGGTCGTTTTTTGGCTGATTGGCGGATTGTTTTTAGTGGCGCTGCTGCTTTCTCCGCAAGGGTTAATTACTCAGGCAGCAGCAGCGGATCAGCTGGGCGCTGGAGCGCAAAATATAGACTTGCCCTATGAATTTTTGCAGATTTATCTCAATCTGTTGGGCTCGCTGTCAATGTTTGTTTTGCCGATGCTTTCGATGGGGCTATATGCCGAAGAGCGTAAGCAAGGCACCTTAGAGCTATTGGCTACTTCGCCGCTGACGAATTGGATTGTGGCACTAGGCAAGTTGCTTGGCGTCGTGACGTTTTATACGGTGATGCTGCTGCCAATTGTGATTGCTGAGGCGATTGCGTTTGCCTCTAGTCAGCCCGCGTTTCCTCCTTCGGTATTTTTGCTAGGTCATGTGGGGCTGTTGCTACTGGCAGCAAGTGTGCTGTCACTGGGGATGTTTATTTCGTCGCTGTCGTCGAGTACGGTGCTGGCCGCAATTATGACGTTTGGCCTAGTGTTGCTGCTGTGGGTGATTGAGGCGATCGCCAACATCCCCGGCCCAATTGGTGACGCGCTTAGTCACCTCTCTTTACTGGCGCATTACACCGACTTTGTACAAGGCATTTTCGACACCAGCGGACTCATTTTGTTTTTAAGCTACATCGTGCTTGGGATTTTTCTTACTGCTCAGTCCATCGATACCCTACGTTTTCAGCGGTCTTAAGCCATGAAGAAATTGCCTAGAGTCTTAAAATATCTAGTCTGGCCAGGGCTAGCATTGGTAACCGCTGGTTTGGTCGTGGGTTTACTCAACGGCTGGACGTTAGTTGCGGTGGCCTTGTTAGTCGCTGGAGCGCTACTAATGGTAGCTAGCCTTGCCGCCTATAATTTTGGTGCGTCTAAAGATTCAGCTCGCGCTGAAGATCGCTTTTGGCACCGTCGCTCGACTCAAGCTGGCACCAACGCCGTTGTATCAGTCCTATCAGTGCTGATAATTTTAGGCATTGTGAACTTTTTAGGGGCGCGCTACAACAGCCGCAGCGATCTGACTGAGGGGCAGCTTCTGACGCTTTCACCGAGCTCACAGGCAGTGGTACAAAGCCTCGAAAAGCCGACTGAAGCGCTGGTGTTTAGCCAAGCGCCTAACCCGATTGATCAAAAGCTGTTAGAAAATTATCATCGCCTCAATCCAGACTTTACCTACCGCTATGTCGATCCGTTTGCTGAACCGCAGCTAGCTCAAGCACTAGGCGTAGAAACGGGGTCAGAAGTGTACCTGCGCACGGGTGAGGCTTTAAAATCGGGTGAATCTGATCGCACTTTGCTGGTGCAACGGCTTGGCCCTCAAGAAACCCTGACCGAAAGGCAGATCACCAACAAGCTGGCTCAGCTCAGCCAAGCCAATGTTGGTGTTGTGTATTTTTTGCAGGGGCACGGTGAGTACGCAATTGATGGTTCCAAAGCCGGTTTCTTTGAAGCGGCTAATCGTCTGAAGGACGAAAGCTATACGGTAGAAGCGCTGAATCTGGCTGATACCGGAACTGTGCCGCCAGATGCTGACGTGCTGATAGTAGCCGGCGCTCAAACAGAGATGTTTGCCAATGAAGTCGTTGCGGTTAGAAATTACTTAGAAGCAGGCGGCAGCGTCTTTGTCATGATCGATCCGCAGGTGAAAACCGGATTGGAGGTGCTCCTCAGCCAGTGGGGCGTAGTGCCTGAAAATTCCTTGGTGATCGATACTTCTGGTGGCGGGCAGCTAGTCGGGCTTGGCCCGGCGGCTCCTTTAGTCACTGACTATGGCGATCATCCCATTACGCAAGCCTTTGGAAACGGCCGATCATTTTTCCCGGTGGTGCGTCCGCTACAAATTCGAGAAGTGGACAATATTACCGAAACGCCTTTACTCTTTACTGCTCAAAACAGCCACGCGCAGCCTGTCACCGAAGGCGAACTCGCAGTCGATCCGAGCAAGGCACCTGAAGGCCCATTTGCGATTGGCGTAGCGCTTTCTCGTCCGGCAGTGGTAACGGATTCAGGCAGTCCGGATTCAGAAGAGCCAGCTTCATTGGCAAATCCTTCAGTCGCCAATGAAGCTGACGAAACGAATGCTAATGCTGACCAGCCCGCTAGCCAGACGGACGCTGATTTGCCTGCTGCCGAAAGTCGAATGGTGGTGATTGGTAATGCTAGCTTTGCAACCGATGGGCTGTTTAATCAGCAGCTCAATGGCGATGTGTTTTTAAATTCCGTGAACTGGTTGAGCAAGCTAGATAATGCGACGCTTTCAATTCGGCCCAAGGAGGCAACTAATCGCCGATTTGACATGACGGTGACGCAGCAAATTTTGCTGATGCTGCTCTTACTGGTCATATTTCCCTTAATCGGGCTGGGCGGAGCGGGTGTACTATGGGCGCGGCGGCGCTAAGGAGATATGGTGATGCTAAAGCGCTCTACGCTGGGGTTATTGATGGGCGCGATCGCACTAGGTGGTAGTGTCTTATGGTTTGAGGGCCGTTCCTCTCGCTCTCAATCAACGACCACAGCTCTATCGAATACTTCCACTGGAAATTTAGCGGAAAACACAGACAACAGTCCCGAAACAGCAGGCGAGAAGCTATTCTCATTTACTGAATCGGATGTTGAACACATGGTGTTGAAGCGGTCTGGAGAGTCGCTGGTTTTTCATAAAAGCGATGATGATATTTGGCAAATGACCTCGCCTCAAACCGCAGCCGCTGAAGGGGGTGCGGTGGCCTTTTTGCTTAACCAAATTGAGCGGCCAACCGTCAAAACCCTAACGGTAGAGGCCAGCAATTTAGCAGAGTTTGGCTTGGCAGATCCCACTATCGTAATCGATTTGATCGCTGCTGGCAGATCCTATCAGCTTGCCGTTGGGGCGGCTGATTTTTCGGGCGATCAGCGATACGTGCGCACTACTAGCGATTTAGCGGCTAGTGGCGATTCAAAAAATAAAGCAGACTCAGCCACCGCTACTGCTGTAAAAATTCACGTTGTTTCAGGAAGTTTTTTGAGCGCAGTCGAGCGGCCTACCTCTGAGTGGCTAGCTCAAGACCCTAATTAGCCGTGTAGCTGCGATCGCTCCTCAATCATTTGACCGACGGGCTGAACAGTTTCAGTCTGCTCTTGGCGGCTGTATACCTGAATGATCAAAATAGTCAGTAACATCACCACCAGGACAAGGCCACCGCCACCCCAAGGCTGATCGGCGGCGGGCGTTTTATCTTCGTTCTTTTTGTCATAGAACTTTTTAGAATCTTCAGTTTCTCGGTACTGAAAGTTGCAGCTTGCACAATAATGAAACGCAACCACATCGCCTTTGGCAACCACATTGTCTGTGAGCTTGTGTCTTCTACAGTTTTGACAGTAATCCTTACTTTTAAGGTCTTCTAAATATTTATCTATTAACATTGTTTTGAGTTCCTGCGGAAAGACACAAAATGGCTCAGTCCGTAAGCTCACTTAAGTACTGATGTTTCCAAGCTAACAATCTCATTAAGATTTGGCATCGGCATAATAGCCTCTTCATAAAAGCATCAGCATTAGCCTGCAAAATTACGCAAAAATTCGATACTTTCTATTTTTCTGATAGCAAACCTGACGGTAAATACTCAAGTCTTGCCGATCTGTTGTAAAAATAAGACTATCCCTTAGTTCTGCTGCTTGTACCTTTAAGAACACATCGACAAGATCTATCGGCAAGTCTTCGCACTTTTTCATCAGTACGATTATGTGATCCAAATTCGAGTTGTTAGGATGAAAGATTTCAGCAGCATTGTAGACAATTGTCCAAAAAAACAGCAAAGCGCACTGAACAAAGTCGTTCAATGCGCTTCAATAATCCAATAAAAGGGGTGAATGATAGGGACTAACCCATAAAACTCGACTACCTCAATACAGACGGATTAGATAAAATGCTAGACGCTACCACCTGCGGCCTGTAAACGAGCCCGCGCTTTTTTTAGCGCATTTCCGGCCTGTATCGTCGCTTTGCGATCATCGCTTCCCGCGACGCTCTGTGACTTAGCTTTAGCCGTCTCGTAAGCTTTTTCTGCTGTGGCGAGATCAATATTATCGCCACGCTCTGCGCCATTGACCAGAATCGTCACTTCATCTTCTTCGACTTCAGCGAAGCCGCCCATGAGAGCGATCGCTGTCCATTCTTTACTGCCACCGATGGCTCTGACCCGTAGCACACCTGTATCTAAGGCCGTCAATAGCGGCGCGTGACCACTCAAAATGCCCAATTGACCGGTCGTGCTGGGTAAAATCACCTCTTCGGCTTCATCATCCCAAACTGTTTTATCAGGCGCAACCACGCGCACAACTAAAGACATAGCGTTTCAAAAATTAAGGTACACCCCTCCGCAGAGGGGATTTACAGTCAGCTAAGGGGGCTTAAGTTAAGCAGCAGCTTCGGCTTTCATTTTTTCAGCCGCTTCAATCACCTCTTCAATCCCACCTTTGAGGTAGAAAGCTTGTTCAGGAACGTCATCCAACTTGCCATCAAGGATCATGTTAAAGCCCTTGATAGTTTCTTCTAGGGTGACGTACTTACCTTTCATGCCCGTGAAGACTTCCGCTACAAAGAAAGGCTGAGAAAGAAATTTCTCAATTTTGCGCGCGCGCGCGACAACTTGACGATCTTCCTCAGAAAGCTCATCTAGACCCAAAATAGCAATGATATCTTGAAGCTCTTTGTAGCGTTGCAACGTGGACTGAACAGCCCGCGCGGTATCGTAATGCTCAGCGCCAACGATATCCGGTTGAAGCATGGTAGAAGTAGAATCTAGAGGATCTACCGCAGGGTAAATGCCCTTAGAAGCAAGCGCCCGTGAAAGCGTTGTGGTTGCGTCTAAGTGAGCAAATGTCGTGGCCGGAGCCGGGTCGGTAAGATCATCTGCCGGGACATAAACGGCCTGAATTGAGGTGATAGAGCCGTCAGTCGTCGAAGCAATGCGCTCTTGCAAATCGCCCATGTCAGTGCCGAGTGTGGGCTGATAGCCTACCGCAGAAGGCATCCGGCCTAGCAGCGCCGATACTTCAGAACCGGCTTGGACAAAGCGGAAGATATTATCGACAAAGAGCAGCACGTCTTGCTTGTTGACATCTCGGAAGTACTCAGCCATCGTTAGGGCCGATAGGGCTACGCGCATTCGAGCGCCCGGTGGCTCGTTCATCTGACCATAGACTAAGGCCACTTTGGAAAGGCTCAAATCATCGGCGTTAATCACGCCAGATTCGATAAATTCGTTGTAGAGGTCATTGCCTTCGCGGGTGCGTTCGCCCACGCCGCCAAACACAGATACGCCACTGTGTTCCTTAGCAATGTTGTTGATCAGTTCTTGAATCAGTACGGTTTTGCCAACGCCTGCGCCACCAAAAAGGCCGACCTTGCCGCCACGACGGTAGGGCGCGAGCAGATCTACCACCTTGATGCCGGTTTCAAAAACCGAGGGCTTGGTTTCAAGGTCAATTAGCTTAGGCGCGTCGCGGTGAATGGGTAAAGAGCTTTCGGCATTAACAGGCCCTTTTTCATCAACGGGTTCGCCCAGTACATTAAAAATGCGGCCTAAAGTGGCTTTGCCTACCGGAACGCTAATGGGTGCGCCTAAATCTTCAACTTTCATGCCGCGCACGAGCCCATCGGTCGTACTCATTGAAACTGCGCGAACCTGGGAGTCGCCTAGCAATTGCTGCACTTCACATGTAACAGAAACTTCTGCGCCAGCGGGGTTGGTGCCGGTAATTTTGAGCGCGTTGTAGATGTTGGGCAGTGAGTTGCCCGGAAATTTTACGTCTAATACGGGGCCAATGATTTGAGTGATGTAGCCCGTGTTTACTTTCTCTGCGGTGGAGACCATTCCTGCGCCTGTCCTACGGTTGAGCTGATATGGCGACTTTGGTAAGGGGTGTCATCGTTAAGTTAGGATGACGTTCTTAAAGTGCCATGTTCAAGGTTATCACTAGATGTATCGCCTTTAAATATTATGAAGCCTACCCTTTGCACCAGCAGAGGCAAGGTGTCGTTTTGGCGACACTTGGCAACCCCTAAACAATAATTAGGGAGTCGCAAAATAATAGCGTACCGGCTTGCCCTCTCCCAAGCTTGGGAGAAGGGGTTAGGGGATGAGGGCGTCGGTACATCATTTACGCGCGACTCCCTTAGTAGTTTGAAGGGTACTTTAAGCAATCACTTTAAGTAACTTTAGGCTAGTGACCTTAGGTTAGTTCGGGAACCCGTACCGTGTCGGCTGTTGCTATTGCCTCCTGACTTTCGATAAATTAGCACTCAAAGGCAGAGAGTGCTAACTCTGGTTTTTATCTGTTTTTTGGCAAGCCTTGCAGGGCATAGCAGCTTATGGTGCCCTGTCAAAGTTTACTTGCCAAAGTTCAATTTAGTATTTTCGATTCATTGCGGAGAGCGTAATTCATATGGCAGCTATTTCTCTAGGTAATTCTAATCTTAAGCCCTTGGGCGATCGCGTCTTCATCAAAGTCAGTGCATCTGAATCACAGACTGCTGGCGGTATTTTCTTGCCTGATGCAGCCAAAGAAAAGCCTCAAGTTGGCGAAATCACGGCTATTGGCCCTGGCAAAGTTGATGATAAAGGCACCCGCTTATCTATGGATGTCAGCGTTGGCGACAAAGTGCTTTACTCCAAGTACGCTGGCACTGAAATCAAAATCGGCGACGAAGAGTACATTTTGCTCTCTGAAAAAGATCTTTTGGCCACCGTTTCATAGGCCACCTTTTAGTTTGTTAGCACTTTACTGGCTAGCACTTTAACTTTATTAGCTAGCGCTCATCAAACCGCTGACTAGAACCCCTCATCGAACTATTCACTCAACCCTAGATATTCAACATGGCAAAACGCATTATCTATAATGAAAATGCCCGCCGCGCGCTTGAGCGTGGTATGGACATTTTGGCCGAAGCGGTCGCTGTGACCCTCGGTCCTAAAGGACGCAACGTAGTTTTAGAAAAGAAATTTGG
>JBGTNW010000255.1:0-11839 GCA_041742865.1 Phormidesmis sp.
TACGCTGCCAATCGTCAAGCATTCTTATGTTGTGCGCGATCCTAACCAAATGGCGCAAATTGTAGCCGAAGCTTTTTACATTGCTAAAAGCGGTCGCCCAGGGCCGGTTTTAATTGATGTGCCCAAAGACGTAGGACTTGAGGAAATTGACTATATTCCGGTGGAACCGGGCGATGTGACGATCCCTGGCTATGCGCCCCAGACAGCAGGTGATGTCCATCAAATAGATGCGGCGATCGCGCTGCTTCGCGCTGCCGAGCGCCCCTTGCTCTACATTGGGGGGGGCGCAATTGCAGCCGATGCGCATACGGAGTTGCAGGCACTAGCCGAAGCGTTTTCTGCACCCATGACGACCACACTTATGGGCAAGGGCGCGGTCAATGAGCACCATCCGCTGGCGGTTGGCATGTTGGGAATGCACGGCACAGCCTATGCCAACTTTGCGGTGAGTCAGTGCGATTTACTGGTCGCAATTGGCGCTAGATTTGACGACCGGGTGACCGGCAAGCTCGATGAATTTGCCAGTCGAGCAAAGGTGATTCACCTGGATATTGATCCAGCCGAAGTGGGCAAAAACCGCCTTCCAGAAGTACCGATTGTGGGCGATGTGAAAGTGGTCTTGCAAAAGCTGCTGGCTCGCTTGGCCGATCCATCCGTCCATCCAGTCGCTCCAGACGGGCAAAAAACTCAGGCTTGGCGCGATCAAATCGATACCTGGAAGCAGGATTTTCCCTTAGAGGCGCCGATCTACGCTGATGAAATTTCACCTCAGTCCGTCATTGTTGAACTCACTCAGCAGGCTCCTAATGCCTACTACACCACCGATGTGGGCCAGCATCAGATGTGGTCGGCGCAGTTTTTGAAGAACGGGCCTCGGCAGTGGATTTCGAGCGCGGGACTAGGCACCATGGGCTTTGGCTTACCGGCGGCAGTGGGCGTACAGACAGCGCTGCCGAATGAGCAGGTGATCTGTATCAGCGGAGATGCTAGCTTTCAAATGAATCTGCAAGAGCTCGCGACCCTAGCGCAGTATCACCTTAACGTCAAAACCGTGATTTTGAATAACGGCTGGCAGGGGATGGTGCGGCAGTGGCAGCAGAGCTTTTTTGGAGAGCGCTACTCGTCTTCTAATATGGAGGTGGGTATGCCTAACTTTGAACTGCTGGCCAAAGCTTTTGGGATTAAGGGCATGGTGGTGAATGAGCCGGATCAGCTAGCGAGTGCGATCGCCGAAATGCTGGCTCACGACGGGCCTGTGCTGATGGATGTGCGCGTGCGCCGTGACGAAAACTGCTACCCGATGATTCCACCCGGTAAAAGCAACGCTGATATGGTGGGTCTGCGTCCAGATAAACCGAGACCGAACCGCTAAAGGCGTTATCTTCAAAGCCCCGTTTTTGAAAGCTCCATTTTCTAAAAACCAGTTCTCTGAAAACCCGCATCGTCGCGGATTGCCAAGCGTCTGTATTTACGGACGTTTGGCTGGTATTTGGCTAGGCTAGGGCAAATTGGGTTAAGTGGCTCATATTCACTTTATATTCGCTATATTCGCTTCACGCTGCTAGATTATTTCACAGGTCAAGTTCATTCCAATTTGCTCAAAGTCCCAGTACTTATACGGAACCGCGTTGAGAAGTTAAGCCAAAGTCTGAAGTTTTTTTGATATTTAGCTTGTTCTTCTTCCGTCAGCAGGGTAGTATGCGCGTAATTTGATTGATAGCAGTGCCACGTCGAGCTAAAAGCGCCGAGCAATCAGCGGTACAGCGCACTGCGTAAATCAATGGCCATTCCTAATTTTTAATACAATCGCATGGTCTTCGCTACCGAGTTCGACCCTCTCGTCAAATCTACCCAACGCCAAGCTGAGCGAGTAAAGCTCGATTACGCTAGGTTTCAGTCCCTCAATTCACCTGATCTCAAATCCACAGCTCCTCCTCAGAAAGTAGTCCCTCTCCGCACGGGCACAGCAGGCATGGGCACGGCAGTGCGAGTCAGCGCTGCGCCGCTATCACTACCCAAACAGCCGAAGCTGCCCTTTGCCATTCAGCTGTTGACGCGCTTGCAACAAGGCTCAACGGCAATCACCTGTCTGCTAGTGACGAGCGCTCTAGCGGTGTATGGTTCAACCGTCTATGTCGACAAATCCACCGAGTACGCACTCGCTCGAATAGATCGGCTACAGGGCGAATCGCAGCAGTTAACGGCTGCGAACGAAGCGATTAAGCAAAGTTTAGCTGAACAAGCAATGCAAGCAGAATCGGGGCTAACGCCTTACAAAGCGGGCGATGTGCTGTTTTTAGAGCCCGCACCCGTTCGAGACCCCGCTAATGTTAATTCAGCGCCTGATAAAGCGCGCGATCGCCCCATGGGATACTAAGCGCATGGCTGCACACACTCGTTCGCGATCGCGCCGTCACCAGCCATTGACCGTCCGTCAGGCGATGGCAAGGCCCATTTATGCTGAAGCTGATCGCACTGAATCGCCGCGACTGCGCCTGATTAGCGTATGGCTACTGCTAGTGGCGGGCATGATGGCAATCGGCATTCGGCTCGCATACTTACAGCTTGTCATCGGCGACGATCTACAGACGATGGCCAAAGAGCAGCAGGCCATTCAGGCTACGCCTCAGATCTCTCGGCGACAAATCGTTGATCGTCAGGGCAACGTAATAGCGATGGATCAAGTGGTGTACAGCTTGTTTGTACACCCCATGCTGTTTAAAAAAACAAACAAAGAAGTGGCTCAGATGTTGAGCACGGTACTAGAGCAGGAGCCCAAGGATCTCTCTAAGCTGTTCGCTCAGCAAGAAAGCGGCATTAAGGTCAGCATAGATATCTCTGAGGAAACGGCTAAGCGGATCAGAGCGCTGCGATTAGATGGGCTTGAATTGGTGGCATCGCCCAAGCGGTTTTATCCGCAGGGCGATTTGTTTTCGCAGGTGACTGGCTACGTGGATTTAGAGGGCTTACCCGGCGGTGGCATTGAGCTCGATATGCAAGACCAGCTTAAATATGACGCTCCCAAAGCGGGAGAGGCTGTGCCTTTGCAGCAGGTCGCCCGCGATGCCTCACAGCTTCAGCTGACGATTGACAGTCGGCTACAGCGGATTGCCCAAAAAGATTTGGCAATAACAGTAGACAAATTTAGCGCTAAGCGCGGCGTGGTGATCGTAATGGACAGCCGCACAGGCGAAATTTTGACGCTAGCGGTTGCACCTACTTACGATCCTAATCAGTACTTTGATGCCAATATTGAATACTTCAAAAACTGGGCAGTCAGCGATCTCTATGAGCCGGGATCGACCTTCAAGCCGATCAATGTGGCGATCGCCCTCGAAAATGGCAGTATTGGCCCCAACGATACCATCTACGACGGAGGTCAAATTTTTGTGGGCGGATGGCCCATCCAAAACGTTGATTTTTCCACTAACGGCGGTAGAGGCCCCCTTTCGATTACTGACGTGTTGCGCTACTCCAGCAACGTTGCGATGGTCCATATGATGGAGACTCTACAGCGCAGCACCTATTACGATTGGCTAGAAAAACTCGGTCTCGGCCAGCCAACCGGCATTGATCTACCCGGCGAGGCAGTCGGTCAAATTAAAGATCGTCAGCAATTTATCGACAGCCCGATTGAAGCCGCAACTACCGCATTTGGCCAAGGCTTTTCGCTTACGCCCATGCAGCTAGCTCAGCTCCACGCCACGTTAGCCAACGGCGGCAAACTAGTTACCCCCCATGTGGTTCGCGGCTTCGTAAATGCTGACAAAGAACTGACTTGGACGCCAGATCGCCAGGCTCCCCGGCAGGTTTTTTCACCTGAAACCGCAGGCGAAGTTTTGGCTATGATGAAAGCCGTCGTTGATGATGGCACCGGCTCAGCTTCTAAAATAGACGGCTATCAAATTGCTGGAAAAACCGGAACCGCGCAAAAAGCAACGGAATATGGCTCCTACGGGAATCAGCGCATTACCAGCTTTGTCGGCATTGCACCAGTTAGCGATCCCCATTATGTGGTGCTCGTCGTCGTTGATGAGCCGCAGGGCGAAAATTCTTATGGGGGCACGGTCGCGGCCCCTCTGGTGAAAAAAATCTTAGAGTCACTGGTGGTTTTAGAAGGGGTTGCGCCTGATGGGGGTGCGTCACCGACTTCACCCGCTGCGCAACCCCAGTAAGCACAAAAACCACAGTAGATAGCTGCCGTTTTTGATTAACGATTAACTCCGTACCGGTGATAGCCAGTTTTTGGCGATTTAGATAGCTAGCGATCGCCGCCACACTCGGTTGGCGGCAGGGTAGATCCGACATTGATCATAGAGTAACTATTGATATTAATCACAGCATTAGCGAATTCAAGGCCGCTGTTGTCGGTGCGAATGTTCTGAAGCTGTAAGATGCTGCCATACGGCGATGCCGCCATTTCAAGCGATTGACTAGGGGCATTGGCATAGGCCGTACCGGTAATGTTGTTGCCGCTTGCAATACCGGTAATGCACAGGCCCAAACGACCGATTCCAGGCAGCAAATAGCCTGTGACTCGATTGCCTACCTTGCTCAGCAGGAAAATTGAGCCGCCTTGCTGATCGAGTTCTGTATTGGAATAGACTCGTGGTTCGGCAGCGCCCGCTAAATACCGGTAGCTGCCGTCAGGTAAAGCGGATAGCGTCGCGCTCACCTTGCCATCAAACGGTGTGGGATCAATAGTCGTTGGCGTAAAGTTATAGGGATCGACTATGGGGGCGCGATCGCTGCTCGAAGGGTCTACTTGTGGCGGTGCAACTGGCTGGCTGATTGGCGGTGTGACCGGCTGGCTGATTGGTGGTGTGACTGGTGAGGCCGGAACAGCAGGAATGCTTTCAGTCGGCGGATCTACCGGTGGCTCTCTCCGTAGGGGGGGCAGCAGGGGTGGCAAAGGTGTCTCAGGGTTAAGCTCAGGGTTCGGCTCAAGGACTGGCAGTAAGTCGCTTTGCGCTGAAGCAAAGGGCTGAGTCATGATTAGCAACAGCGGCGAAACGACTAGCGCTAAAGGCAAAACAGACTGAAAGCGAAACAGTACAGTAAGTGACATATTAAACGGGTTCTATTGGCTAGACGATAGCCCAACACTGTTCAGACACTATAGCCGACCGGACACTATCACTGCCTAGGATCGCTTGCCGCTTATAAATATTGAGCCCTAATATTAGAGCTTAGTGGCTAAATCTCTAGTCGATGCTTAAGCAACACATAAAATGCCCGAGAAAGCTCTCGGCGGGTAAGGGGCGTCTTATCAGGCACAATCTGCTCAAACGCTTTGTCATGCGCGGCGGGTAGCGCTGCTTTGACTAAATAAGACAGCTGCTGACGGGTGATCATCTCATCGGGTGCAAAGCGGCCTTTGCCAACGCCTGCAATCATGCCTTGGGCTTTGAGGGTTTCGATATTGCTATAGGCCCAGTGCTGAGCGGGCTGTACATCGGTGAAGCTAGGGCGAGTGGGGCTGATTTTTTCTAAGCCTAAGAGGCTAACCAGCGCGGTGGACACCACGGCCCTAGAGACATGGGCAAAGGGACGAAAGTGCAGATTATTGGCATTTTCGCTGCGAATGATACCGCAAGCAGCCATCACCTGAATCGCTTCAAAATCGGGATCGGTATGGGCCACATCATCGAACCAAAAGATTGGGATGCCATTGCGGGCCATGAATCCCTGTAGCTTGCGCAGCAGCGGCAGCGTTTCAACAATTCGGCGCGGGCTGAGGCTAGTCCACACTGCGAATACGGCTAACAATCCGCTGGCTTCGCCAATCGCCCACTCCATCGGGTGCATTCGATAGGCAGCGTTGGTGATGTGGGTAGTGCCGATGCTTTTGGCCGAAAGGATCAGGCCATCGGTGCTCATCGGCACGAGCGCTGAAGCCGGGAGCGAAAACGGCAGCGCTACAACGTCTTTGCCGGTGGGTGAAACGTGACCCGGAACGAGGTTACCGTGCAAATCGAGGTAGTGATATTGACCAATGCCTAAGCTGTCTTCAAAGCAGCGGGCGCGGGCCTGATTGGGAAAAAAACGCTCGGCGACATCTTCGTGACGGATGGTGGTGAGGGCAATGCCTCGGCGGGCTTCGCGGATGTACGGTTCTAACGCAATGCCATCGGGGCTCCAGGTGAGATCGCCTCGGGGCTTGAGGTCGGCGCTGCCGTGGGTTTGGAGGTAGTGAATGTAGGCTTGGGCGCGATCGCGGGCTTTTTGCACCAGCGCCTGCCGCTCGGCTCGATTGATGCCGATCAGCGATCCTTGGCGAAAATCATTGCCGCAGCACTCCCCCTTTTCAGGATGAGCTGATGTGCCCCAGTTAATCGCTGAAACATCGCCCACGCTAACAACTTTTTCATCAACTGATCGCCGCAGCACTCGCCGATAGCGAAAAATCCCAAACGCCTCAAAAAAACCGCGTCTATCCCAGCGACCGCCCGTTCTAGATTTTGTCCAATAGTCGCCAGTAAACTCATACGGATCGAGCCAAGAATCTTTTCCATAGCCTTTGGGGGCACTCATCAGCTGCCCTTGCCCTGGCGCTGTCCGCTCGACTAGCACATTAAAAGTAAACGACTGCTGGCAAGCCTCAATCGCCCACTCTCTCAAAATGGCTTCACCGGTGTCGCTCCGGGCTTCTTGCCCCACCCTTGCAGGCAAATTCGCAATCTCTAGCAGATCGCCAAAGTCAGTGGCCTCTAGGGTGACTTGAGCATGGATGGTGAAGCGATCGCCATTATTCGCCTTAAATTTGACCCCGCTGACGCGCTGACGCCCGCCCTCAGTGTCCGCCGCGAAGATCACCTCGACCGGCTCACTGTCTGGAATCAGCCGCAGTTTCCCAGCTTCTAAATAAGGCACAAGCCGCTCATTGAGAGCGGTGGCCGCAACGACAGGTGTCGTTGTGATGGGACAGACCCAAGCTCCGCCTGGATTTCGCTGAATTCTGCCGGTCACGGGTTGCAGCTGCCTTTGCCGCTGACGGAACCACCGCTGACTTTTGGAAATAGCAAACTGCTCTCCGTCTAAGCTGCTGAGCGTTTCTGATTGCCTCAGCAAGTCGCCATCATCAGAGGCAGGCAGAGCTTGCGTGGTAAATTGTCCGCCGACTATTTTTAATGGCTGCACTAGGCAGACATCGACATTCATGCTCAAAGCCGCGAGGGTCGCTGAATAGGCTGCGGTTGAGCCGCCCACAACTAAGATAGAGCCGCTTAGCAAATCGCCGTTGCTCGGTCGAGTAAAAGCGCTTTCTGCAAAAATGCCGTTGGTGTGGCTAACTTTTTTCATAACAATTTGGGTCAATCACTAGAATCACTTCAACTCAATCGGCTCAATTCGGCAGGTGTTACGAGATGCCTGATAAATAATCTCGCTGAACAAACTGCGGAAGGTGACTTTTATACAATTCTTTGGAAAAGCGGATCTAATCGGCAGAAACTTGGGCGTTTTTTCTGTATTTTACGGTTTAATCAAAAGCTATTTCGGTGTACAAAAGCTTTTAAGCGTATTTGCAATACAGCCTTTTCCTTTAAATCTCATCTAATGACGGCTAATATTGCCGCTACTAATGCCGAATCTGATGTTCCTCAAGTGAGTTGTGAGGCGCAAAGGCTGCTGGTCACCGGGATTAATTGCGCTCACCAGCAAGATTTTAAGCGAGCTATTATCCTATTTACCCAAGCCCTTCAGCTCAGCTCACAGTTTCCCTCACAGCAGCCCTCTATTTTCATAAAAAGCTATTATCACCGAGGCTGCGCCCTCTGTCGGCAAGGTCAGTACGTACAGGCCATAGCCGACTTTACGCAAATTATTTCGCTTGCTATTCTACTCAGCAAAACTGCCTCGACCCAAGCAGCGGCGCTGCAATTGGGTGCAATCAAGCCCGCCGATGTGTACATTCATCGGGGCAATGCCTACCGTCATTTAGGCCACTATCATCTGGCCCTGAGCGATCTCAATCAGGGCATTGAGCGATCTGGCGGCTCCGCCCAAAGCTACGGCTGTCGGGGCTTGCTGCGGTTGGATAGGGGTGAGTTTAAAGAGGCCATCGCTGACTTTAATCAAGCCTTGGCTATTCATCCTACCTTTGCCCAAAGCTATTTGTGGCGGGGCTTTGCGGGGCTACGCAGCGGTGATTTCGAGCAGGCTTTGGCCGATTTGACCCACGCGATTGAAGCCATTCCAACCTGCGCTGAAGCCTATAATCACCGAGGGGTAGCCTATTTTTATCTCAATTATTATGCCGAATCGCTGGCTGATTTTGACCGGGCCATTCGCATCGATCCAAAATTCGCCGAAGCTTATAACAATCGCGGTAATTTGCATCGGCTGCTAGGGGCAAGTACTCGCGCTACGGCTGATTATGATCGGGCAATCGCGCTAGCACCCCAGCTCGCCGAACTCTATTTAAACCGCGCGGCGACGGCCGATATCACCACCGCTCAGGGGCTAGCCGACAGCGCGGCTGATTATGCAGTGACCGCAGATTTATCTATTCACAATGCGGCTTTTTACCGCCATCGCGCTGATGTTCGTGCCGGGCAGGGCGATTTTGAGGCGGCGATCGCGGACTACACAGCAGCCTTGGCCCAAGTGCCGACGGCCTACGCTTACTACCAGCGAGGCCGCGCCTATCAATCAATCGGGAATCCTCAAGCGATCGCCGACTTTGATCAGGCGATCGCACTATCACCCGACTATGCAGCGGCTTATCGCGATCGCGCCCACCTCCAATTTCGCACTTACCAGAATCGAGAGGCTTTAGCCGATGCCAATCGAGCCCTATCTCTCACAACCCATGCGGATCAAACCAGTCTCCAGCAGCTTTATGTCACTCGCGCGCTAACCCACTTTTGCCTCCAAGCGCCGACTAAAGCCCTCGCTGACTTTGAGCAGCTGATAGCACTGATGGCTCACTCATCTTCTTCCCAGACTTCAAACGCTTCCACATCAATCGATTCTTCAGCCACTTGAGGTCGCTTAAAGCGATCTAGGGTTTGACTTAAAGATTGACCCAGGGAGCGTCCAAAGGATGTTTTACCGAGCTGCTGCTTGACCTGCTCGGTTTTGGCCTTCAGTTGCTCGGTAATATCGGGGAGCGAGTCAGCCTCGATAAAATCTGGACTAGCGATCTGCTCGTGGGTAAATTGCTTTACCCGTTTGGTCACATTACCCGCTATCGATTGGGCTCCCTGCACCAGTTCGCCCAATTCTGTCGGAATTTCGGGGCGCTGGCGGGCCGCTGCCGGTGATGAGCTAATGATCGTAATGGGCTGTGGGTAGAGGCGCGATCGCTGCGCATCTTCTTCTGCAATCATCATGCGCTTACGCCCCGCACTGATGATCATCTGCGGCTCAATCGTATAAACCGGCGGCGTTTCAATCATCGGGGCATCGCCATCCGCTTCCGCTCGCGGCGGGTGGTTGAGAATAAATAAATACTGCTGCACCTCGCCCGTTGCTTGGTTCACACACAGATCAACGACTTGGCCGAGATGATCGCCGCCATCTGTCCAGACTTCTAGCCCCGTCATATTTTGGGCTGCCGCTAGCTGAGCTTCACTGGCTGCAACCAAATTTGGGACAGGCTCCATCTGCACCACCAGCCGATCTTTACCAATTTTCACGATCTGCGACCAGCTCAGCGACTGCTTACGACCTATCAGCCCTGCCGTTTTACACAGCAATCCAATCACCCGTGCCTGCTTCACATCCACCAGCAGATGCTCCACCGCGCCGACTTCTTCGGTGGTTTCATAGGCCATAATGCCTCGCCCGACTAGCTCACCCTGGCGAATAATTGCTGCGTCCACCTAGTCACCTCTGAAAACATCACGAGCCGATATTACTATCGTCGTCTTACTTAATTTAGTTTTACTCAATTTAGCGGGCAGCGGGCGAAAATGTTTCCTGAGGGCAACTGAGACAATTACCCGTAACGTAATTTTGAGCGACAGCAATCCTATGCGTGATCTATCCTATGAGCGATCTAGATATTCGATGGAAGCAGCGGTTTTCAAGCTACCAAAGAGCACTGGCACAGCTCACCAAATTCATTGAGAAAGGAGAGCTGAATGAATTGGAGCAGCAGGGGCTTATCCAAGCGTTTGAGTACACACATGAGCTGGCCTGGAAGCTACTAAAAAGCTTTCTAGAGGCCCGTGGAATCCAAGATTTATATGGTTCTAAAGATTCCACTCGCAGCGCTTTTAACCTAGTGCAGCGTCAGCTCTTAATTTTAGGGTAGACAGAAATCAGTTTACAGCGCGCATCTTCAATGTTCATCTGCCAATCGACGCCTCGTTGAGTGTTGTTGACATCGGTTGACCAGGCAGCGATTTCGTCTCGTAATGTTTCAATATCCCCAAATCGCCTACCATCAACACACTGACGGGTCAGCGCGCTGAGTTCATTCTCTGCGACATTGAGCCAACTGCCATGCTTGGGCGTATAGCAAAACTCAATGCGACGGACGAGTTGACGGGCGCGTTCGGGTTCAAAAGCTTCGTAGAAGGCTCCTTTCGTATGGGTATTGAGATTGTCACAAGTGAGCACGACCTTCTTGCACTCAGCGTAGCGGCCCTCTAGCAAGCGGGCGACTTCTGTGGCCCAATCGGTCTTGGTGCGCCGCTGTCGAGCGGTGGTTTCTCGCCACCCGGCGAGCGGTTCAGTGAACATAAAGATACTGGCCGTGCCTGCTCGCTCATATTCATAGTCAACCCGTTTAGGGTGTTTCGCAGTGGCCTTAATCGGTGTTCTGGTTTCCTTGTGCAGTTGCACCGGCTGTTCATCCATACAAATCACCGGACACTCTGGATCGTAAGGCCGCGCGTAAACATCCAAGACTTCTTCCATCTGGGCGACAAATTCAGCATCGGCTTCGGGCGGAATCACCCAGTACTCAATCTTGCGATTGGTCATACCGTTTTTTTCAGCGTTTGCCGAACGGTTTCGTGACTCAATGACGGCACAATTTCAAGCTCTACGGCCTTCCGCGCCAATAGCCGCAGTGACCAGTTGGCATAGCCTTTGGGCGGTGAACCCAATCGCATCGCGATCACTTGGGCTTCCTGCTCGCCATCCAAACGCTTCGCTGTTGGCGGATTTTCCCGTTTAGCGCCGTTTAAGGTGGCTTCAAAGCCTTGCTCGACCAAGCGCTGACGAATATTCTCGACTGTTTTAGTCCGGCAGTCGAACGCTTCGGCAATCCGCGCGTCTGTCCAGTTCGGGCCATTCATATCTGCTTTCAGTAGAATCTGGGCGCGACGAACCTTCTGGCCACTGCCGGATAACCGCTTGTTCACTTCACGCAGTTCATCCTGCTCGGCTGGGCTTAATTTGACGATATATTTTTTCTGCATAAAGCGCCTGTTCACTTTATCCAATCTCGCCGATTCCAACACTTTTGCCAACCCTAATTCCTAGATTGGACGCTGCACTAGCTTTGATAGAAGACGGTGAAAGTTGGATGGATATGATTAAAGACCGCAACCGCACCAGTCACACCTACAACCCGGAAGTCGCCGAACAAATTGCGGTTAACATCACGCAGCGTTTCTTTAGCCTCTTTGTAGCCTTGCAGGCCAAAATGCAGAAAATTTATGATGCCGAATAAAGACCCTTCCGCAACGCTAAGGTTTGGGCTGACGTCAACAACCATCGACAAAATTGTCAGTATGCTGGTGCAGTATCCCGAAGTCGAATCGGCCATTGTGTATGGGTCTAGAGCCAAAGGCAACTACCGTCCTGGATCAGATATTAACCTGACGCTCGTAGGCCCAGAATTGACCTACCGTACCTTGCTAAGAATCGAAACAAAAATCGA
>JBGTNW010000256.1:0-2645 GCA_041742865.1 Phormidesmis sp.
CATCTCTCTTTTTCCGGATATTTTAGTCAATGCGGGCGGAGTGATGGTGAGTCACTTTGAGTGGGTGCAAAATCGTAGCGGGCTCTATTGGCCGCTCGAGCAGGTTGAAAGAGAATTGCTAGAACGCATCACTACAGAGTCAATGACCATTTGGCAAATTGCTTATCAGCGCGAGGTTTCTTTTAGAACAGCGGCCTATATTCACGCGCTATCTCGCTTAGGTGAAGCGCTTGATGACAGGGGCACTCGCGACTATTACAACAGTTAAGATAACATTTGGGCCGAAATCAACTGAGACAAAATTACTGGAACCCAGCCTGAAGAACAAATCTTTAAAATTGAGTGTTCAGTTTAAAGCACTAACCTTATCAATGTGTCCTCATGAAAAAAGCTGCTAGCAGACATTCTGAAATCTGGCCTTAAGCAGCCAAATCGCCTACATGGCTAGCCTATGCTAACTTTAGCTCAGGAATATCGTCATGCAGCTCAATATAAGACTAGATCTGACTTCTCAGGAGAAGCAAAGTCGCCTACTAGCAGGGCTTGATAGCTGGGTTCGGCTAGGGCTGCTGTCAGAAGCGCAAGTACTCGAATTGGCTCGAACCCTGAGTCAGGCCATTCCTTTGACGGACGCTCAGTTAGTTTCTCCGCTACCCCCTTTTGTGAATCGAGCTGGTTATCAAACGGCTCACCTAGCGAACAATTCAATCGATACCCTGTTTGAAAGCAGCTCCCCTACAGCCGAAGTAATTTCCGTTGAGGCAGACCTCTTTCTGGAAACACCTGTACAGCCAAAAATGAGCAGGGTATTGCAGGCAATGCGATCGCTGCTCGAAGAAATCAGTATTATTTGGCTCTTGTTCCTGGGCGTTTTTCTCGTTGTTGTTTCATCAGGCGTGCTGGCTGCGAGTCAGTGGGAATCATTTTCAGCCATTGGGCAATATGCCATTTTACTAGCCTATACCCTGGTGTTTTGGGGATCGAGTGTCTGGGCCAAGCAGCAAGCAAGGCTCCAAGCAACCGCTAAGATGTTGGCGCTTACTGCTACATTGCTAATTCCGATCAATTTTTGGATGATCGATGCGCTAGAAGTCTGGCGGACGAAGGCCGGTATTGGCGTAGGCGCGATATCCATGCTGCTGTTGAGCAGTTTGTTGCTGAAACTACTATCTCAGCGCCCAAACCAGCTCAATTTAATCGGCCTAAGCTGGCTGCATCTGGGCTGGATGGGCGGATGGGCAGTTTGGCCTGTAGCGGCAACTTACTTAGCGACGATCTCAACAGCCGCTAATTTGAACTATCACGAGCGGCAGTTAAACGCTGTTTCTACAACTGATAATTTATTAGAACTTACGACAGATTCTGACTTAGAAGGCTCTGAATCAGAGTCTGAATCCGCAGACTCTGCCAGATCGCGGCGGCTATCGTTTGATCGGTTAGCAATTTTGCTATCGGTGGTGGTACTGCTGTTTCGCAGTTTGTTGATGGTGCAGGTGCCACCGCATCAGCTCGGACTCGCGGCTGGAATTTGTGGCGCGCTGGTGGTGTCGGTGACTCGCAACCGATGGGTAGGATTTGGGCTACTGCTAGTGGGTTGGGCGGTTACAGCTGATCGGCAGCCGCCTTTACAAGCGCTTGGCATCAGCGGATTGGCCTTATGGCTGATTTGGCAACAGCTCACCTCGACTTGGAAAAAAGAGTCTTTGCTGGCACTGATTGGAGTGGCAGGGCAAGCTTACTGGCTGCTGGGCAAAGCCATTCCTTCAGGCACTCGCGAGACAGTGCTAGGCCAACTCTCTCAAAGGCTTTCGGAGCAGCCCATTTTACCCGGTGAATGGATTGGCTTGGGCTTTTTCCCTTTTTTATTAGGACTGTTGCTGTCTGCCCGTCGGCTTCGGCGTTGGCAACAGCTAGCGCTCTCTAAAATAACTGTTTCAGTGGCGCTAGCGCTGGGCATAGGGCTGACAATCGTGAGTGCTAGCAATGCTTTTACGCTGGCACTCAACCTGTTGCTGTCAGCGGTGACGCTGTTCGTTATGGTGTCGCACAGACCGCGTATATCATCGGTTGCAGTGACGCTAACGCATATGACGGGGCTGCTAGCAGCGGCAGCTTGGATTCATTATTGGCGGCCTGATCTGACCAGTGTAGAGTGGTTTTATGGGTTGCTGGGGGGAGCTTTGGCTGAACTCGTGCTGCATCTGTTGCGGGTGAGCGATCGCTGGCGAAAAAATACCTGGGGCATGAGCTTGGGCTTATTTGCCGGGAGCTATGCGCTGTTGCTTAGCCATTGGCAGCTTGGTAGCCTAGAAAGCCCTGAAAGCCTTGAAAGCCTGCCCGATTGGATTTGGCTAATTGTGCCCGTAGCGCTGACGTTGGCTGCTCATCACCGCAGGGCGCTGCGGCCTATTCGGCTAGCGCAAGTGACCCTGCTGGCCGCTGTGCTGCAAACGCCGTGGCTTATAGCAGGCTGGCCAGTGGCGATCGCTAGCTTCACAGTGGGCACTTTCGTCATGTTGTTCAGCAGTAGAATTTGGCGCAGTCAGTGGGCTGCCCTGTTTACCATCGGCTCTGGGATTGCCTGGGTGACCAGCCTTGTCTGGTACGGGCTGCTGCGTTTAAATATTGGTGAAGCGTATCTTTTA
>JBGTNW010000257.1:0-2196 GCA_041742865.1 Phormidesmis sp.
CTCCCAGGGTTGGCCGAGCGGATTAGGCAGCGAACTCATAATTCGCCCCAGGCAGGTTCAACTCCTGCACCCTGGATTTTTACAATCGCTTAAAAGAGCCGACAAAAAAGGGGATAGATTCACTGAATCTATCCCCTAAGCAGTAATTGGTGCCTGTTGTTGATGCTTAGATAGTTCTTATCGACGGGGTAGAGGCTCAAAGTTGAGTTCGCTACCGATCACCCGACTGTTGTTTTGTGAGGCGGGTAAAAGCTGCACCGATGAGGTGTAAGGATTGGGCAAATCGGGAACGCGTACTGTAGGGGTGTTTTGGGTTTGGAGCATCATCAGTTCGTGGACGGCGGCATTCAGGGCCACAGCGTCACGAGCCATGCGCTGATCGGCAAAGCCGCCAATACCGGTGATGAAGCTGATTTTGCTAAAAGGGGTGAGGTGGGTGTAATAGTTGCCTGAGCGATTTTCGCTGATGCTTTCAATCGCGTCGGGAATGGTTTGGGGCTTTTCTTGGGCGCTAGCCGCAGGGGTAAATAGAGCGGTTGCGAGCGTCGTAGAAAGGGCAGTGGCAGCGATCGCTCCCACCCAATTCCACAGTCCTTGTGAGGCTGCGCAGCTTAATTTAGTCGTTGTTGACCTAGCTGATCCAGTTGAGCCAGTTGATCCAATAGCCATAATGAGTGAGTTCTCCCAAGGTTAGCGGCGAAATAAATTCCGCATAAATGCCGAATGAATATAGCGGCGTGCGGATGCATTCGTACGCCGCGACTCACTTGGCCTGTTATGCCGTAAAGGTTTCACAGAGATCTCTGTACGCTAGCCAAGTGAGAAACGCTATAGTTGCTTCCAGCTTACCCACTTTCAGAATTGATCTCGATACCAGATAGACTAATCAAGCCTTTTGAATGCAGTTTGAGCTGCTGACTAGATATCATGCTGATTTCGCCTGCTGATTTACCGACTGCTGACTTGAGCGCTGTGCGCTTGGCCCTGCTGGATTTGATTTGCGAAGTGGCTTATAAAGAGGGCGACTTTACGCTTTCTTCAGGGCAAAAAAGCACTTATTACATCACCGGCAAGCAGGTGACGCTTCATGCCCAAGGCGCTTTGATGATGGCTCGGTTGCTGTTGGCCATGCTGCCACCGAATGCGGTCGCGGTGGGCGGATTGACCCTCGGGGCCGATCCGATGGTGAGCGCGGTGAGCATTGTAGGCGCTTACGAAAATCGGCCAGTGACGCCTTTAATTATCCGTAAAGAGGCCAAGGGGCATGGGACGCGCGCCTATATTGAAGGGCCAGAGCTGCCGGCCGGCAGCCTAGTGACCATTTTGGAAGATGTGGTGACGACCGGCGCTTCGGCCCTGCAGGCAGTGGAGCGGCTGCGGGCAGCGGGCTATGTGGTGAATGATATTTTGGCCTTGGTAGATCGGCAGCAGGGCGGACAGGCTCTGTACGACGCCGCAGGGCTAAATTTTCAGCCGATTTTTACCATCGATGAGTTGCAGGCTTATGGGCGTGATCGCACTGCTTAAAGCAATCTGTATAGCCCGTCCGGATGGCCCGTCCGGATTGGCGTAGTGCACAACTGTCAAGCCCTACTGCAACGGCACAAAGCCTGCCTGCTGGAGCAATCCTTGCCCCTGCCGCGTTTTCAATAGCTGCGCATAGGCAATGCCTGCCTGCTGAGCGGGCTGGTTATCTTGCCGCACAATGACGTACAGCGGTCTAGTCAGCGGATAGGCTTGGGTCTGGAAGGCTGAAAAATTAAGCTGATTGCGCCGGACGGGACAATCTTCAGGGGCGATATAGGGCTGCTGATAGGGGGTGGTAAAATTTTTCTCAGAGGTGCCAAGCGCGACTGGAAGAATAGTGCACTGACCAACGACTTCGGGAGCGGAGGCGAAGTAAATAGCGCCGGAAGTAGTGCTGACAAATCGTAGCGCTGCCGTGGTGTTTGCTAACCGCTGAATATTATTTGCGAAAGGCTGATCGGCCATAACAGCTTCTTGAAAAAAACGAACGGTGCCGCCCTCGTCTCGGCGTGAAGCGGGCACAATCACGAGATTAGGCCCACCGACTTGATCCCAGTTGGTGGTTTTGCCGGTGTAGATGTCTTTGAGCTGAGTTAGGGTGAGGCCGGGAATGGTAAGGCTGGGATGGGTCGCAATCGCTATAGCTTCTGTCGCTACCGGAATTTCTTG
>JBGTNW010000258.1:0-38790 GCA_041742865.1 Phormidesmis sp.
GCTCACAGCGTTAATTGGGAGCGACTAGAGCAGTTTGCTGACGTGCGCGGCATTCGCATTGAAGATGACATTTTAATCACTGAGCAGGGCAATGAAGTGCTCAGCGGCGACTTGCCAACAGCCGCGTTAGCCATTGAAGATCTGATGATTCAAGGCTAAGTGAATGTGGCAGCAGGCTCGGCTTGAAAACCGGCTTGAAAACCGGCTTGAAAACCGGTCAAAAAGGCAATTTACAACCCTCAACGATCAATCAACCGCTTATGACAGAAACCATCACCGTGACGCTCAAGCTATTTGCTGTGTATCAAGAGACTTTAGGCAGTGATGAAAAAGTGCTGTCACTGCCCCTCGGGACAACGGCGGGAGATGTGCGCGATCGCCTCATCACCGAGCACCCTACGCTTGCCCCTTGGCGAAATCTCACCCGCTTTGGCATCAATCTACAGTTTGCCGAAGCCGACACTCCCTTAAAAAATCAAGATGAATTAGTCTTGATCCCACCTGTCAGCGGCGGCTGATAGATCAATCGGTCAGACCAACCTGTTAGGTTAATTGGTCAGATCAGCCTACGGCAGATTGCACTGATTACCTTCTAACTTAACGGCTACTTTAAATGCGTAAGGTGCTTGACCTTGACCGGCGGCCACTAGCGGCTCACTGCTATCTCGAGCAGCGTTCAACCAATCGAGTAAATCACCTGAATCGGGGGCGGTTGGAATGGTTTGCTGCAACTGAGTAAACACATCATTAGGCAGCGGCTCAGCGAGAGAAATGTAGTCTGTCAGCCAATCATCTATCACCGGATAGCCCGTGGTTTTGAGTAATTCGCTAGCGGCAAGTCTGCCCTGATCGTTGGCGACAATGCCTACGCTGGCTTCGAGATTAGTATCTTGGTCAAAGCAGTTGCCTTGAGCTGCATAAATTAGCTCAAGCACTAGGCGAATATCTTTGGGTCTGCCGTAATTCGCGGCAAACTGTCCCCCTTTTTGGATTTGGTCGATATCGGTAGCGCCGCTGTCGCTGTAGCGTTGCTGGGTAATGAGCGGATTGGTGGGTGACGGTGTGGTGGTGGGCTGCGTAGCGGCTGGGCTGGGCTGAGCTGGAAGGCTAGGATTTGTAGGGATGGGGGCGGGAGCTAGGGCTGGTGGTAAGGGGGCGATCGCCTGCTGAGGAACCGGTGAAGCCGGTAGCGGCGCATCCGGAAACCTGGAATTGAGATTACTATCTATCGCAGAGGATGCAGCGGGCGAATCTGCATCAGCGCGCTTTGGCAGCGTGGTAACCGTGATGGGATCTGGCAGGGCAACGTCTTCAGGTTCTTCGACAATCTCTTCTTTTTCCGATAGCGGAATTAGCATGGCTAGGCCATGAAATGCTAAAGAAATCATCAGTAGCGGACTTAGCCACCCGCGAAGCCCAGCGACTGATTTAAACCAATCGGTTTTTTTGAGAAACATTCTGCTGGTTGCCGATTTAAGCAGCAAGAGTTGCATAAGCCTCAAAGAGAATCAACCCTTATCCTAAAATGCTACGACCTATACCAAAGTGCCATACTAGAGATCACCTCATCATTACTGACTGGACGCTTATAGAAGTGACTTTGATGACATTTTTTTGATGACATTTCTATAGCCCGCAACCGCTTTCTATAAGGGCTGTTCCTGGACTTGCGGCTCCTCCTGTGGCAGTGAGCTAGGCAGGGGAATAAATTCTGTTTCTTGCGGCACGGGCTCAAACTGGCCAGTTTTCCAGTCCTGCTTGGCTTGTTCAATACGATCTAGATCGCTAGATACAAAATTCCACCACTTGTAGCGTTTTCCAACCGGCTCGCCGCCAATAATAATACAGCGGGCTTTGCCATTCGCACCGACTCGCGGTGAAGCGCCTTTAGCTAACACCGCGAGTCGGTGCTGCGCTAAGGGCATATTCTCAATTTTTAGTCCTTCAGTGACGCTGTAAATGGCCTGCTCACTGTACTGAGCGGGTAACGTGAAGGCTGCGCCCGCTTCGAGCTGCACATCTAAATAAATCATCGGTGAAACCGTCTGTACCGGAGATGTGCGGCCATACGCTGTGCCCGCAATCAATGTGAACGACACGCCGTTTTCTTGCCACGTCGGCAGATCGGTTGCCGGATGGTGTCGAAAGCAAGGCGAGATTTCTTCCTCTGCCTGGGGTAATGCGACCCAGGTTTGAATCCCGTGCAGCGTCGATTCTGTGCGCCGCGCCTGATCGGGAGTGCGCTCAGAGTGGACAATTCCTCGGCCTGCGGTCATCCAATTCACTGCGCCGGGGTGAATTTCTTGAATGCTGCCCAAACTATCTCGATGCAGCAAAACGCCCTCGAAGAGATAGGTGACGGTCGCTAAGTTAATGTGTGGATGCGGTCTGACATCGACGCCTTTGCCGGGTGGAAACGTAGCTGGGCCTAAGTGGTCAAAGAAAATAAACGGCCCGACTAAAGACACTGCATCTGAAGGCAGTAGCCGCCGCGCCTGAAATCCACCTAAGTCTTGAACGTGTGGCTTAATGTTGTGCTGAATGCAAGAAGTCATATCTATCGCTAGCTCGTAAAACAGCGCATTGCTCAATCTCAAGCGAATTTATTCTAACGTCAGTTCGGATTGACGAGATAATCACAGTTAAGTCCGAGTAGGCAAAAATCTGATTATGGTGAAATGCGTAGGGACAGCGATCGCTCTTTCCATCTCAATTCCTGGGCTAATCACGAGCTGTGGCATTAAGAACATCATCAGCCTAGCGCCCGCACTGACTGAGCAACCGGCGATGACTCAAGCCGACTGTAAAGCCCGATCCGGATTTGCCTTCATCACCGCCGGAGACTTTATTGCAGGCAGCAATGACAACGAGCGTGACTATGCCTACCGCATCACCGCTGAAGGGTTTGCGGACGCGCCTGAACAAATTGCTCAGGCTGAGGCCAACTACCGCAGCAGCGGCTGGTTTGATCGCGAACCGGAGCGTCGAACGGTGAATTTGCCCGCTTTTTGCCTCAGCAAAAATTTAGTCACCAATGCTGACTATCAGGTGTTTGTACAGGCAACAGGGCACTTAGCCCCTGGAATTTTGGCAGCAGCGTATCAGGCACAGGGCTTTTTAGTGCACGATTACGCTGAGGTAATGCCTTACCTGTGGCAAGGCGATCAGTATCCGGCGCGGCAAGGGCAATATCCAGTGGTGCTAATTTCCTATGAAGAGGCGTTAGCCTACGCGCAGTGGCGCTCTGATCGCGAGGGGGTGAGCTACCGCTTGCCAAGCGCGTTGGAGTGGGAAAAAGCCGCACGCGGCACCGATGGCCGCTATTTTCCTTGGGGCAATGATTGGCATGACGATGCGACTAATTGGGCCAAACACGGGCCAATGGGAACGAGTGCGATCGCGACCTATCCCCTGAGCCGCAGCCCCTACGGCATCGAAGATATGGCCGGAAACGTCTTTGAATACACCAGCACCCTCACCCACACAGCTCCCCCGGAAGTCATCCTCAAAGGCTGTGGTTGGGACGACTACCCCGGTTTTTGTCGCGCCGCCTATCAACATGATCGCCCGGTAGACTCACGGCATATTCTGTTCGGCTTTCGATTACTGTTGGAGTAATAACTGGAGTGTATGGTTAGCGTTAGTAGTCGGTTCAATTACCCCAGTTTAATTACTTACAAGGCAGAGAAGATAACAACATATGATTAATTCACCCAAATCCGAACCTACGGTTGCTGTTGATCCCGCCTTAAATCACGCTTCGTCAGCGCTTGTAGAATTGCAGAAGCTAGTAGCTGTGATCGCTCAACTGCGAGATCCTAAGAGTGGCTGTCCTTGGGACTTAGTTCAAACGCCCCAGACGCTTACACCTTACGTGATTGAAGAAGCCTACGAAACTGTTGATGCCATTCAAAGGGGTAACAAAAAAGATATTCTTGAAGAACTAGGCGATCTGTTACTTCAGGTTGTGCTTCAGGCTCAGATCTTTCAAGAACAAGGAGATTTTGATCTGGGCGATATTGCCCGAGGCATTACTGAAAAGATGATTCGCCGTCACCCTCACGTATTCTCTCCTAACGCCGATAAAGTAACAGAGGCAGAAGCTGTTAAGGTCACCTGGGAACAAATTAAGTCAGCGGAAAAAGCCGATACCGAAGATCCGAATGCACTAACGCCTAAGCTCCGTCGCTACGCGCGCTCTTTGCCGCCTTTATCAGGGGCGATGAAAATCTCTAAAAAAGCTGCTAAAGCGGGTTTTGAATGGGACACAATGGCGGAAGTATGGGCAAAAGTCGATGAAGAAATGGCCGAGTTTCATCATGCCCTAGCGCATGAGTCTAAAGCGGCTCAAGAGAGCGAGCTAGGGGATGTGTTGTTTTCTCTCATCCAGGTGGCGCGCTGGCAAAAGCTGGATCCAGCGGCAGCGCTGCAAGGCACCAGTCGTCGATTTGTGCAGCGCTTTGAAAAAGTAGAAGCGCAAGCGGATAGACCCTTGAATGACTACAGCGCGAAGGAACTCAATGCGTTTTGGAAACGTGCTAAACAACAGATTAGTCAGAATGGAACTGACGGTTACAAAGCGATAAGCTCTGATATTGGGTTTGATTCTGCTCCTGCTCCTGCTACTGAATGATTGTTTGGCTTAAGCCAGTGGGTGCAGGCGATTGCAGCAGATTCATATCGGGGCTGATGCTGAGGCGAATAGCGATCGCACTGATATTGTCATGTCCATTTACCTCATTGGCCAACGCTATTAGCTCATCCATGCCCGTTTCCAGATCCTTCTTGCCTCTCAGCAACGGGTCAATATGACTATCTGAATGGGTTTCTATCAAGCTGTTGTCGCTGAGGCCATCTGAGCATAACAGCAGCAAACTATCTTCAGAAAACATCAAATAGCTCACGCTGGGCACCAAATCTTCGCTTACTCGCGGGCCAAGTGCCTGCGTGAGCTGGTAGGCATCCGGTCTACCGTAGGCGATTTCTGGCGGAATGCCGCGATTCATTTCACGCTGACCGACCTCATGATCGGTCGTTACCTGCCGCAGCCCTAGCCGTCGCGTGTACTGATACAAACGGCTATCGCCAACATGGGCAACGACGGCCTCAGTGCCCTGCAAAAGCACTACCACCAAAGTTGTTCCCATCCGCTCATGCCCTGCCCGTTCTTCTGCCTCATTGATATCGTAAATCGCTTTATTTGCTAGCTTTACCGCTTCTACCATGGTGGCTTCATCGGGTAGCGCCCGAGTCGGCGCATCGGCCGATAGCTGGGGCGCTGGGTGGGGCCAATGCTTTTCAAAATAATGCAGCAGCGTTTGAGTAGCGAGCTGACTGGCCACTTCGCCGCCATCGTGACCGCCCATGCCATCACACAGCACATAGAGGCAGTGTGCTTGAGTGCGCTGCCCACTATTGTCAGATTGTTTTTGCAGGCTGCTAGCAATGAAAAAGCAGTCTTCGTTATGATCCCGCTGGCGGCCAACATGGGTGCGGCCTGAGTCTTCTAAGCTGACGAGCTTCATGGGCAAAACCACTGTGGATTCGTCACTTTCGCTCGGTTCGGGTAAGTCAATATCCTCGTCCAAATCGTTGCCCAAATCACCGTCTAAGCCATCGCCTAGTGGAACCTCATTCAAAGGCGGATCTGAAGGACTGTTTAGAGCTGGGTCTAAAACGCTGTCAGCAGTATGATTTAACGGATTATTCTCCAAGGGTTCATCATCTACAGAATTTAGATGAGGTAAGGGTTCTAAAGGAAGGGACGATGCCGATAAGGGCGAAGGTGTAAGGGGGGCGGCGATCGCCTGCGCCGCACTTACCGCAGGCGTAATCGCCTCTGGGGTCGATAATAAAGATTCCCCAATTGCTGCGAGTTCACTGCGTAGCTCCTCTAGCGTCGCGGCAGAAGTCACCGTTAAAACTGTCTGCCGAATTTGCCTCAAAGGCGCTACATTGCCTCGGTGTGGCTGGGCCAACAGCGATTGCAAAAAGGCTTTCAAATCACTCAGCTGAGGGGACTGAATGCTGGGTTGAATAAACTGCCGAATACGCAAGGACTGATCGCGACCAATCCCCAGATTATTAGCCAATAGCAAGCTAGATCGCCACTGCGGAATCGGCGATAGCGCCATCCACAAGTCGGTGAGGGTATACATCCAATAGACGTGCTGAAGCGGATCGACGGCAGTGGAAAAAGCGCTGATCAACGACGTAGTTGAGGGCTGCTCTGACGGCGTGATGAGAATGGCGGTTTCGCCCTGCTGCCAAGCATCATAAAGGGTGGGAGCAGCTTCAGAAAGCAGCAGATAAGGGTAGGCGGCAGCAGGAAGATCTAAGTTGGATTGCAGGGTTTCGATGGGCGCTGCAATCAGTTGGGGTAGCTGAGTTTGTAGCGGCGATCGCACCTCTGGCATCAGATCGGTAATCACAGCGCTGCCTTGACTCAATACGGTCAAGACCTGATAGCGATCAGCTGGCTCACCACTGCTCAAATAGGTAGCCGGATTCAGCGATCGCTTGTCAGGTGGCATCAGTGTTGCTTGCAACGGTTGAAGGGCAGTGGCAGCCGATTCTGTCACTAACCCAGAATCAGCTGCCGCTGCGCTCAATGACTTGCCGCAGCGCTGACAAAACTTGTGATCGCTAGGATTGACGAACTGACAGGAAGAGCAGGTGAGCATGTCGAGTCTTAACGGCTAGGGTTGAAGGAGAAATCCTGATGCTGTCTAAGGGAGCACTGTCTAAGGCGTTACGCAAGGATTATGCCTGATTATGGTCGTCGATAGATTTCATAGTTTACTCTTTACGTTTGGTTTGGGGTTTATTTAGGGGCGGATGAGGGATTATCGAGGGAGCGATCGCTGCTCTGCGCTGGTCAGCTCTCGCCATTCCCCTGGGTTAAGTCCTTCAAGCGTCAGCACGCAAGATCCCGACAAAAACAGCGCACTGCGCACCAATCGCAGCGTTGGGAATCCTACTGCCGCTGTCATTCGCCGCACTTGGCGGTTTTTGCCTTCGCTTAGCGTCATCTTTAACCAGGCCGTCGGAATATGCTGACGATTGCGAATAGGCGGATCTCTAGGCGGAAGATTCGGCTCAGGAATCAGGCTGACCGCTGCCGGACGCGTTTGATAATTGCGAATACTCACCCCTTGGCGAAGCCGCGCTAAGGCGGCTTCATCTGGCTGACGTTCTACCTGCACCCAGTACTGACGCCGATGGGCAAATTTGGGATGACTGAGCCGGTGCTGCACTTTGCCGTCATCAGTCAGCAGCAATAAGCCTTCACTATCACGATCCAATCGCCCCACAGCATAGACTCCCGCTACCGGCATAAAGTCCTTAAGCGTGCGACGCGAAGCTGGCGTTGCTAGGGGCTCATCCGTGAACTGGCTGAGAACGTTATAAGGCTTGTAAAGTAAAAGATAGTGATAAATCACGTAAGCAATCTTATTAATTCTTGAACTCTGTTGATAAATCGACCCAAATCAAAAGCCAGCCGATATCCTATTAACTACTTAATGATCTAGAGAAGCCCGGTTATTGGGACTGCTCACTGACTGAATTACTAAACCGCTCACTTCCGAAAAATCGGCTAACCCTACTATATTTTTGAAACACTCTGGCTATGGAAAACACTAAAAAATATCGGATGAACTGCACCCTCACCTTTGGTGATATTTACAGCCAAATTATTGTTTGGCTAATTGTTTTGTTCGTTAGCTTAGCGGCTGCACTAGGGCTGATGGGCGCAAGCCGACCAGTTTATGCGCTAGCAACAGTGGGGCTTATTTTAGTGCTGTCGCTGCCGTTTTTGCTGTTTGCCTTTGTCACAACCTTGCTTAATCACATTGAATTTGATGCCGTTGATGTCTTGGCTGAAGTTGCTGCCGACACCACTGTGACGGCAGCGGCTAAACAGCTCTCTAGACAAGGTGCACGATAGTAGTTTGAGCCTCAGGGCCAATTTTCCACCTTAAATCAAAACATAGCCTGTACGCTGCTTCTTTCAACGAAGGAAACTGTACAGGCTCTTTTATTTGCTTTGATGACGCTCAGGCGTGCAATCTACCTATGGAGTGGGCCTATGGAGTGGGCCTATGGAGCGGGCGGTGCAGCTAGAGGCGTAGTAGGTGAAGCAGGTGCTACCGGATTAGATTCGGTAGCAGCCCCTGGACTTGTTTCAGAGGTCGCAGCAGGGGCGATAGTCTTCTGGTCAATCAACTTTTGTACACCGTCTTTGTATTGAGTCGGAGCCATTCCCAAAGCCTGATCGAACAGCACTTTGGCTGCGGCTTCGTCTCCTTTTTCTTGCAGTACTAGCGCCTTGGCTAGCGTTGGGCGGAAATCAGGCAGTGTTGGAGAAGCGGTTTGGGCATCGGCGATCGCTTCGTCGTACACCTTAATCGCATCATCGTATTTTTTTTGCTCAACGAAAACCTGCCCTAGCAGTAGCTTTACCGATAGCGGATCAATGCTGCCCGGAGAAAGTTCATTAGTTTGGTCTGCCGTTGCCAACGTATCTCTCAGCAGTCCTAGCGCCGCTTCTGAGCGACCTTGACTGACCAATAGCTCTACTAGCCCCTGCAAAGCAGGCGCATTGCCTGGTTTTTGGGTGAGTACCCGGCGATAGACTTGAGCGGCTCCTTCAAGATCGCCTAGCTGCTGCTTAGTCTGAGCCAGCGCAATTGAATATTCAGGCACATCTGGCTTGACTGAAGCCAGCTTTTCCAAAGGCTCCAGCGTCCCTTCTAGATCGCCCAAAGAAATTTGCGCCTGAATAATCCCGATCAGGGCGGTTTCGTTTTCGGGCTCGCGCGCGAGTACCGTTTTGTACGCTTCGATTGTGCTTTGTAATTTGGCTGTCTGGTCAGCCGGAGTTTGGGCTGAAGCCGGATTGTTGTTGGCCGGAGAAGACGCGCGCCCACTGTTAAAAAGACCTACAAAGCCCACCGCGACGAAAGCTCCTACCGCCAGAACAAGCACGCCTCGCACTAGCCAGCTATCTTTCTTAAACGCCAAAACGCTATCTCCCCAACAGGTTCAAAACAGTAATTGATCGAAACAGTCAAAATAACTTGATTGATCATGACTTGCTTATCCTAACTCTAACTTTCTTCGTTGTGACATTAGCGATTTGGCCCTTCCGTCCCTTGTCGCTGTGGGCCAGCAAAACTGCGCCAAAAAGGTTCGGATTTTCTCGCAGACAGCTGAATCATTAGCTACTCGTTAATCAATAGCGAGTCAGTACAACCTCAAAAAGCCGCATCAGCCAGATGGGCTGTATGATCAGCGGCTGAGCAAATCGCAGGGTCGTTTTTCTAAAAATGGCTGAAGCATACGGGTATGCCTGAACACAAGCGTCAGCCAAAAAGTAATTGCGTAGAGCCAATAAATCAACTTTTTTTAAGTTTTCTGAGGCCGAGATGTTTCTTTTTTTACCAGAATTGTGAACCCTCAGCCCGTTATTAAATCAAGTTAAATCAGTCTTGATCTTGTCATAAAGTAGCCCGCGCCATGAATCAAATTAGGCACTGATGTTAATCTAGTCTTTAAATGCCGCTTCTGAAGCCATCTGCAAGCCTGTCGTTGGTTCATTGATTCAGAGCAATTCAAGTCATCGGTACAGTTTCAGGAGTTTGAGGATTGTGAGTTCTACCGCCAGCCGCCCCCCCAATTCGATGGGCAATTCTACGGATCACTCTTCGGAATCCGCTCCATTGCCACGACCCGCTAATCCTTCTTTGACTGCTGCTGGCAAAGCCCCTGAGAAAGCAACGAATGCAACCTCAGCCAAAGAACCGCTTAAAGAACCGCTCCAGCCAGCCAATCGCCCTCACCTAATAGGGCCACCTGCTAGGCCAAAACCACCCACAACGGCCCAAAACTCGGCTCCAGCGGCTGCTAGCCCAGCTACTCCAACCGCGCTGTCAGCATCCACAGCGCCGCCCGTAACGCCCACAGCGCCGCCTGTAATTGGGCCTATTTCTGAACCGAGTGAGCGGATGCAGTACCGGGCAATTGGCTTGATCAAAGGTAAGTACGTTGCTTCTGAAGAACAGTTTAATCGAGGGAATATTGCGATCGCTGACGGCACCCTAGTGGATGCTGTTTTGCTAGGTCGAGTCACTAGCTTAATCAAAAAACACATCGATCTCGACACTGAGCACCTTTGGGTAGTGTATCCACGCACGCTGTACGACGACAATATCCCGGCGCTCCATGTTCAAATTGTCGGCGTCTGGGAACCCGAAACCCTCAATACAGAGGCAGATGCAAAGACAGACAAATCTGGTTCATCCGATTTAGCCGCAGTGCCCGCGAATGAGCAGCCTCACTATCTTTCTACTGCCGAGGCTACCGAGCTGTGCGATATTTTTTCTATCCGAGGCGAAATCGCCAAATACGCCGAAGATAAAAACGAAATCGTGGTCAATATTGTCCAAAAGAGCAAGTCTGAAAAGGCTAAGCCCAAACGTCCTTTTAAGCTGCTCATCAGCGGTCAGCTCAATGGTCGGGCAACGGGCTACTTTTGGGATTTGAAGGTTCAACGTCAAGACGGCAAACTGGTGCTGACAGAGAGCACTCAAATTGCCGTGGTGCCGCCAAAGAAAAAGTCTAAAAATGACCGAGAAGCCGGTAAGCGCCGCCGTCCGGCAGCTGGTAAGCCCAGACCGGCTGCAAATGCGCCTAAACCCAAGCCTAAATCAAAATCAGAGCATCCGCCAGCCACTCATAAACCAACTAGTAATAAATCCGTTGCTCACGATTCAGGAGCCAGTGCTGCCGCTAGCCCGGCTGTTGATTTGACAGTCAATTCAGCAGATGCACCTGATCGTTAAAGTGCTGGCTCGAATTCTGAATTTGATCAAACCTTGCTTAAAACTGCCGCATATCTAGCGGTGGTCCCCAGCTATCTTGCGGAATAAAGCGAGTATCGGTAGGTAAAGCAGCTACCGGAGCACTCAGCTCAAACTCACTAGAGTCTATGCGCTGTTTAAGATCTAGGGCGACCTGCTGGGCAAAATGCAGGCTCGATAAAGGCGCAGTCCGAACCGGCTTACCTTCTAGCAAAATCTTGCCCGACTTAAGCTGGGCGTAGCTGACTAGGCCAAACGTAGGCCGTACCCGCCGAGGAATCGAAAAATCGACTACTGGCGCGACTAGATCAGCGTCGCTAATCGTGCAATGGGCCATCACCTCTTCATTCAAGATTGGGATAGGGATGCCGATGCCGATCATCATGGAAGCGCCATAGCCCTGAAAATAGCAGCCGCGTACCCAATGGGCATCCATTTGTTTGGCGTCGCCAATCAGTGCGAGGGTGGCGGCTGGCCCCACCGGCGTGCGGTTAGGCAACCGGCGCTGAAGCGGAAAGTGTTGGGTGCCTTCCCAAGCAATATAGCCTTCACCGCCGCCGAGCAAGATGCGGGTGCCGACGCCGATGGTTTCAATGTCGGGGTCGTTAAGCAGGGGCGAAAGCGCGCCGCTGTTGGCATAGACGGCATTGCCCAAGCGGGGCTGTAAGGGGCCAAGGTAGGTGGCAAGGGGGCGATCACCGCCGTTGACTCCCACAATAAAGTTTTGGTAGAGATTGCGCGGGTTAAACAGGTAGAACTGATTGATGCGATCGCGCGTGATCGTCGTATCTAAACTAGCGCGCGGGTAGCAGTCAGTCACTTGCCCGGTCGCGCTCAGCGTCACTGGCTTATCAGCAATCAAATCAGCAATCACATGCCCGCCGCCATAGGCTTCACTTTCACCGTCGCGCCCCGGCGTGGCCATTTGCCCTGCCCCAATGTACAGATCCACTGCCCCAAAGCCCGCATAGGCCAGCACCCCATTGAGATGGCATTCAACGATTTTGATCGGCGGGTCGGTATGGCCTAAGTTGAGGATTGCCCCTGATCCTTCCATGGGTTCAAAGGTGCCGGTTGTGATCACATCAACGGTTTTAGTCGCTTGAGCGACACCGATCTCTGCAATTCGAGCTTTGGCTTCCGTGATAGTCCATACGGTGGCTTTGCCCTGGCGAATTTTGTCGTTAATATCGGCGACGCTGCGCATGAAAAACTCAAGGTAGGAAAGGTTGAGGCGGCTTTAGCAGAGGCATTATGCCAAGACGCTGTGCTGAGAAAACACATAAATCCGCTGAGTTTCGAGTTGCTGGCACACATCACTGGGGGTCACGGTATTTTGGCCAGCCGGATCCCAAGGAAAAATTTGCTGATCGAGTTTGACTTTGAGATGAGTGAACGGATCGCCACCGGCTGAGACTAAGAACTCTAGGTGATCGATATCCGGCCAAGCAATCAGCTCCTCTAAAAGCGCAGAAATGGCTCGCACATGAGGGTGGTGCGGATCTTTGTACCAGCGATCGCCCACTAACCCTGGCTGATCCAATCCTAAATGGGCAATCAGCGGCAGTTGACCAAACACGGCCACCGCGATCGGTCGAGCTTCTTCTTGCAGCAGTAGATTGTACGTTTGGCCCAAGGCTCGTAGCTTCTCTAGTCGCTCATACCTAGCTGTGACCGGATCAGCCGCGAGCGCTTCAGCCTCCCGCCACTGAATTGCGACCGTTACTAAGTAGGTCTGTAAAAGCAAATGACCCATTTTTTTAGCTTTGGTGGCCAGATAGCTAGCGTTGTAGCTTGTCGCCTCGATTAATAGCGGCACCCGATCTATCATTTCTAGCCCGTACCCCTTTAAGCCCGCAATTTTGCGAGGGTTGTTGGTAATTAGACGAAAGCGCCCAATGCCTAAATCCATTAAAATTTGAGCGCCCATACCGTAGTTGCGCTGATCGACGGGTAACCCTAACCGCTCGTTCGCTTCTACCGTATCTAGGCCCATATCTTGTAGTGAATAAGCCTTAAGCTTATTCACTAGCCCAATGCCGCGGCCTTCCTGACGTAAATACACCACGACGCCTTTCCCGGCGTTTTCAATCATTTTTAACGTGGCCTGTAGCTGCATTCGGCAGTCACAGCGCAATGAGCCGAGCGCGTCACCGGTTAAGCACTCGGAGTGCATTCGCACCATAATCGGATCATCTTTAAACGTGGTCGGATCGCCTTTAACCAAAGCCACATGCTCAGAGCCATCGAGCGTATTGCGGTAGGCATATACCTGAAAATCACCAAACTTAGTGGGCATCGCTGCGATCGCCTCGCGCTTGACAAAGCGCTCATGCCTGAGCCGGTAGCTAATCAAGTCGGCAATGCTAATCAGCTTGAGGTGATGGCGCTGAGCATATTTAATCAGATCGGGCAAGCGGGCCATCGAGCCATCGGCGTTAGAAATTTCGCAAATGACGCCAGCAGGATACAGACCCGCTAGCCGCGCCAGATCAACCCCGGCTTCTGTATGACCGGCTCGCTTAAGTACGCCCCCTTTTTTGGCCCGCAGTGGGAAAATGTGCCCCGGTCTGCGCAGATCTTGCGGCTGGGCTTTGGCATTGATTGCCACCTGAATGGTTCGGGCTCGATCTTCGGCTGAAATGCCGGTTGTCACGCCCCACTGGGTCGCGGCGTCAATACTAATCGTAAAAGCGGTTTGCTCATTTTCATCTTCAAATGAGCTGCTAGCAACCATTAGCGGCAGATCTAACTCATCGAGGCGATCGCCCGTCATCGCCAAGCAAATCAGCCCCCTGGCTTCCACCGCCATAAAGTTAATCAAATCCGGTGTGGCAAACTGCGCTGCACAAATCACATCGCCTTCATTTTCGCGATTTTCATCATCGACCACCACAATCGCTCGGCCCGCAGCCAAATCAGCTAGCGCGTCTTTAATAGAATCAAACTCAAACGGGATCAGGTCAGGGACGTTGGCAGGATTTGACTGACTTGACTGATCCGAATGATGGGCCGGATCGTTAAGACTGTAATCACGGTCATTAAAAGCGGCGTAACCCACGGGAATTCCTTAATACAATCGAGCAAATCTATATGCTTTGATTGTATCGAATTGCGAACCGGCGGTGTTTGCGAGCTAATGTCAAAGGCCGATGCCAAAGGCCATTAAACGACGCTTCAGTAACGACCTAGTAGCGATCTAGTAACGATTCAGTGGCGATTCCCAAATCACTCGCTTTTGGTTGGGGTAGCCTAGTCCGCTTTGCTCTTGCATAATCCGCGATGCCTGGGCCGGATCAAAATTATTGGTGAACTGCGATCGCAACTCAGCGTTTTTATGTTCTGCGACGGCCACCGCATCTTGTAGCGTTGTCAACCGCTGCTGGTGAGCCTGATAGTAGGGCACCAATTTAGCAATCGTTGTAGTCGCCACAATCGCTAGCAGTAAATTCACCGTCAGCTTCACGGATGATTCAAATAAAATCGCCTGACGAACCCCCCGGTGAGCGGCGCGTTTGGGCCTATAGCCTGATTTCGAGGCGGGAGGTGTTTTGACCGCAGCTGCAGCGGATAAGGGCGCTAGATTGGAAGGTGAAGGCTGCTTACTAGTGGGAGGAAAAAGAGCCTGAGAAGAACTAGAAAAAGCCGTGACTGGGCGCTTAGCAGCATTCATAAAGCGAAAATCATCAAAATGGCGAGACAATTGTAGATCATCGAATGCCCTACAGCGTCCGAGGAATTACGGTTCAAAAAGTAACCGCATAGATAATCGCATACATTCTGAAGATCTGTCTGCAACCTCACAGCCCTTTAGTAGTTTTTTAGGAACCCTTCAGATGAGCCTTACGCTTGATGGGCGTTTAACTTGCGTCTAATCAATGTATCCAATCCAAAAAAATCCCTGATAGATCGGCCACTTCAGCGTCATCTACCAGGGAAAATTAGTATCTTTAACAGATTTTTGATTTCGGTTTTTTTTGGGATTCTTTCTATTTTCTTTCTATTTGTAAAGTTCAGTGGCTAGCCGCAGCGCCAAAAATCCAGGAACCAAAGCGAATCCGAGCGCGATGAAAACTTGAGTATCTGAAAGAGCCATGATAATTGCGATCCTTCCTAAAAAACGTAGTGAAAACTTAGCGCTAATCGAATCAGCGCATCTAACTGAAAAACGATGCGTTCTTAGTCATAAATTGTTTCTTACAATGGCCAAAATGTCGCCATCCTTAGAGCGATTAGTAACTAAGTGTTACACACCTTACTTTTAGGCTCTTAATTTTTGGGCCTGATTTTGCTAGTGCTTGTTGTCTAGGCAACAGCGGTTGCGGCATTGCCTGAGCTATAAGCTATGGTGTCAGCCTGTATCAAGCAGCCATTTGACTGAGGGGCATTTGACTGAGAGGCATTTCACACAGACTTTCCTTTACAGAGACCTTGAGTTAGATTGGCTACGCTCATAAGAGATATTCCACAAGAATCATTCTGTGAAAAACCGTTAAGCTTATGAGAATCAATAAAATATACCAAGGTACTTCAGGTGAGCGATAAAGTCGCTCATCGTCGTAGCAGAGAAAAAGCAGAGAAAAAACCGTTTTGATGACAAATTCAACCGGAGATACAGCTTCAACCGGAGACACTGCTAAATCTTCAGATAAGTCTTCAGATAAGTCTTCAGACAATCCCTTGTCAAAAGTTCGTCAAAAAGATTTTGCGGGCAATTCAACTATTCATTTTTCTACAGCTCAGCAGGCAGAAAACTCGCAGCTAACTCAGCTAGATCGACAGCAGCAGGTAGCTCTCAAGCCAACTCGGGCTAACTTGAATCGGCCCAGTTTGGATCGTCAGCTCATTCGCATTCAGCGTGACGTTTTAAAAATGGGAGCGCTGGTTGAAAATTCTTGTCTGTTAGCAAAAGCAGCCCTGTGTGATCGAAATTTGGAGGCAGCCAAGCAGATTCCAATTCAAGACAAAAAAATTGACGCGCTTTACCGGCAAATTGAAGTAGATTGCACCAACTTGATTATTTTGCAAGCTCCGGTGACTCAAGATCTGCGCTTAATGAGCGCTTTTATGCAGATGGTGCGCGATTTAGAGCGTATCGGTGACTACACTAAGACCATCAGCCGCTCGGCAATTAAGCTATTTCCCTATCCTGTTCCTGCTTGCATAGAGGATGTGGGGACGATGATGGATCGCTGCCGTTCGATGGTGGCCTTGTGTTTGAGATCGCTCTCCGAACTCGATCCAGAATCAGGCCGCAGCATTAAACGCAAAGATGATGTCGTTGATGATGACTACGAGCGGCTGTACCATCAGCTCATTAGTACTCCTTACAGCCCTACCACCCCCGTAGAAGCCATTGTTCTGATGGTCATCGTCATCCGAGCTTTAGAGAGAATCGCCGATCATGCGACCAATGTGGGCAAACGAGTCACCTATGTCGTGACCGGAGAGCGGTTTTAAATTCCCGCAAAATTCACGATCTTCGCTACATTTGAAGAAAATATTTGACAGCGCTCTACCTATTACGGAACCATATGAGGGTTGTGAGATACGGTCGCCTAAAGCAGATCGCTTCGCTTTTGGGGCTGGCTTTTTGTGGCTTTTACGGTTTGACGACTGGTTTGACGACTGGCCGCTTGCTACCGTTTAGCCAAAGCCTAAAGCAACGTTAGAAAGAAGTATTAAGAGAAATATCAAGGATTCGTCGCTACATGAAATTTTCGATCGCGTCACTATTAGCCAATTTTTCAGACGATAAGTTAGTGACTACCAAGACCCTGGAAAAAAAGCTCAATTGTACTGCCGACGACGGTGAGAGAGATTTGCAAATAGCCCTCGATGCACTAGAGCGAATCAATGTTTTAGAAAAGTCGCGCGGGAAATATCGCAAAATCGAAGATGAAGATGTCATTGAAGGCAAGCTGAGATGCTCGAGTAAAGGCTTTTGCTTTGCTATTCAAGACGATGAAGCCGCCGATGATATCTACGTGCGAGAAAGTCAGCTCAACAGCGCTTGGAATGGCGATCGCGTCCTCGTGCAGGTCACCAAAGACGGCAGCCGTCGTCGCAGCCCTGAAGGCGAAGTTAAGCTGATTTTGGAACGGGCCAATGCTTCTGTGCTCTCAAAAGTAAAGGCCGGTGACGAAGACGGCAGATTCAAAGCCGTACCGCTCGATGACCGGCTGCTGTTCGAGCTAGATATCACCGAGAGTGAGCCCGATTTGTCCGAGGCGGTTGATCACCTTATTCATGTCGAAATTACCCGCTATCCTCTCGCCCAAAATCCACCTCAAGGGAGAGTGGCCAGAGTGCTCGGCAGCGACGCCGAAGCTGCGGCTGATATTGATATTGTTTACTGCAAGCACGATCTGCCGCAGAACTTTCAAGAAGACGTTTTTATTGCCGCGAGAGGTCTGCCGAATCGGATTCGTAAAGCCGATACCAAAGACCGCTTAGATCTTCGCACGCACAGCGCAATTACGATTGATGGCCCTGATTGCAAGGTCATTGACGATGCGTTGAGCCTAGATATCACCGACCAAGGCTATCGCCGCTTGGGCGTTCATATCGCTGACGTGGCTCACTATGTTGAACCCGACGAAGCCATTGATCGCGAAGCGCGGCGACGGGGCACAGCGGTATATCTAGGCGATGAAATTGTGCCTATGCTGCCACCGCCTTTGCCCAATGCGCTGTGCTGTCTGCTGCCGGGTAAAGATCGGCTGACGATTTCGGTTTTGATCACCCTAGATGATGACGGCCAAGTGTTGGAGTACGAAATTCAGCCGAGTGTGATTCAAGTGGAGCACAAGCTTAACTATGACCAAGCTCAGGGAATTTTGGTGCGCGAACAAGCTGATGATCTTGAAAAGCTCGGCATTAATCCAGATGATTTAGACGAGTTTGAGCCGATTTTTGACCTAGTTGAAAGTTTGTTTCAGCTATCACAAGAGGTCAAGCAGCGGCGGCATGAGCGCGGCTCTTTTGAACTGACTTTGCCCGAGCATGAGTTTCCGCCGGAGGCGGAAGATCTGGTGGAATATCTTTCGCCTAAGTTTCAGTATGACGATGAGGGCGCTCTGGGGGCGATGGTTGTTTCTGACCATTTGCCTGCGCGCATTATTGTGACTGAGTTTATGCTGCTAGCCAATCAGCTGGTGGCTAAGCACATTAAAGAACTGGGCATTCCGGGGCTATACCGCATTCACCGAACCCCGGATCTGACGAATGTGCAGGAGCTGATTAAGTTAGCCAATAATATGGAACTCGATCTAGCGCTAGAAGATGAGGCCGTGGTGCATCCTAGTGACTATCGCAACTTCACTGAGCAGTTTGCCCATTCCGATTCTGAAAAGGTGCTGACTTACCTGCTGCTAGCGACGTTTAAGCCAGCGATTTACAGCGCTGAACCGGGGCCGCATTTTGGCCTAGCGCTCGATGAAGCCTATACCCACTTTACGTCTCCGGTTCGCCGCTACCCTGATTTGCTGGTACATCGGCTGTTGCATGCGGTGTTTGAGCATGGCCGCGATCGCCGCTCTACGCGCTCTAAAGATCAGGTGAACTTACGCCATAGCGCTTGCCATGGGCAAATTAGCTGGAGCGTTTTGCCACCCAATATTCAGCAGCAAATGGAAGAGCAGCTAGCGCGCGCGCCGATTAAGCTCACCGAACGTGAGCGAATTGCTCAAGATGCAGAATCTGATCTGGAAGGGCTCAAAAAAGCGGCCTTTATGCAGGCCCATACGGGCGAAGTGTTTCAAGGACTGATTACGGGCGTGCAGTCGTATGGCTTTTTTGTTGAGCTAGAAGAGCTGCTAGTGGAGGGGTTGGTGCATGTCAGCTCATTGAAAGATGACTGGTATGAGTATCGTTCACGGCAGCAAAAGCTAGTTGGGCGAAAAAACCGACAGCAGTATCGACTCGGCGATCGCGTTGAAGTGCAGGTCAAGAGCGTAGATTACTATCGTCAGCAGATTGATTTGGTCGCCGTTGGCGGCGGCAGCGAAGCCACCGATGACGACGAAGATGAAACCGGCTCAGAAGGCTTCCATTCGGAAGACTTTAGCCAAGAAGAAGAATAAGCCGTGAGCGAAGATAATCTGGTTGATAATCCGGTCATTTCTCCGCTGCCGGTTTCGTCGTCGATTTCACCGTTGGCTGTTTCACCGCTGCCGATTGTGCTCGGAGTCAGCGGAGCTTCGGGCTTAATCTATGCGGTGCGATCGCTCAAGCACCTGCTGACAGCGGGCTACACCGTTGATTTAGTGGCTTCAAGAGCCTCACATCAGGTGTGGCTACAAGAAGAGGGCATCAGTATGCCGACAAACCCCACGCAGCAGGTCAGCTTTTGGCGTGAGCAAGCTGGGGTCGCCCAAGTAGGAAAACTGCGGTGCCATGCGGCTGGCAATGTCGGTGCTAGCATTGCTAGTGGCTCGTTTAGAACCCTCGGCATGGTGGTGATGCCTTGCAGCATGAGCACCGTCGGCAAATTAGCGGCTGGGCTGAGTTCAGATCTGTTAGAAAGGGCCGCTGATGTGCAGATCAAAGAGGGGCGATCGCTTGTGCTCGTGCCCAGAGAAACGCCGCTTAGCCTGATTCACCTGCGCAACCTCACGACCCTTGCTGAAGCAGGAGCCCGCATCGTACCGGCGACGCCTGCTTGGTATCATAAGCCACGCTCCATCGAAGACCTGGTTGACTTTGTGGTCGCGAGAGCGCTAGATCAGCTGGCAATAGACTGTGTACCATTAAGACGATGGGAGGGAAAATAGGTATTCAGGAGAGTTGATCAAAGACACATCAGGAGGCTCTTGACCATGTTTCGATTCATCGTTTTGCTGCTGATCTCGGCGGTGCTGGCGGTTATAACCGTGCAAAACCTAGCACCGCCGATTGGGCTAGTTATTCTAAGTGGTCGTGCGCCTACAGTGCCCTTTGGTTTGCTGCTACTCGGTGCCTTTTGCTTAGGGGCGCTCATTACCCTATTTTTGTACGGCTTAGTGGGCCTTTATCGTCCGCCCGAAAGCAAGTATCGCCCAATGGGCCGCCGCGTGCCCTATCCGAACGGGCCTGACAGTGGCTTTTCTGAGCCTGATTCAGTTAGTAGCACAACTTACTCGCCGACTACAGCGACTTATAGCGGTAGCTCCTCCACTTTTGTCAGCGAACCCGCCCCGTCAGCCTATCCTCAAGCGCCTGCGCAGCCACCCCCTTCAGATATTCTGCGAGATCCCATTCCCCCCCAGCCAGCCCCCCAGCCAGCGGTAACGCCTTCTCCCATGCCGCCATCGAGGGTGACAGAAGCCTCGCCTGCTCAAGTCAGTTCGCCCAGCTCAGAAAAAAAAAAGAATAAGCCCGCGTTTTTCCTCAATAACCCGCTAATCAATCGGAAAAGCAACCCCAAAAACGAGTCTAAAGATCCACCAGCGATTGGCGATAACTGGGGCGAACTGCGGACAGCCGCCCAGCGTAATAGCTGGGATGACGAGTTTGTCGGCGAAGGCGATCAAAAGCAAGGTTTGTTTGACTTTATTCGCACGGGTGTTGCCGGTAATAGCACTCGCCGCGAACAGCCGCCTGCCTACCGTCATGACGGTGACGATTATGACGACGACTTAGACAGAGGCTGGGAAAACTTTGACAATTATGACGATCCACCCCCATTAGACGATGGGCCTAACGAAGGGAGATATGAAACACGAGTCTATCGCGATGGCCTCTACAGCGATGAGCCTTATGAAGACGGCTCCTATGACGGTAGAGCCTATGACGATGAACCCTTCAACGACGAATCCTATGACGACCATAGGCCACTGCCTGATCTAGATCCAGATGCAGAAAATCTCAACAAAATTGGGCCAGATGGCGTCTATGAGGCTGACTACCGGGTGATTGTACCGCCTGCTAGACCACTCCTAGATAACGAGGATTTAGAGGATGAGCGCTAGCGTGAGGTTGGTCAGACTAGCTGCTAAGCGTTGCGGTATTGGTAACCGAACCTGCTGATCCAGCTATTCACCGCTATCTTGTTAAGTAGTCTGTGTCGTTTAAAGCTGCAAAATGGCAACGCCTAATAGCCCCACTCAACAACGCTATAGCGCTGGCAGTTGCCGGTTAGAGGTAACGTTGCAGCTATCTGCTTTATCGCAGTGGTATTCTCAGCCAGTGGCTGAAAATTTGTCGTTTCAGCTATGGCTGCAATTGTCTACAACGACTTTGGTCGCTCAAGGTGATCGCGCTACTCTTCAAGCCATCACTGACTACATTCAGCAGAAAACACAGCGCACCTTAGCGATCGCGCAACTCAGCCGCTTAGCCACACTGTCTGCGATCGCCGATGAGCCCCTCATTCAACCCGCTAGTCTACAGCTACAGCAACCCCTCAGCTATCTACAGCTCTGCGATCTCTCCACTGTCTTAAGCCAATATCAGCAGGTTACCAAAACCTTGCCTGTGGCCCTTAGCCCATCTGCCGCTAGCCCTCTAAGTGCGCTGAGATCCCAATCCCTTTCAAACCAAATCATTCCCTTCCCGCTCAATCGCCGTGCCGGTCGCTCAACCCGTCTTAGCCGCTCCAAAATTTGGGCAAGTTCTGCCGCCGCTGCCGTCTTTGCGGTTGGCCTTACGGCAACGCTATGGCCCAATATTTCCAGCCAAGTTGCTCAAACCGAAGCCGATTCTACCCTAATAGAACCCATAGAACCCAACTCCGCCCTAGAACCAGAATTTTCTGCGCCGACTGGCCGAACAATCACACCTGCGCTAGAGAGCGACCCAGGTGATCGCTTAGTCACTAGGTCTGCCGATGGCTCACAAAGTGCAGCTAACCCCGATGCAGCGCCAACAGCACCCAACTCAGACGCGGCATCTGATGTGCCTGTGCTACCCAGCAATGATGCCGCCAATCGAACTGCTTCGGGTGAGCTAACCCCTTCCAGACCCGCAGATCCAGTCCCGCCAGCGCCCCCTCAGTCGGCAAAAGCGCCTGCTGCCGAGAACTTACCAACTGTCACTACTGAGCCAGAAACTGCCCAGTCTTCGGCTCCATTTTCGGCCCAGTCTTCTGACGATTTGGCAGATGCTGCGAATGCAGAATCTAGTGAAAATGCTGCCGCTTCCAGTGCTGCCCGATTGGCGATACCACCATCAACGGCTAATGTAATTACACAGGTGCAAAGCTACTTTCAGGTTCAATGGCAGGCCGTTAGAGCGGCGGACAGGCAAGCACTTCAAGTTCCGTTAGCTTACCGGCTGCAACTGTCGGAGACGGGAGCAATCATGAGCTTTACAGCCCTAAACGATCAGTCTCAGGTGTGGCGCGATCGCTTGCTTCCTACCAGCAACCCACCTACTTTCGACACGATGACAACAGATTCAGCCCAGCCAGACGGATCGGCTATAGTCCTGCGCTTAACCGTCACCACCGATGGCCAAGTTCAAGTTTCTGAGTTCTGAGTAGAACGCAGCTTAGTCTGTTGCTTTGATGATCTACTTGGCGCTTACTAAGGCTTATTTGGCTCGGCGGCTTATTTGGCTCTGCTGCGTCGTCGCCTTTGCACAATGGCCACGGCTTTATCTGCCGGGAAGCCGACGACAGGGATAACCTGATGCTGGCGATCGCGCTCTAGCCGACGCAGCTCCGTATAGTTAACCTGATGAATGCAATCGACCGGGCAAGTATCAATCGCCTCCTGAATCAGCGCATCGCTATCGCCATTTTGGCGAATCACTCGCGCCCTGCCATAGTCAGGCTCAATGTAAAACGTATTACGGGCAACGTGAGCGCAGTGCGTACAGCCAATACAGGTCATTTCATCGACATAGACACCGTTTTGGCGAAACTGCCCGCCTAGTTCCGGCTCTAAGCCCGTCCGTGACTGCTCAGATCGCAACGCACCCCCTAGCTCTGGCTCAAATCCTGAGCGGTTCGGAATACTTGGGCGACCTAAGCTATCCAATCTATCCAGCGGCTGATCGCTAGCAGGCATTCTTATGAGCCCCAGCGCTGAAGCACCAAACGAATAGATCCATCCTGGTTATCAACTTGTTCGGCGACCTGAAAGCCTTGATTTGTCGATTCATTCAAAACTGTGTGATACGCGTAGCGCTGCGTCACTTGATTCAAAAAGCCATCTACCGATAAGGGCTGTTGCCAGTACTGCAAATCAGCAACTAGCTCATAATCGCCCGTTTCGGCGCTGCGCTTAAAGCCCAAATCATAGCCATTGCCCTGCTCAATGACAACTTCAGCCATCTCGGTTTTGCCTTGATAGCCTCGTACAGCTTTGGGGCCTAGCTGCCAAGAAATGCCCGCGTCATCGAGGGCTAGCTGTAAAGAAGAGAGATTGCGAAGCTTTGTTTTGATTTGGCTAAAGTGAGACATGATTCAACACCGGGCTAAAAAAATAACGAAAGATAGTGGGCAATTTTAAGCGAACAATGTCAGATAAATGAGTCAAGCAAATGAAGTTAAACAAATAGACTTAAAATTCAGATCACCAATAGCGGTTCACCAATTAGCAGATGTCGCCACGCTAGCAACCTGACTGGCATTCGAGTTAATGACTGGAGCATAATATTCAGCGGTTGTTTCCTGGGTCATGACTTGACCTAGCTGCGCTTCTATCGCGGCTGTAACCTCGGCGCAAGAAGCACCAACGATGCCGGTTACGACTTCTTTTACTCGACCATCGGGGTAAATTAAAAATTCAAGCGTTTCCATAAATCAATGGTTCATTTGGCGAATGCTTATCGTTAGTCTAGTCAGTCTAGTCGTCGTCTAGAAAAGACTGTAGTGCTAGATTCTCAAAAATCTAATTGCGTTGCGCGTCAAAGCTTTTAGCGTTTTAGAGTACGAAGCAAGCACCTAATATAAGGAGCTAGCCAGCGGCAATTTTGAATCTAGACCACAATTTTTCCTAATCGTAATCAATGGGCTTGAAATTAACTAGGGATATCGCATCAAAACTTCATATTTATTTGTAATTACAGCCGTAAATACTTTCCTATAGCGACTCACTATGTAAATTTATATAAACCTAGTCTCTCTCAATAATACAGATTACGTCAAGCAAATGCTACAAGCCTTTAGCAGGATTTCAAGAGTGGGCAGTGAGTACGCGGTATACTGACGCTCTAAAGGCAACTGTGATGACGTCCCCTTATTTCGATTTTGAACAGGATTTTGTCGGCTCTTTGCGCTGTATTCCCATGGTTGTACGGCACCATTTGGATAGCTGCGGAGTCAAGCTCAAGCTGGAGCATTGGAATCAGCTAAGCAAAACCGAGCGCCTAAATTTGGTTGAATGGCCCTCCAATACATCGGCTGCGGCCAACGCGTACCGCACTCAATTACAGCAGCTGCTGGTTGAGCGCACCGGTGCGCCAGCTAAAACGCTAGAGATTTCTCCTCATCCGCCCTGGCAAGATCTCTCTACAATTCCTAGCCAGGTGATAGAAAAGTTTCAGGCGTATCAGGTGCCACTATCGCTCGCTCAGTGGGCTGCCCTCACTGAACTACAGCGATTTGCCTTGATTAAACTTAGTCGCCCTAGCCATGAGAATAATAATTTTATGCCCGCCGTTCAAGAATTTGGGTTGGCCAAATCTGCTGAGTAAACGAACGGGTTGCTGGCGGCATAACCAGTGTTTAGCAGTCTTTTAATGGCTTTTCTAACGGATTATATTGATTCATGTACGCGATTGATTTTGGCACAAGCAATACGGTAATCGCTCGCTGGAACGCGGCTACGCAGGCGGCAGAAACTGTTTCCTTGCCGGCGATGTCTGCACAAACAAAGGGCAATCCGCCGCTGGTGCCGAGCTTGGTTTATGTTGAGAAGGCGGCCGCGCCCGCGACGACGGTGGTGGGGCAAGCAGTGCGCGATCGCGGCTTGGATTTGAGCGGAGATCCTCGATTTTTTCGCAATTTTAAGCGCGGCATTGGCACCCCGATGCAGGGGTTTATGCCTGAGCTAGAAGGTCAAGTGCTTTCGTTTGAGCAGATTGGCAGTTGGTTTTTGCAGAAAATCATTGCTCAGCTCAAGGTTCAAGATCCAGATTTTACGTCGCTGGTTTTGACGGTGCCAGTCGATAGCTTTGAAGCTTACCGTTTGTGGCTAGCTGAGGTATCTCAGGCGTTAGACGTGGAGCAAGTGCGCCTATTGGATGAGCCGACTGCTGCTGCGTTGGGCTATTCGCTGAGTTTAGAGGCGCGCAATTTACTCGTAATAGATTTTGGCGGCGGCACGCTTGATTTTTCGCTAGTGCAACCTACGTTTGTCGCGGATAAGCCGGTTGGTTTTTTGCTGAAGTGGGGAGCGCGGCCTTTAGCTGGACGGAAATCTGAGCGTCGATCTGGCCAACCTGCTGGCACGACCGTTCGAGTAATTGCCAAAGGCGGGGAGAATTTGGGCGGAGCCGATATTGATCGCTGGCTGGTAGAACATTTTGCCCAAACGCAAGGCTTACCGATTACTGCGGTGACGCTACGGCTAGCAGAAAAGCTGAAAATTGCGCTTTCTAGTGCGACTTCAGCGACAGAGGCTTATTTTGATGAGGAAACCCTTGAGAGCTATGAGCTGGCGTTAGATCGCGATCGCTTCTATCAAATTCTGAGTGAGCAAGGCTTTTTTATCCGCTTAGACAACCGGCTCGATCAGGTGCTTCAGCAGGCGCAGCGACAAAACATCACGCCTGAGGCCATTGACGCGGTGCTGCTAGTCGGCGGCAGTGCGCAAATTCCGGCGGTGAAAGCGTGGGCTGCGCGTCACTTTGAAAGCGATAAAATTCGCGGCGATCGCCCCTTTGAAGCCGTAGCTCATGGCGCACTGAGCTTACAAACCACTCAGCTTCAAGACTTTCTTTACCACAGCTACGGTATTCGCTACTGGGATCGCCGTAATCAGAGCCACAGCTGGCATCCTATTATTCCGCAGGGGCAGCCTTACCCCACATCAGATCCCATTGAGCTACTGCTAGGCGCTTCTAGCGAAAAACAGCCTAGCATTGAGCTGGTACTGGGTGAGCTAGCGGAGCAGCTCACGGCTACTGAAGTTTATTTTGAAGGCGATCAGCTCGTGACTCGCGCTGCTGGCAATCGCAGCGAATTATCCTCTTTGCCAGTCGTGCAGGCGTTGAATGATCGAGACGGGGCCCGAACGATTGCTAAGCTCATGCCGCCTGGATTTCCTGGCAGCGATCGCATTCAAGTGCGCTTCAGCATCGACGAAAACCGTTTTTTAAGAATGAGCGTTGAAGACTTGCTTACCTCAGAAACCCTGATGATCGATCAAATCGTGGTTCAGCTCAGCTAATATGAGTGCTTATTTTTTGATCTTTTTTATTATCCTTTCGATCTCTATAGTCTGCCGTCTAAGTTGTCTTCTGAAGCCTCTTCCAAACCGCCCCTTTCTTGATTTTGAGGCTCTAAATCATTTAACAGCTCTTCATTTGCCCTTGAGGAAACGGCTTCTAGGCGCATAACAATAAAGATCTGAGTGCCTAGTAGCACAATCAAAAACAAAATGCCCGAGACAATAAAGCTCAGCCTTTGAGAGGGAATGCTTTGACCCAAAGAATAAAGGGCCAGAGCAAATATTGCCGATACAAAGATTTTAGAAGCCAGCAGCATGGAAGACGCTGACCAACATAAAGCGACCAAAATTGCCGTGAAGTAGAACGCCAGCAACAGCAAATGCAAACGCTTAGCATAAACAGCCTTAACCCTTGCTGGCGAGCCTGCAAAGGGTAAAACCGATGGATTGCTAAAGATGCTTAAGCCATCGAGCAGCAAGCAAATAAAGGTGGGTAGCAGGCAGCTCAAAAAGATAAACCACGAAGGCGGCATAAATAGGCTGCTGTTTGCAGTCGCAGACGAACTTACTTCTCCGACTGCACGGCTAAAGAGTATCCCCATCAGCAGGGAGATAATTACTAGAAACACATCGACACTAAGCGTCTGTCGAATGATTTGAGGCAAGCTGCGGGGTTGAAAAATAGACGGTGTGAAGGACGTGGTAGGCGTATTTGTAGGGTTAGCCGTAACATTGACTGTCGAAGGATTGGCGTATCTCATAGAAGTGTGAACCTATTGCCCATATGTGGCTGCATGACTTTAGTTTTTACCCAGCTTAAATACACCCAAACAGAATCTTAAATTAAGGTATCAGGCTCTCAGCAAATTTATCAGGATAAAACCATAGGTTCATCAAGAATATATGTTCTCCAAACAAAAACACGGTGATCTTCGTCATTGGCGGATAACTTCAGTAATTACACGGGCCTGAGTTGTGAAATTGCCATACTGATGCGCTCAAAGTTCTACACTATAAGGGCTGGAAAGGAAGATCTAAAAAGGGCTGAATTAAACCTTGGTCTAATTCAGCTCGTTAATTAAAATCAGTCAGTTTCAGAGCTGAGGTGCTTGCACTAATACCATCAGTTTGATCTGTTGTTCACTTTTTGGAGAGCATAGTTTTCGTGAGTCCAACCCATACCCCTTCTAACCCTGAGCTTAAGCGAGGAAATAGCAGCGCTACTACGATTATCTCGGATCCTATCTCAGCGGTGGATTCAGATGGGGATTTAACGGCCATAAACCCATCCCCGGAAAATAGGAAAAAGCGATGGGCTATTGAAGATAGCGAAGATCTTTATCGTATTAAGGGGTGGGGCGATCCTTATTTTTCGATCAATGCGGCGGGTAATGTGACGGTGGCTCCCCAGGGCAATCGCGGCGGCTCTTTAGATTTGAAAAAGCTAGTAGAAGGGCTGAAGCAAAGGGATTTTCAAATGCCTTTGCTGATTCGATTCTCAGAGATTCTAGAAGATCGCCTTGAGCGCATCAATGCCTGCTTTGCCAAAGCCATCACTCGCTATGGCTATGAAGGCGTCTATCAGGGGGTGTTCCCAGTTAAGTGTAATCAGCAGCGTCACATCGTTGAAGACATCGTGCACTTTGGTAAGCCCTATCAGTTTGGCTTAGAGGCCGGGACGAAACCGGAGCTGATGATTGCGCTGGCCAGCTTAAATACGCCAGGAGCGCTGATTATTTGCAACGGCTACAAGGACAAGTCGTACATTGAAACGGCTATGCTGGGTCAGCGCTTGGGTCAAAAGGTCATTATTGTGCTGGAGCAAATAGAAGAAGTGGATGTGGCGATCGCTGCCGCCCAACATCTCGGCATTCAGCCGATTTTGGGTATTCGCGCCAAGCTCGCGGCGAAAGGATCGGGGCGGTGGGGTGAAAGTGCAGGCGATCGCGCCAAATTTGGCCTCAGCATTTCTGAAATTGTCACCGTTGTCGAAAAGCTCAAAGCCGCTGGCATGATCGCTTGTTTGCAGCTCTTACACTTCCATATCGGCTCTCAGGTATCGGCCATTAGCGTGATTAAAGAAGCCATGCGAGAAGCCTGCCAGATCTACGTAGAGCTCGTTAGCTTGGGCGCACCGATGGGCTACCTCGATGTGGGTGGCGGCCTTGGGGTCGATTATGACGGCTCCAAAACCAGCTCGCAAGATTCCAAAAATTACAGCGTGCAAAACTACGCCAACGATGTTGTCGCTCACGTTAAAGATGCCTGCGTTGATCGCGCCATTTCAATGCCGACGCTGGTGAGTGAAAGCGGTCGAGCCGTTTCATCGCATCAATCTGTTTTGATATTTGATGTGTTAGGTACAAGCGAAGCCATTCCCAGTCAGCCGATGCCTTATGAAGCGGGCGAGCATAACCTGATTCGAGAGCTTTGGGATGTGTACAGCTCCGTCAACGCCGAAAATTACCAAGAAGCGTTTAACGATGCCGTGCAGTTCAAGCAAGAGGCTAGCAGTCTGTTCAACTTGAGCTATTTGCGCTTGGGCGAGCGGGCGCGGGTAGAGCGGCTGTATTGGGCCTGCTGCCAAAAAATTATGACGCTGCTGCGTCAGCAGGACGATGTGCCTGAAGAGCTAGAGCATCTTGAGAAAAGCATGGCCTCTATCTACTACATGAATTTATCTATTTTTCAATCAGCACTTGATAGCTGGGCGATTGATCAGCTATTTCCTGTGATGCCCATCCACCGGCTAGATGAAGAGCCCACTCAACGAGCTACTTTGGCAGATTTGACCTGTGACAGCGATGGCAAAATCGTTCGCTTTATCGGCCCTAAGGGCGCAAAAGACGTGCTAGAGCTGCATTCCTTAAGATCGGATGAAGCCTACTACTTAGGCATATTTTTGGTGGGCTCTTACCAAGAGACGCTAGGCAATTTGCACAATCTTTTTGGCCATATCAATACGGTGCATGTGCAGCTAGCTTCTAAGGCCAAAACGCATCAGGGCTACACAATTGAGCATGTGGTGCGAGGCAATACAACAGACGAAGTGCTCAAGCAGGTGCAGTACGACCCTGAACAGATGATCGAACAAATTCGTCGTCGTTCTGAGCTGGCGTTGCAGGCAGGGCACATCACCATTGAAGAGGCCCGCAAGCTAATGGCAAACTATAAAAGCGCGATGGACTGCTACACCTATTTGGCCGACGCTTAGCGATCGCTTGAGTCAACCTTTTCCACGTCCGGAGCGATCGTTTCTCTAAGTTTCTCTTAATTTTTTGGGGTAAGAAAAACCCAAGGCTTCAACCTGGACAGAGTTAGGGGTGTGAATTAGGCTGACGTTAAAACAACCTAAGCAATCGTCACCTCATCAGACAAGTAAACATCCTGAATGAGATGAAACAGTTTAACGCCTTCTTTAAACTCTCTTTGAAAAGCTTTGCGGCCCACAATGAGTCCGCAGCCGCCAGCCCTTTTATTAATCACGGCTGTGCGAACAGCCTCCGCAAAATCATTTTTGCCCGATGAGCCCCCTGAATTAATCAACCCCGCTCTTCCGGCATAGCAGTTCAGCACCTGATAGCGGGCTAGATCGATAGGATGATTGCTAGTGAGGCTTGAGTACACCAAGTCATGAGTGCGCCCGTAAGACTTCCCAATCGCATCAGCTACTGCCTTATAGCCGCCATTGTTCTCCGGCAGTTTTTGCTTAATGATATCGGCTTCAATGGTGACTCCAATGTGATTGGCTTGTCCCGTCAGATCGGCGGCCAAATGGTAATCTTGATCTTGCTTGAACACGTCATTGCGCAAATAGCACCACAAAATAGTTGCCATGCCTAGCTCATGAGCCCGCGCAAATGCCTGACTGACTTCTTGAATTTGCCGAGTAGATTCTGGCGAACCAAAGTAAATAGTCGCCCCGACAGCGACTGCGCCTAAGTTCCAGGCTTGCTCAACGGATCCATACATCACCTGGTCGTATTGCTTTGGGTAGCTCAAAAGTTCATTGTGGTTGAGCTTGACGATGAAGGGAATTTTGTGAGCGTATTTGCGTGAGGTCATGCCCAAGATGCCGAGCGTAGTCGCTACTGCATTACAGCCACCTGAAAGGGCCAAATTCACAATATTTTCAGGATCAAAATAAATCGGATTAGGTGCAAAAGAGGCAGCGGCTGAATGCTCTATGCCTTGGTCTACCGGCAAGATGGAAAGATAGCCAGTGTTGGCTAAGCGGCCTGCGCTGTAGAGCTGCTGAAGGCTGCGAAGCACTTGGGGGGAGCGATCGCTCTGCGAAAAAATCCGGTTCACCCAGTCTGGCCCTGGCAAGTGAAGCTGACCTTTATCCACTTTGGTAGCGCTGAAGCCTAGCAGGCTATCCGCTTCATCCCCTAGACAATCCGTAATAGACTGAATTGAGCCGGACTTAATCGATGCCATTACCATCACAAAATCTCCTGCAAAGTTTGTGTTCAGGTTAGCGCGGACGCCAAAATAAATTCACCCCTCTGAAGATCAATTCTAAGCAGTCTGACTTGACAGCGATTTGTCCTAAAAATTTCCTGACTAAACGCTGTCTTCGGCTACTTGGAAAACCATTAACCCCAGCCGCCGCCACAGCTCAACAGCAGCAGCGCGATCATCAAAAACAGCAATCACGTTAACCTTTCCCGCAAGGTGCCGATCATAGATTTCCTGCTGGATGAGCGTATCTGGGCGCAGGTCGCCAACCGCTCTCATATGCAGCGCCTCGTATTTAATTCCGTAAGCGGTGAGCCAAGCCTCTGTTTTGACTCTCGCATCATCGGTGCGGCCTGAAATGACGATGATGCTGTGAGTCTCTTGCCATTTAAGAATCGTGTGGAGCACCGGCAGATTAGGCTGATCGCGATCGCACCGACTCACCTCATTAGGACTGCGATTCTCTAGGAAGGCTTCGCCATCGCCCAACAGCGCCAATGTTCCATCCATATCCACCACAATCACATCTGCCAGATCAGGATTATGCACAGGCGGTGGCGCATTCGGTGCAATAAACTGCCTGTACATCTGCATAATCACGTCTTTGCCCACTGAGGTCAAACGTCCTAAATCTCTACGAATGCAGGTTTCTACCGGCACCGATAAAAAGCTGTCGTTAATTTCCACCACAGCTTCTCCTTTAACTAATTCGGTAACGGCTCGAATATGCTTGGGATGCAGGTTTGTGTCATCGACAACAACGTTTTTGCCATCGGCTAGGGCTTCTAGGATGATCAGATTTCTCAGCTTAACAACAAACTTTTCATTGCTTTTAGAGAACCTTGAGCTGTGGCACATCTCTCTTAGGCTGTCTTTATTCACCCTTACCCAGCGGCCTGCTTCTTTGAGCACCAGCGCTTTTGCCCAAGTAGACTTCCCAGAAGCCGGTAAGCCCACAGTCATGATGACCTTTTTCACAAAATCTCTTCCCGCCCAATAATTTCGCTAAGTCGAGGCTATTTCTTTTACCATTCCATTTATAGCTGGCTATATGCTAACTCCCAGCACAAATATTGATCGCTGCTGCTAAACGTTAAATGCCGTTTAAATGCCAATCAAATGCCGGAGACACCTTTTGGCACCTCCGGCATTTGTAGATGATCTAGATAAGCTCAGAAAGAACCTATAAACAACTTAGTACTTGTAGGTTTCGCCTTTGTAAGGGCCTTCTATTGCAACGTGAATATAATCAGCCTGCGCTTGGCTCAGCTCAGTGATCACCCCGCCAAAGCCTTCGACCATGTAGCGCGCGACTTCTTCGTCGAGCTTTTTAGGCAAGATTTCAACGGTGATAGCAGCGGCTTTTTGATCGGCGGGCAAGTCTGCAAACTTTTTCTCGTATAGGAAGATTTGAGCCAATACTTGGTTTGCAAAAGAGCCGTCCATAATGCGAGAAGGATGACCCGTGGCATTACCCAAGTTGACCAAGCGACCTTCAGACAACAGAATCAAAAAGTCTTTCGGATCCTCGCTGCGGTAGACCTGATGCACTTGTGGCTTGACTTCTTCCCAGCGCCATTGCTTGCGCATGAAGGCCGTATCAATTTCGTTGTCAAAGTGGCCGATGTTGCACACCACTGCACCGGGTTTGAGGTTAGCGAGAATGTTTTTGTCGCAGACGTTGTAGTTGCCGGTGGCGGTGACGACGAGATCGGTTTTGACCAATAGGTCAAGATCGAGGCAATCGACGGTGCCGTCGTTTTTGCCATTGAGATAGGGTGAAACGACTTCAAATCCGTCCATGCAGGCTTGCATAGCGCAAATGGGGTCAACTTCAGCGACTTTGACAATCATGCCTTCTTGACGCAAAGAGGCAACTGAGCCTTTGCCAACGTCGCCGTAGCCGATGACGAGCGCTTTTTTGCCAGAAAGCAGGTGGTCAGTGCCGCGCTTGATGGCGTCGTTAAGGCTGTGGCGACAGCCGTACTTGTTATCGTTTTTGGTTTTAGTAACGGCGTCGTTGACGTTGATAGCCGGAATTTTGAGCTGGCCTTTCTCCATCATTTCAAACAGACGGTGAACGCCGGTGGTGGTTTCTTCGGTGACACCGTGGATGCGCTCTAGCATCTGAGGATACTTTTCGTGGATGTGGCCGGTCAGATCGCCGCCATCATCCAAAATCATGTTGGCATCCCAGAGGTTGCCGCCTTCTGAACCGCCGGCGTCGTAGCAAGTTTGCTCTAGACACCAAATGTATTCTTCTTCGGTTTCGCCTTTCCAAGCAAAGACAGGAATGCCAGTGGCCGCGATCGCCGCCGCTGCATGATCTTGGGTTGAGAAAATATTGCAGGAAGACCAGCGCACTTCAGCGCCTAGCTCGCACAGCGTTTCGATCAAAACCGCTGTTTGAATGGTCATATGGATACAGCCGATGATCTTGGCGTTGGCCAAGGGCTTGCTGTCGCGATACTTTGCCCGAATGGCCATCAGTGCAGGCATTTCGCCTTCAGCGATCGCAATTTCCTTACGGCCCCAATCGGCCAAGGCGATATCAGCGACTTTGTAATCTAATTTGCCGGTAGGAGCAGTATCTGGGATGCGAGTGCCGGTTGCAATCATAATGCCTTCTTTAGTGGAGTCTCTTTGTCGATGGATTGATACGGATCTAACCAGTTGAGTGGCTGTGTGGAGCTACCTTTAAAAAGATAATCCTGCCCTCAACGCTATAGTGCCTAGCTTACCTTCAAAAACAGCGAGAGACACCCGAAAACCCCCGTTAGGCCATGCATCTCACCGATGTATATATATTGATGCTTTAGATTATTTTTCCTGAGGCTATTTTTCTTAGAATTCTAAGCTTTTGGATTGGGGTTAAACTGGTGCGATCGCACGTCCTCACAAAAGGCTTTGACCGCTTCAATCCCCTGCGCTCTTAAATTCGCATAAGGCTTGGCAAACGGCGGCTGCCAGTCCGAGAGCCCCAGTAAATCGGAGGTCACCAGCACTTGCCCGTCGCAATCTGGGCCTGCGCCAATGCCAATGGTCGGAATCGTCAGGGCTTGGCTAATTTTTTGGGCTAGCTCGCTGGGAATATGTTCGAGCACGATTGCAAACACGCCTGCTTGCTGAAGATCCAACGCTTCGTTGAGAATGCGATCGCCTGCTGCTGCTGACGTTCCCTGCTGCCGAAAATTGCCAAATTTATACACCGACTGCGGCGTTAGACCTACATGCCCCATCACCGGAATGCCCGCTTCGACAACGGCTGCAATCGTATCGACGATTGCGCCATAGCCCCCCTCCATTTTCACTGCCTGAGCGCCAGTTTCTTTGAGAATGCGACCAGCGGCTAGCATCGCCGCCGATTGGCTGACCTGATAGCTAAAAAAGGGTAAATCGGCCACCACTAATGTTTTGGTAATCGCTCGGCGCACCATCTTTGTATGATGAATCATCTCATCTAGCGTCAGCGGTAGCGTCGTTTCATGGCCCATGATCGTCATCGCCATCGAATCGCCAACCAGCACCATATCTACCCCAGCTGCATCGACGATTTGGGCGGAGAGATAGTCCCAAGCGGTGAGCACCGCGATCGCTCTGCCTTCTTGCTTCCACTGCGCAAACCGATGCACATTGACGATCATAGATTTTCTAGCTCCTGCCGCGGGTGAGCCGACAGTAATTGTCAGCTTTATTTCAACGCCAACAGACTATCAAAAACCAGCGATCTCTTTTAAGTAGCCATCAGTAGGGATTACCCTTATCAGCCGCAAAGTTCGCCGATAAAGCCGATAAGGGCGAATTATCTCGCCCCAACTCCCCTCACAATTGTCCCGTGAGGGGTTCCTCGCCCCGTCACCTGACTCACCCAGCCAAGCCCTTCGGTTGTGCCGACCCAGATTTTATTGCCGGTGTCGGGTGAAATAGACAAAATGTGCTCGGAAGGCAGGTTTGGCACCTGACCGACGACTGCGCCATTGTACGGGTTGAGCTTGAGCAAGCCGGTGCGCGTGCCGACCCATAAGCTCTGAGTGGAGTCAAAGGCAATCACGCCCACATTTTTGCCCCGCAGTGCAGTCACTGAGCGCAGCAGCTGCCCGGTGCGGCTATCTAATACCAATAAGCCTGTTGGCGTGCCGACCCAGAGTTCACCTTGCGGTCCAGTGGCTATAGCCTGCACCGAACGCCCCGGCAAATTATTCACCCGATCAGTGATGTAGGCCGACGCCGTACTGACTCTGACCAAGCCTTCTAAGGTGCCGACCCAGAGGTTGCCATCGGGCGCTAGCCCTAAGGTGTTGGCACTGACCCCCGGCAAGGCTTGCAGCGTTGTCATCAGTAGCCCTTCATCCGGACTGACCATCGCCAATCCGCGATCAGTACCTACCCACAAAAAACCACGCCTGTCCACCAAAGTGGCCAGCACCCGGTTAGAAGGCAGTCTAAAGTTCTGCGCTGTAACTTTATTGAGACGTGGCTCAACGCGCACTAAGCCCTCCGGCGTACCGAGCCAAATTCGGCCTACTTTATCTTGCGCCATGGCATCGATGAAGCGATTGGGCACAGCCACCTGCGCTAAAATTCGGCCGGTTTCGGGATCAATGCGCACCAGTCCTTGATGCGAGCCGACCCACAGGCTGCCGGTGTAGTCGGGCTGCAACGCACCGACCTGATAGTTTTCATCCATTGAGTTGGGTGAGTTGGGCCGATTCGAGCGCTCAGGCGGTAGCGGGCTTGAGGGCAAATCGGGGTTAGGCGTCTGGACTTGGGCGCTAGCGGGATGATTGATTGGCGGCGTCAGCACAGCGGCAGCGAGAGCGATCGCCCCACCCCAGAGCGCAGCCTCTCCTAAGCCTCGGCCTATTTTTCTAGCAATACTCACAAAAATCACCCCTCGACCAAATCCTTATAGATCCGCGACACAGAACAACGAATGCTGATGAGATAGATTGCCCAAAGGCATTGCTGAACTTTCGCGACTCGGTTTTTTATCGGGTGCTCAAGCTAAAAATAATGATTGTTTTAAGCTTCTTCGTTACAAAATGTTACGCACGACACCGCCTGTCGAAAACTCTCGCAATCTTCTGAAACCTTTCTATATCAGCATTCATAATATTTAGTTATCAGACTATACAGAACTTCTCAAAGAGAACTTATCGAGGGGCTGGTATTATTCTGAATATCACAGGTATCTGAGCAGGTTGATCTGAAGGCACCCAAACCTTGAATTGGCGCGGTGGTTTTACAGCACATTAAAGGGCTGTTCGAGAACGCTGCGAGCTTCAAGGATTCAGAAATGGCCTGAAGCTGTTTGGTGACATGATTTGTCGTTGGCAACAGCATTGTGTAGATGTTGGGTGCCAGTCTCGGGGCCAGTCTCGTTTTAGGTGAAACGCCTGAAGCTCAATCAATATCTAGTTTGACTCCATAGGAAATAGACAGGAAATAGGGAAATATGTCCTACTCACAGACTCAATCTAAGTCTGGTGCTGGTTACAGCGCTGGTGTACAAGATTATCGGCTAACGTACTACGCTCCTGACTACACGCCCCGAGATACAGACATCTTGGCGGCTTTTAGAATGACGCCTCAGCCGGGAGTTCCGCCTGAAGAGTGTGCTGCTGCTGTTGCCGCAGAGTCTTCTACCGGTACTTGGACGACTGTTTGGACTGATTTGCTCACCGACATGGATCGCTACAGAGGCCGTTGTTACGACATTGAGCCCGTTCCTGGTGAAGATAATCAGTACATTGCTTACGTGGCTTACCCGCTCGATTTGTTTGAGGAAGGTTCGGTGACGAACTTGCTGACCTCGATTGTGGGTAATGTGTTTGGCTTTAAGGCGCTGCGGGCGCTGCGGTTAGAAGATCTGCGGATTCCGGTGGCCTACCTCAAAACGTTCCAAGGCCCACCTCATGGTATTCAAGTAGAGCGCGATCGCCTCAACAAGTACGGTCGTCCGATGCTGGGCTGCACCATTAAGCCTAAGCTTGGCCTATCAGCTAAGAACTATGGTCGGGCAGTGTATGAGTGTCTACGCGGCGGCCTTGATTTTACTAAAGATGATGAAAACATCAACTCGCAGCCGTTCCAAAGATGGCGCGATCGCTTCCTGTTCGTAGCTGATGCCATTCACAAGTCACAGGCCGAAACCGGTGAGATCAAAGGTCACTACCTAAATGTGACCGCTCACACCTGCGAAGAAATGCTCAAGCGCGCCGAGTACGCCAAAGAACTCAACATGCCAATTATCATGCATGACTTCTTGACGGCTGGCTTTACTGCCAACACTACATTGGCTCACTGGTGCCGCGATAATGGGGTGCTATTACACATTCACCGGGCGATGCACGCGGTGCTCGACCGTCAGAAAAACCACGGCATTCACTTCCGCGTTTTAGCGAAGTGCCTGCGGATGTCGGGCGGTGACCACATTCACACCGGTACGGTTGTGGGTAAATTAGAAGGCGATCGCGGCGCGACCTTAGGCTTTGTTGACCTGCTGCGCGAAAACTACATCGAGCAAGACAAGTCTCGCGGCATCTACTTCACTCAAGACTGGGCTTCTATGCCCGGTGTGATGGCAGTGGCTTCCGGTGGTATTCACGTTTGGCACATGCCTGCTCTCGTCGAAATCTTCGGTGATGATTCTGTACTTCAGTTTGGTGGCGGCACCTTGGGTCACCCTTGGGGTAACGCACCGGGCGCAACCGCCAACCGAGTTGCCCTCGAAGCCTGCATTCAAGCGCGGAATGAAGGCCGCAACCTCGCTCGTGAAGGTGGCGATATCTTGCGCGAAGCCGGTAAGTGGTCACCAGAACTTGCGGCTGCACTTGATCTTTGGAAAGAGATCAAGTTTGAATTCGACACGGTAGACACCATATAAGTCAACCTAAGCCAAGTTTTCACAAAGCTAGGAAATTCAGCGCCCGCAAAACGGTATCCAAACAGTATCCGGTAGAACGGTTGCTCAGCGACGGTTTACCCGACAATGATCAGCACAATAGATTTAGCCCAATAAATTTAACAGTGGATTTATCGGAGCTCTCCTAAAGGGCTCCTCATATATGAATCTCAAGCGAATTGCGAAAGATACGGCTCAGGTGCTTACCAGCTACCTCACCTATCAATCTGTTCGTACCGTGCTAGATCAGCTCAAAGAAACCAACCTGCCGCGATACTACTGGTTCCAAGAATTTTCCAGTCGTGAAAAGCTCCAAGATGGCGAAGCGTTCATTCAGAATCTCTTTCAAGTAGAGCCTGAGTTGGCCTTGCGAGTGATGACAGTCAGACAGCATTTGGCCGAAGAAGTAACCGAATTTCTTCCTGAAATGGTGACGACTAACATTCAGCAGTCCAATATGGAGCATCGCAAAAAACATCTTGAGCGGATGACCCAAATGACCTCAGAAGAACTCGCTGCTAGCGGTAATAAAGTCAATGACTTAAATGATTTAGAGCAATTAGAGCCCCCAGAAGTAGACGAATCTGATCCATTTTGATTTTCATCATCGACTTCTAATCTATAAGTTCTCAACACGCTCTAAATCACCGCTGACAGCTAGCCATTCATCCTAGATAAATTACAGACTCACAACCTCTTACACCCTAAAAGAACCCATGAAAACTTTGCCAAAAGAGCGTCGGTATGAAACTCTCTCATACCTTCCCCCATTGACCGATTCTCAAATCGAAAAGCAGATTAACTACTGCTTACAAATGGGCTACATTCCCGCCGTTGAGTTTAATGAGAACTCCGACCCTGAAGTGTATTACTGGACTATGTGGAAGCTGCCTTTGTTTGGTGCAACCAGCACTCGTGCTGTTTTGGACGAAGTGCAGGCTTGCCGCTCCGAGTACGGCAGTTGCTTCATCCGTGTCGTCGGCTTCGACAATGTAAAGCAGTGCCAAGCTGTCAGCTTCATCGTGCACAAGCCCGGTAGCAACAACAATAGCGGCGGCGGCGGTTATCGCTACTAAGCCATAGCGAGCCTAAGGCAGAGAACCTAAGGCAGGCTTATTCATCAAATTCGTAAGCCTATTTTTATAGAGAGGGAGGGAAGTCGTTTGGCTGCCCTCCCTTTTTTGTGAATTATGATATTTGGGTAGGGAAGCGGCCGATTTATAATTTAGTTAAGCGGCCCTTTGTT
>JBGTNW010000259.1:0-5962 GCA_041742865.1 Phormidesmis sp.
CAATAATTTCGTAATGCACTCGAAATGGAATAAATTCTATAGCTGGCAGCTTTAGACAGCCGTCACACTGATCACTCGACTGCCCGCACGACTGAGCTGTTTTAACTTGGTCGTGAGCTGGCTATAGGGTACGAGTAATTCTGTTATTGCCTGCCGTACAACGGCGCTATTAGCCGCTCGATTGGCAGCTGATCCCATGATCCGCAGCCGATAGACATCGCCGCGCGCACCTCCCAAAGCGCCTGCAATCGAACCGGGAGAGGTGGAGGCAATGGGCGTGGCCAAATTTCTAGCGACTTCCCAAGTCAGGCGAGGCTGCAATTGACCCTGCGCGCGATCGCTGTTCGCGTAGCCCCGATAAAGCTGCAACAAACGGCTGAAGCCAACGGCGCGCTGGCCGGGATGATCGACTTGGAAATCTCGGTAGGCGGGGACGATGTTATCACCAAAGCTGCTGTCATATTCGGCTGAGCCTAAATAAGACTCAATTTCAGCTTCGTAACCCTCGGAGATAAATAAATTTAAATGATCAGAAATTTCTGATTGATTATAGGGTGCGCGACCTAAAAAGTGCTTAAAGTTAAGTTCTATAAAACGCACATGGAAGTTGGGATACAAAAACTTTTGGCGATAGAGATCTGAAAGGGCGATCGCTCGAATAAAGTCTCTTACAGAAATAACGCCCTGCACCAAAAGCGACTCCTGCGTCACCAGCCGTTCCGACTGCATCAGATACTCATTGCCTAGCACCTGTCGATAAGCCGCCGAGATAACAGCCTGGACATCCTCTTGGCTCCAGTTAGGACGCAGTTCAACCTTTGCCGTTTCCTCAAAGGGCCGAATTCCAAATCTGCCCGCCTCTTTCAGTCCAGCCATGTTTATATCTCCCAACGCAACTATTTAGGCAACAAGTCTTAAGCAATAAGTCTTTAAAGTATTCAATGATTGAAATCTTCCCAAGCGACCTGGAAGAATATAGCGGTATACGAATGTCTCCACACACCGCTATATTCTTCCAGGCACAGCACTAGCTCAGTGCATTGATAATGTAGTCGAGATAGGAGTTGGCCTCTAGCGCAGGGTCACCCGACAGACCGTGGTTAGCTTTGATGTATCTGAGCGCTTCTGCATACCAGCCAGGCACTAGTTCAAAGCTACTGTGCATTTCCGACAAACCAGCCAACAGAAAATCATCAGCCGGTCCTGTACCCCCGGCAATCAAACAGTACTGAACCATGCGTAGGTAGTAGCCAATATCACGCAAGCACTTAGCTTTGCCGCGCTCGTTGGACGCGTAGTTGTTGCCCTGCATTTGCGTGGTGTAAGGATATTTTTGATAAACAGCATTCGCCGCACCGCTGGCAAGCTGGTCGGCTTTGGCCGCGAGTGCTTTTGCCGCTTCAAGGTCAGCCGCCGCTAAGCGTAGACGGCCAAAGGCCACTTGTAGTTCAGTGTTGCCCAGATAACGGCCCTGAGAATCAGCAGCGACAACCGCTTCAGTTAATTGCGTTTTCATTGGAATAATGTCTCCCTAGTGTTTCTTGATTTTTTGAAGTCGTTAATAGCTAAAGTCTTAAATGGCAGCTTTAAGCAGCCATTAGCTAACAGCAGAGGCAGCGCGATCAAAGTAGCTGGATAGCTCAGCTATCAAGGAGCTGCAATCACCTTGGGTGATCCCTGCGCGATCATTTGCCAAAGCAATCGCGGCTTCTTTCATTTTGGTAATGCTGTTGGCCATTGAAGAACTAGGTACACCCAATGCCACATAGGTTTCACGCAGACCATTCAAACAGCGATCATCTAGCACACTGGCATCTCCTAAAAACACGGCATAGGTGACATAGCGCAAGATAATATCCATATCACGCAAGCAGGCAGACACCCGACGATTGGTATAAGCATTACCACCGGGTGCAATCAACTGAGGCTGCTCCTCAAACAAGGCCCGCGCAGCATTGGTAACAATGGCGGAAGAGTTGCTGCTAATGCGGTTGACTATATCAGTGCGCTTAGCACCGTCTTGAACCATAGCTAGCAGGGCGTCAATTTGAGTATTACTAACTAGCTGGCCCTGTCTGTCAGACTGGGCAACAACCTTGGTAAAAGCATCTAACATCGAATCAATCTCCTAATATTTTGTGGGGCGATCGGTCAACTGTTGCTTCCTAATTACTTTAACGAAACAACAGTAGACCGATCCGTTGGCGATTATTGAGTAAGTAAGGATACCGGATAAACCGGATCAAACTGCTTACTCGATCTATCAGACGTGTGAGCGTTATTCTTTTGAGGTCTCTGTTTTTGACGGTGCGTCAGCAGCGGTCGCTGCCACCTGCGCTGAATTTAGAGGCTGAATGTTCACAATTTTTCCACCCATTGCCAGGATGCGTTGGGTTTCGCGATTCATGCGGCTAAAAGGTACCTGAAAGAAATGATTGTGACTGGTGCGAATGGGAACTTGAGAAAGCGTTGTCGCTTCATTTTGACTTAAGTTGGCTACCTCATAGACAAAGATTCGACTATTGAGATCAGAGACTCCACCAATGGAACATTGTCCTAACATACTGGACCCCTCAGGGTGAATAAAGTTTTTTGAATGGAAACGAGGCCAGCCAGCTACGCAGGCGTAATGCTAGCGACACGTCCCCCAGATTGATTGATTTGCTGCAACGTTTGAGAGAGTCGCTCGTAGGAAACAACTAAGGCCCGGTTGCTGCGGCGAATGCTAGGATAGCCGGGCAGTCGTCTACCGGCGATTTCAATCCGGTATAGACTGCCGCGATCGCTCGTCGGTCCGGGTCGACCAAACGCGCGAGTAGAAACACCTGCGCCCTTAGCGGACTGATAGGTCCAGCCGTTGTTTTTGTCTGTACCAGAGGGCGGCACGATTTCAGAGACGGCGTTTCGGGCCAGATCTTTGGCTAGGCGAGAAGCACTGCCTGCGACTTGAGCGCGATCGCTGTTGGCATAGCCCCGATACAGGCGAAACATGCGAGGAAAACCCGCCATTTTTTGCCCAGTTTGGGTGCTAAAGCCTCGGCAGTAAGGCACGGTGCTATCGCCAAAATAACGTTCATATTCTACGGAATCGATGTAGGAATCAATGTCCGCATCAAAGCCCTCATTTTGATAGCGATCCAGATGCTCAACGACTTCCGACTCGTCATAGGGCGCGCGACCTAGCAAATGCTTAAAGTTAAGCTCAATAACCCGCGTTTGAAAATTGGGATATAGAAATTTGGTCTTGTACAGTTCTGACTTGGCCACAGCTCGAACAAAGTCTCTGACGCTCAGCGAGGAGTTAGTGACCAAAGACTCCAAGACCACCAATCGCTCTGAGAGCATTAGGTAATCATTGCCCAAAACCTGTCGATAAACGGCATTGATCACGGCTTTGATTGACTCAACAGAGCCATCGGAGCGAAGTTCAACAGGCGTTTGGTCGGTAAAGGGCGTGGTACCTAGGCGTGCCGACGCAGTTGTGATGGCCACAAGTTTTCTCTCCTAAAGAACACTTTAATAGATGTAGCGGGTTAGTAGATGATTTTGATGGGCGCTTCATAAAATGTAGACTTTTAAGCGGAGGTCACACTCACAATACGACTCCCTCTTTTGTTGAGGCGCTGTAACGTCGGTGTGAGCTGTTCATAAGACACCACATATTCTTGAACGCCAAGGCGAACCTGCGGCGTGCGTCTACTCGCCGACTGAGAGACTCGCACCCGGTATAACTGCTCGCGACCACCCCCCATAACCCCTTGAAGCTCTTTGCCTAAAGTCGAAGCTCTCACCGGGCAAGCGGTATTTTGTGCAAGTTCTTCAGTAAGGCGGCCTTTTTTATGATTTACACGGGCGCGATCGCTGCTCGCCGCTCCCCGATACAGCTGAAACATCCGACCAAAGCCTACCGTCTTCTGGCTTCTTTGGGTCGCAAACCCGCGGTAAAAAGGCACCACATGCAGCCCAAAGTTCTCTTGGTACTCTGGCGAGTCAATGTAGCTATTAATGTCGGCCTCATAGCCTTCGTCAGTATAGCGATTCACATGCTCAGAAATTTCCGCCTCATCGTAAGGCGCACGGCCTAGCAAATGCTTAAAATTAAGTTCAATAAAACGCACATGGGGCGTGCTGTAAAAGAACTTTTCCTTATACAGTTCTGAAAGTGCTAGGGCTCGGACAAAATCGCAGACGCTGATAGAGCCTTGGGTCAGCAAAGATTCAACACTGATTAGACGCTCTTCACGCATCACATGGTCATTGCCGAACACTTGACGATACGCCGCCCAGATAACACTTTGGACATCTGCATCAGAAGCGTTGTTACGCAGCTCAACCGGGGATGATTGAACAGGTTCAAATCCTAAAAGTCTTGCTGAAGCCTCACTGGTCATAGCTGAAATCCTCAAAGCCGGAACATTTTTAGTTAAATATTAATTAAAGGGGAGCCAACGTTAAGTAGACAGGGAGTCAATAGAAGAGTGCGTTAAAAAACCGACCACAAAAGCACGACCACAAAAAAATCTACCCAAACCCGATGCTCACCAGACAGTTAGCTGAAGAGAGCAGCCTTAGAGCATTGCTGCAGAGCATCGCCGCAAAACGCAGCTAAAGCACTAGCAAGCATCGGGAACAACAACGATACTTAGCTCAACGTGTTGATAGCGTAGTCAAGGTAGGTATTCGCTTCGACTGCAGAATCACCGCTCAAACCGTGGTTAGCTTTAATATGCTTGAGGGCTTCTACGTACCAGCTAGGAGACAAATCAAACGTGCTGTTGATATCGCTAATACCTGAAATTAGGTACTCATCCATCGGGCCTGTCCCGCCAGCGATTAGGCAGTAGGTGACCATGCGCAGATAGTAGCCAATATCACGGGCACACTTAGCTTTACCCGCAGGGGTAGAGGCATAGTTGTTGCCCTCCATTTGAGTGGTGTAAGGAAACTTTTGGTAAACGGCTTGGGCCGCGCCATCGACTAATTTGTCGGCGTTCTTAGCCAGTGCTTGAGCAGCAGATAAACCCGCTTGGGCCTGACGAAAACGACCGAAGGCCACCTGCATTTCTGAGCTACTGAGGAAGCGACCTTGAGCATCAGCGGCTGCAACCGCTTCAGTAATGGGAGTTTTCATTATGGGAGATCTCTTTGGATAATAAACAAGGAAAAGGAAAAAACAACTAGAACAAGGAATCAGAAACAGCTAATGCCTATTCACTGGGCTAATTCACTGGGCTAATTCACTAAGCTAATTCACTGGGCTCACAGATTAACTAACTGCCGCCGCTGCCCGGTCAAAGTAGCCGCCTAGCTCGGAAATCAAAGAGCTACAGTCACCTGCTGTAACATCAGTGCGGTCATTCGCAATGGCGATCGCAGCATCTTTCATTTTGCTAACGCCACTGGCAACAGAGCCTCCCGGAACACCGAGCGCTGTGTATGTTTCGCGCAACCCATTCAAGCAACGATCCTCTAGGACACTGCCATCACCCGAAAAAATAGCGTAGGTGACATAGCGCAAAATAATTTCCATATCGCGCAAGCAAGCAGCCATACGACGGCTCGTGTAAGCATTTCCCCCTGGGGCAATGAGCTGAGGCTGATCAGCAAACAACGAACGAGCCGCATTCGCTACAATTGCAGAAGAATTGCTAGTAATCCGGTTAACCACATCAATGCGCTTGTTGCCATCTGCAACGAGCGCATTGAGTGCACTAATTTTATCATCGCCAATATATTCGCCCCGAGCATCCGCCTGAGAAATAACCTTGGTAAAAGCATCAAGCATGGAAAATCAATCTCCTAAAGTGAACTCTTATTGGGACAGATAACACTATCTATCTACCTATCTCCTGGCTCGAACAATAGCGCCTGTTGCGAGAGATTCAGCTCAAAATCTGTAGCCACTGTCAAAAGGCTTAGGGGCTACGAACCAGTGATTTCATTTAATCAATTCGCTTGTGCA
>JBGTNW010000260.1:0-17189 GCA_041742865.1 Phormidesmis sp.
ATGAGACCGCTAAAATAGGAGCCTAGCATTAAAAAAATTGGCAATATGGCTAAGGTGTTAAAAGTAGCAGAGTTAGGTCATCCCGTGTTGCGATCGCCCACTCACTCGATCAAAAACATTGAAGATCCGTCTGTTCAAAAGCTCATCGACAATTTGCTCAAAACCGTTCATAAGACCAACGGCGTTGGCATTGCTGCCCCTCAAGTGTTTGAAAGCTTACCGATCTTTATTGTGGCCTCACGGCCCAATTTACGCTACTTGCACGCACCGACCATGGAGCCAACGCCGATGCTCAATCCCGAAATTTTATCGCGATCAGATGAGCTAGTGGAAGATTGGGAAGGCTGCTTAAGTGTGCCAGGGATGAGAGGCTTAGTAAAGCGATCGCGTGAAATCGAAGTTCGCTATTGTGATCGCCATGGTCAGTCGCATCAAAAAATCTTCACCGATTTTGTCGCCCGGATCATTCAGCATGAATACGATCACATCAATGGCAAAGTCTTTTTAGATCGCGTAGAAAACACCCTAAATTTGATGAGTGAGGCTGAATATCACACTCAAATTGTCTGCGCCTAAAAAGAACCGTTCTAAAAAACGTTCCAAAAAGAACAACACGCTCATTAGAGCCTTGACTATAGGCGGGTTTTGACGCCAAAAGTCAGAACCGTTTCATCAATGCCTTTGAGCTGTAGCGGTTCAAATTTTACAATTTCTCGTTCATCTAAATAATCGGCTACGGCGGCTGATACTAAGATGGTTTCAGCCGTAGCGGCTTCTTGAATGCGCGCCGCAATATTGACGCTTGGGCCAATCGCTGTGTAGTCTGATCGCTCAGCGCTGCCGAACATGCCAACAACAGCCGTGCCCTGATGAATGCCGCAGCGAAATTTGACCGGGCCAATCCCTTGGGTAGCCCAGCGCTGATTGAGCCCTTCCAGATCGCTGTACATTTGGCGAGCTGCCGCGATCGCTCGTTTTACCTGCTCATTGGGACTCATTTCTTCCGGCGCACCAAACAGCGCTAGCACCGCATCGCCCATAAACTTATCGACCGTGCCGCCATTGTTGAAAATGGCGCGGGTCATGGTTTCTAGGTACTCATTGAGCAGTTCGGCAACACGGCGCGATCGCAACGTATTGCTGAGCTGTGTAAAGCCAACAATGTCGCTAAACAAAATCGTTACCAAGCGAGGCTCAGGCCGTAAGTCTAGCTGCAAGGTCCCCTCATTCGCTTTTTTCACCATCGAGGGCGGCAAAAACCGCTGTAACACCGATTCCGTCAGATATTTGTTGAGCTGCGCAACTTTGCGCTCATTCGCTTTGAGGGCGAGTAAATTGCGCACTTCCGCTAATAGCTCACGGTCATTAAACGGCTTAGAAAGATAGGCATCAGCGCCTTTTTCTGCGCCCTCGAGGCGAGTTTCATCATCGACTTTAGCCGTTAGCAAAATAACTGGCGTACCTTGCAATGCCTCGTCTTGGCGAATTCGAGCAATCATTTCGAGCCCAGAGACTCCCGGCATCATTAAATCAGTAATGATTAAATCCGGCTTGTAGGTAGTCGCCATTTCCAACCCTTGTGCCCCTTGCTCCGCCGTGCGTACTCTATATCCCTGGCGCTGTAATACGCTAGAAACGTAGGCGCGCAAATCGGGATTATCATCGACAACGAGCACTTGAGATCCCTCAAATGACGCCCGTTCTACCTGACTCCCTGCCGCCGCTGGCGGCAAGCTGACGTCTCTATCAGCGGTGGCTGAAGCCATTTCGATATCGGATAGCTCAACAGCGGCGCGCCCTTTTTCGGTAGAGAGCGCTTGCTCTACGACTTGGCTAACGGGCAAATGCCCCGATCCTAACGGCAGCTCAATCGTAAAGGTAGTGCCTTCGCCGTATACAGACTGTACTGACACCTCGCCGCCGTGAATTTCAGAGAGTTCTTTAACGAGCGATAGCCCTAGCCCGGTGCCTTCATAGTGACGATTAGCGGAGCCATCGGCCTGACGGAATCGCTCAAATAGATGCAGAATTTGATCTTCACGAATGCCGATGCCCTCGTCTTGCACCTGAAGTTTGGCTTTGCCCCCACTTTCTTTAAGCCGCACGGTAATCGATTTACCGCTGGGCGTAAATTTCATCGCATTGGAGAGCAGATTGTAAAGTACTTTGTCGAATTTCTCCATGTCTAGGTAGGCCGGGGCGCACTGGTCAATATCTGTGGTGAGCGTAATTTGCTTGCGCTCACAGTAGGGTTGAAACGCTTCTACTACTTCGAGCGTGAATTGAGCTAGATCGCAAGGTCTAAAGGTAGGCTGCATTTTGCCTGCATCTAGCCTTTGCAAATCCAGGAGTTGATTGACGAGCCGCAGCAGCCGTCGGGAATTGCGCAGCGCGATTACCGACTGATTGGCATCTAAGCCCTCGCCGCGTTCTACAGCGGATTCTAAAGGGCCAATCGTCAACGTCAACGGCGTACGGAATTCGTGAGAAATATTTTGAAAAAAAGCGGTTTTTTGTTTGTCTAGCTCTAAGAGCTGTTCGGCCTGGAGGCGACTTTGTTGATATAAGTTGGCTTGACGCACGGCGATCGCAGCCTGATTAGCCACTGCTTGCGCCAACGCAATTTCATCGGGCTGCCACTGGCGATCGCGATGCGTCAAAACAAGGCAGCCCGTGATTTTGGCGTCGGCTAGCAGCGGGACGGCCATCAGGGCGGCGGTAGCATCTTGACATCTATTATCGGAACCAGTATTTAAGGTCACCGGCTCCCTCGTTGACTGCAATTGGGCAAACAGATCGTTTTCAGCGATCGCGATATCGGCTTCTGGCACGACTGGCAATTGCTCAGAACCGGCTTCATACCAGCCGACGCACTGAGAATGCGTCTGTGTCCAGAGCGAAAGTTTGCAGCTATCTACCCTTAGCGCCTGCCCTAGCTTTTGCGTAATGGCTGCAAAAATTTCAGCTGGATCTAAGCTGGCGTGTAGTGCTTGGGTAATGGTGTTGATCAAGACTTCGCGCTGCGCTAGTGACTGCACCCGCTCATAAGTCCACGTTTGTGATAACGCCAAGGCCGCTTGATCCGCCAAGGTTGTCAGCAGCTTAATTTCGCTTTCGTGCCATAGCCTTTGAGCACTGCATTTGTGCAGCGCTAGCACCGCTAATACATCTTGCTTGCAGGTGAGCGGCAGCAGCAGGCTGGTCTGAATATCCAGCGCCTGATAGGCTTGGGCGCAAGCCGGTGTGGGGGCACAAGCTGCAATATCTTCTGAGACTTCTAAATGTTGGACTAGGGAGGTTTGCCAGACGGTTTGATCTAGTAGCGCTAAGGTCTGAGGCGATCGCCGATCTTCTGTGACCGCCGTCCCCACGTAATAAAAAGCAGGCGAGTTGAGATCAGCGGTAGCCAACGGTTTGACCACACCGTAGTCTAGCTCGAATGCAGTTCCCAATGTTTCAACAATGGTCTTCAGCATGTCTTGCGAGGTCTGAGCGCTGCGAATAGTGTTGGTAATTGCATTCAGCAGCGTTTCTTGACGCAGAACTCGGTTCAATTCCTGAGTGCGAGCATTCAGCAATCTGTGCGTATCGACAGCTTGGTTGACAACCGTACGCAGATCGTCCTCTTCCCACGGCTTGGTCACATACTTAAATACTTTGCCTTCATTGATGGCGTCAACCAAATCTTCCACATCGGTATAGCCCGTTAGCATCACCCGAATAGAATTTGGATAGCGATCAGCCGTTAGGCGAAGCAGCTCAGTGCCGCTCATGCCTGGCATTCGCTGATCGGAGATGATCACGGCAATATCGCCTTGGCTAGCCAACATTTCTAGCGCGTCCTGGCCACTTTGGGCCTTGATCACTTTGAAATCTCGGTAGAATGTGCGATAAAGCAAATCTAAATTATCCGGCTCATCATCGACCACCAAGATGGTGTGCTTGGCGGTTGTTGACCTTCGCCTATGCTCTCTAACTGCCATGCATCAATCTCTCGTTTTGGCCAAAGCTGTGCAACGTCCTACATAAAGTGCCCACCCTCTTTAGAGTTTTTACTATGTCGCAGGCTAATGCCAACCCCGCTTTGCCGCTCTCTGTACCGGTTGAGCGATCGCTCTTTCGGGTTCGCGCGGCCCAGCCCAAAGATCTGCTTGCCATTGTGCATGTGCTGCTAGCGAGCTTTTACACACCTATTTTGACCATTCAGCCACCCGCCCAATGGCTCTACTGGCTCATGCGCATTGGTATCCAAGAAGACATCAAAACTCGTCTCAAACTGCCTGTTAGCCAATACGCCTGCTTGGTCGCGACCCACGTTCATCCCAGCTCTGCTCAGTCAGGTGCAGTGATTGGCACCGCCGAAATATCGCAGCGCCCCTGTGAGCGATGGCAGCTTTTCCCGCCTAAACGCGCCTATCTATCTAACCTTGCGGTTAAGCCTGAATACCGACGGCAAGGCGCAGCGCAGCAGCTTCTCAAGACCTGCGACAGCATTGCTTTAAGCTGGGGATTTCATCATATTTATCTCCATGTGATGGCTGATAACCCAGCGGCTCAGGCACTGTATGCGCAAGCTGGCTATGAACTCTACGAAGTCAGCAATCCCATTTTGTCGAGCCTTCGGGTGAGACCGCAGCGCTTACTGCTAGCAAAACAAATAGACCCAAGCAAACAACATCCAATCCAATCAGCTGATCGCCCCCCAGATTCCACCGGATAAATCGTTAATTTTTTTTTTAAGCGGGGCAATTATATTAGGACGACATGTTAAAAAGCTGATAGATTAATTTACTTAGATATACTGAAGTATAAAGCGCACTTCACGCGTATCAAGATACTTACAGCGACTGCGTGAAAGAACCTTTATGTTCTGTGTGTAAAGCATGTCTAACTCTGCCATAAAGAATGAATAAAAACTAATTGTTCTTGGGTGATCCATCGAAGATTCGTATCACATTTAGAGTAGTCGCACATTTATCGATAGATCCGTTGAGTGAATGCTTCGAGATACTGATTTTAGTTCCGCTGAAGAAACTGCCCTTAAAGCGTCTTCAACTGTCACTGTTCCTACTCAGCGATCAGATTTTCAGCCCGTATCTGTGAAATTATTAGGGAATGCCCATAGTTGCAGTGGCAAAAGTCAGCACCTGCACGCCAAGCAGGTAGTCTTTCCGATGCAACCACGCTTACTTAAATCTCCGCCCAAAGCGGGAGATTGGACGTTCTTCGGCGCATCTGTGAATCAAAATCTGCAAGTTGACGAATTAGAGAAAAAGCTAGCAGGCCCTCATCTGTGGGTAGTCAACAGCCGTCGTCGCAATGGTTTAATTGTGGTGCGAGAGTTCCATGCTGAATTTGCTGGCCCCGGCGCAGCCGTCGGGGGCGATCTCGATAGCGATATTGTCAAAGTCATTCCCATCGGCAAGCTTTCGTTGCTAGAGCCCGACTCCCATGAATCTCAGCAGAATGCCATTAAAATTCGCTTGCAGTGGATTCGGCTGACGCAAAACTTTACCGATCAGCCCAGTCCAGATGATCGCGCTCGGATGATTTTAGAGCAGTTTAAAACGTACTTTGATCAAGCAACGGTAGATTCGGTATCGAATGAAGCTTTTGCGCTATTAGTAGGGGTACTGCCGCAAACGATTCACCGCGTTCGCTCCGGATTTGTCTGGTGATCTAACCATAGGCTCAGAACTGCGATGTTCAGGCTGCGATGTTCACAGCTACAGTGGGTATCCAAAAATCTTCTGTAAGTTGCTAAGCGTGCGTTGATTTTCGGCGGCGGTGCCAATGCTAATGCGCAGTCCGCCGCCCGTGTAGCGAACTAGGGTGCCTTTGGCTTTGAGCTGTTCAAAAAGATGCATCAGGCCATCTTTTTGATCTTTAGCCTGTAAGAGGGTGAGGGCGCGTTGGTGCGCTGCCTTGGGCGAATTGCTCAACCGTACATATACAAAGTTTCCCTGACTAGGCCACACTTGCAAAGCCGGGTAATCTGTCAATGCTGATAGGAGCTTGTGCCTTTCGGTGAGGATTGTCGGAACTTGGGTTAGTAGCTGATCGGCGTGAGCGAGGGCAATTAGAGCAGCAGCTTGAGAATGGCCCGGTAAGTTGTAGGGCAGTCTAAGCTTTTCTAAAGCGGCGATGATATCCGGGTGGCCAATACCATAACCAACCCGGTGAGCGGCTAGGCGAAAGGCTTTTGACAAAGTGCGGGTGATCAACCAGTTGGGGCGGATTAGGGCCTCGGCTAGCGTGGTTTGAGCACTAAACTCAAAGTAGGCTTCATCAACCACGATCAGGATATCTGAGGGTAGTTGCTGGAGCCAAGTTAGCTCTGAAGGGATAAGAGCGTTGCCGGTCGGCGAGTTGGGATGCACCATAAAAACCACCCGTACCGGCGGGCCGTCAATCGCTGCCGCGTCAATCGCGGCTTGGGCAGCGGTTAGGTCTACCTCGAAGCTGGGTTTTCGCGCTACGGTACGCACCGGAACACCAAGCGTCTGGGCTAAGATGCTGTACATCGAGAACGTGGGGGTCGCGACCAAGACCGATCCATGCCCTCCAAGGCAGGTGGCCATAATGACGGAGCGAATCAGTTCGTCGGAGCCGTTGCCAAGGGTGATATTTGCGGGCGTAATTGATCCGGGCGTAAGGCTTCCTGACTGGATGGCATAGGTGATTAGGGCGCGCTTGAGGGCAAGCTGATCGCTGTCGGGATAGCGGTTGGCTGCGATCGCTTGTTCATACTGCTCAGCCAAAGCCGCCTTGATAAAGTCGGGCAAATCAATCGGGCTTTCGTTGGTATCGAGTGGATCGAGTCGATCTGGGACGGCTGGTAAGACGGCTTCTTTTCCGTTGGTGGGCTCAGGTGTTTGATCAGCAGCTGTTTTCTCATCAGGATGAGGCGACTGATAAGCCGTCAGTTGAGCCAAGTCGTCACGGAGAAAAGCCATAGGGGGAGCGATCGCTGAAAATCGACCGATTAATAAAGCAGCGCTCAAGAGAACAGCGCTAGGTGTATTTTACCGCGATGCTCATCAGGTACTATGGCTGCGTCTGTGTTTATCTGTGTTTATCCCTTTTTTAGTGATCATGACAGCATCTTTTCGCATTACGCTCCTTCCTGGCGACGGTATCGGCCCCGAAATTATGGCGGTAGCGGTGGCCGTGCTCAAGCAAATCAGCACCCAGCACGACCTGAGCTTTCACTTTACAGAAGCCTTGCTAGGGGGCGCAGCCATTGATGCGACCGGTTCACCGCTGCCGGATGAAACGTTAGCAGCCTGTCGAGCCAGCGATGCTGTCTTACTCGCCTCGATTGGCGGCTACAAATGGGATAGCTTGCCTAGAGCGCAGCGACCCGAAACCGGGCTGCTAGGCTTACGATCTGGGCTAGGTTTATTTGCTAATCTACGACCGGCAACGATCTTGCCGCAGCTGCTAGGGGCCTCTTCACTTAAGCCAGAAATTGTCGAAGGGGTCGATATTATGGTGGTGCGTGAGCTGACAGGCGGCATTTACTTTGGTCAGCCTAAGGGCATTTTTGAATTGGAAAATGGTGAAAAGCGCGGCGTAAGTACCATGGTCTACAGCAGCAGCGAGATTGATCGCATTGGCCGGGTGGCTTTTGAGACGGCGCAAAAGCGCCAAGGGCGATTGTGCTCGGTAGATAAAGCGAATGTGCTGGAAGTATCGCAGCTGTGGCGAGATCGCATCACCGCCCTCAGTTCTGAATATCCCGATGTAGACCTTTCTCATCTATATGTAGATAATGCGGCGATGCAGTTAGTGCGTGCGCCCAAACAATTCGACACCATCGTCACCGGCAATCTCTTTGGCGACATTCTCTCAGACGCAGCCGCGATGCTAACTGGCAGCATTGGTATGTTGCCCTCTGCAAGTCTTGGAAAGAGCGGCCCTGGCGTCTTTGAGCCCGTCCACGGCTCAGCGCCAGACATTGCCGGACAAGATCAAGCTAATCCCTTGGCCCAAGTGCTCAGCGCTGCTATGATGCTGCGCTATGGGCTGAATCAGCCCGCTGCTGCCGACCAAATTGAGCAAGCTGTTTTGACGGTACTCGACCAAGGCTATCGAACTGGAGACATTATGTCACCGGGAATGAAGGCCGTCGGCTGTCGAGATATGGGGCAGGCTCTGCAAAAGGCGCTAGCATCCTAAACTTAGTTTTGGCCTGATTTGGGGCTTAATTTGGCTGTTGGTAGCCGAATTTAAATATTTTGCTGTAAAGTTCACTGTTATTTAGAGTCACTCGGAGTTGATTTAAGATGAATGGAGTTACTACTCTGCCTAGAGGTTTGTCGTCACGCCCGATGAGAACGCCAAACATGCCGCCTGAAAGCACCGATCCACTTGCCTTTGGAGATGATTCTGTGCTGCTTAATCCAGAGCTTATTAAGGCCGCACGCCACATTTACCGCACCTTTTACGAGGTGCATCCTGAAGTCATGCAGCGGCCTATTGGCGTCGCGATTGGCCGCCGCAACTATCGCGGCAAACTCGTTTTTGGCGACAAACCCGTGCTGTTGCCTCAGGAGTGTTTTGTTCCCTTCAGCCAAATCGAACCCGGCCTCCTCTAACGCATTTGATGCCGATTCAGATCATGTAGATTCGCATAAGTGGGGCACTCTAGGAAGATACTTCATCCCCTTTATCGCCGACTGCGGACTTGAACTGAGTGGATATTTTTGTTCCGATTCTGATTGTTTTTGGTTTGGGCGCTGCGGTTGGGAGCTTTTTAAATGTGGTGGTTTACCGGCTACCCCTGGGGCTGTCACTGATTCATCCGCCCTCTCGCTGCCCGAGGTGCGAAACTCGGCTTAAACCCTATGACAATGTGCCGGTGTTTGGCTGGCTATGGCTAAAAGGCAAGTGCCGAAGCTGTCGGTTGCCGATTGCGGTTCGCTACCCAATGGTGGAGTTCGTCACAGGCGGGCTGTTTGTCGCGGTGTTTATGTTTTTTGGCCCCACTTGGCAAACGCCGGGGCACTGGATTTTTGTCTCTTGGCTGCTAGCACTCGCGCTGATTGATCTCGATACCATGACCTTGCCAAATGGCCTCACCGCTTCGGGGCTACTGTTAGGCTGGGGGTTTCAAGGGATGGTGAGCTATTTGCACACCCCGACGCTCAGCCATGTGATAGCCGGGGTGATGTCATCGGTGGTGATTAGCCTCATGGGGCTGTGGCTGTTTGATGTGATTGGCCTTGTCGGCAGCCTGGCATTTGGTAAACCGGCGATGGGCGGCGGAGATTCTAAGCTAGCGGCGATGATGGCGGCTTGGCTAGGCGGCGCGGGGCTGTTATTGGCGACTTTTTTGGCGGCAGGGATTGGATCGGTACTGGGCGGAGGCGCGATCACCCTGGGTGTGCTTGGCTCTAAGCAGCACATTCCATTTGGCCCCTATTTAGCTTTAGGCGCTGTGCTGACGCTATTTTATGGCGAGCAGCTGATTGAGGCGTATTTAGCCGTGTTCTTTCCCATGGGGCTTTAAGGAACATCCATTGTCCGGAGACTGCCGCCGACCAAAAGAGCGCGTATCATAAGAATTTTCAGCTAAATTTCCCAATCAGGGAGTCAAACCAGTAGGATGAATAAGGAATTGGCCTCGTTGAAATCACTGGTTTAAGTGGGTTTGTGAGGCTGCGAACTTACTCAGGTTTAATGAGCGAAAGATGTCACTGTTTGACTGGTTTGCCAATCGCAAAAAAACAGGTCTAATTAGCGAGGATCGCCACGAGCGCGAAATCGCTGACGGCCTCTGGACAAAGTGTGAGCGCTGCGACGTGCTTACCTACACCAAAGATTTACGCGCTAACCAAAAGGTGTGCCCCGAGTGCGGCTTTCACCATCGGATTTTTAGCGGCGATCGCATCGAGCAGATCATTGATGACGGCACTTGGAACCCTACAGATACCCAAATTGCACCCAAAGATCCGCTGCGGTTTCGTGATCGCAAAGCCTACGCTGACCGCCTGCGCGATACCCAGGCTAAAACCAAGCTCATCGATGGCGTACAGACTGGCACGGGCGACATTCACGGTGAGCCTGCGGCCCTAGGCGTCATGGACTTTCGCTTTATGGGCGGCAGCATGGGTTCAGTTGTCGGCGAAAAGCTCACCCGGTTAATCGAGCGGGGTACGGCCGAACGACTGCCGGTATTTATCGTCTGCGCCTCAGGGGGAGCCCGGATGCAGGAAGGGATGCTCAGCCTCATGCAAATGGCCAAAATTTCAGCGGCTTTAGAGCGCCACCGCGAAGCGAAACTGCTTTACATTCCGATTCTGACTCACCCCACCACCGGCGGCGTCACCGCTAGTTTTGCGATGCTAGGTGACATTATTTTGGCAGAGCCTGAGGCGACAATTGGCTTCGCGGGTCGGCGAGTGGTGGAGCAGACCGTGCGCGAAAAGCTCCCTGAAGGCTTCCAAACAGCAGAATACCTGCTGCGTCACGGCTTCGTCGATAAAATTGTGCCTCGCCCAGAGTTAAAGCAAATGCTGGCTCAGCTTATTCGGCTACATCGCCCGGTGGTGGAAAAAGGGCCTGTTGCCGCCGCCGCCAAACAGGTTGAAAGGCTCAAGCAGGTAGAAGCTGTGCTCAAAGGCGCTGAATAGTTAGCTTTTGGTGAAGAAATGTAACAAATCTGAGCAAAAATAGCCAGCAAATCTTGCCATACACTCTTTTGAAAGGCTTTCCAAAGTCTTTTAGAGACTGAATTAGCTAGGTTTTGTCTGATGGATTTGTCTGATAGGGGTGGCTTTCTATTGCCCTATTTCATGGCATGATGAAACAATAATTGGGTTCAATGAGAATTGAACGTTTACTGAGATCCCTGTTGAGAGCTGTGTCTGAGAAACGAGCAGAAAAGATGAGAAATTTGTTTAAGCGATGCGCCTCACTCATGATGGCGGCGATCATTTTTGTTTCAAGTGTGTTAAGCGTCGGCGTATTGGGTAGCGGTAATGCGCTAGCGGCTGAGCTAGATGCCGCTACGCGCACGATCAAGGCTAATGAGCAGGGCGATACGGTGACCCTGCCGGTAGAAGATTTTTTACGCGGTCGTAAAAAGTTCAATGTGGCCTGTGCAACTTGCCACGTAGCGGGCATTACCAAAACCAATCCCAACGTGGGCTTAGATACTGAATCATTAGAAGGGGCTTTCCCCGCCCGTGACAACCTTGCCGCACTGGTGGACTATTTGCATAATCCGACTACTTATGACGGGTTAGTCGAAATTTCTGAGCTTCATCCCAGCACCAAAAGCAGCGATATTTATCCTAAAATGCGCAACTTGACTGAAGATGATTTAGAAGCGATTTCTGCTCATATTTTAGTCATGCCCAAGATCATGGGTGACAAATGGGGTGCGGGCAAAACCAAGTCTCTGTAATTTGACTCAGAGTCGGACTCAAAGTTACCGAATAAAGGTTTAAACTTTAAGCGCAGTGAGGAAACCACCTTTCTGCGCTTTTTGCTGTCCTTGCTGTATTAAGGGCCGCTGCAATGAGGATGTCATAAAAGCAGAAAGAGATGATCAATCGCAGGCAATTACTGTTAGGAACGGCGGCGCTGACGCTGGGTGGCGGCTTGAGTAGCTGTCGTGCAAATGCAGCAGATGCGCTAAGGGTGACGCTTTTAGAAGGCGCTGTTCCGGCTGAGGTGCTGCAACAGTTTCGTAGGCAATCGGCTGAGCCGGTAGAGTTTCAGTCAGTAGCGCAGCTTCAGAGCCTGTTTCAGCAGTTGCAGCGCTGGCAGCAGCCAGTAGCAGAGAGTGGTTCGGCGATTGATCGCTGGTTGCCTGGGCGTCAGCCGAACCGCCAGGTCGCGCCGCACAATTTGGTGAGCTTGGGTGACTATTGGTTGACAAGTGCGATCGCTCAAAACCTTCTAGAACCGCTAGAAATTCCGGCGACAACCCTTGCCAAGCTGCCGCTACCCTGGCAGCAGTTTGGCAGCCGCACCCCCACTGGCCAACTGGCTCAACCCAGCGAAGCCGCTATTAGCCAGAAAATTTGGGCTGTGCCTTATAAGGTGCAAGCGCTCGTGATTGTCTATCGTCAGAGTCAGTTTCCTGACGCCTCGCCTGAAAATCCACCCTTCAAGACTTGGAAAGACCTTCTACAGCCAGCGCTGCGCCAAAAAATAATATTGCCCGATCATCCTCGCATCGTGCTGGGCTTGGTGCAAAAAATACAGCGCGATCGCTTCAATCCCACCTTTGAAATCGAGGCCAATGGCAACGTTAGCCAACCCGCTGACGCGCTTTCATCTGCGCTTATCGAATCACTATCAGCGCCCTTTGCCCAACTCAATCAGCAAGTCAGAGCCTACGATGCCCACAATTCACTTAAGGCTTTGGTCAACGAAGACGCTGACGTTGCTGTCGGCTGGTCAGCAGAGGTGAGGGCTGCGCTAGATCGCTATCAAGATCTCAAAGTGGTGATTCCGGCCGAAGGCAGCCTACTATCGGCCGATATGTGGGTACGCCCTAAAGGTGCACTGATGAGTAAGGCTGCTCAGCAATGGATAGATTTTTGCTGGCAAACGGGGCCTGCAACTCAAATCTCGATTGCAGACAGGGGGCTTTCGCCGGTGTTTTTAAGCAATGATGCCAACTTGCCTGAGACTTTGACCGATGGCCTATTATCAGGGTTAGATTTTGTCAGTAGTGAGCTGTTGTTGCCATTGCCCAGTGAGCTACAGACGGCCTATTTTTCAGTATGGCAGCAGCTCAGAGCCACCTCATAAGATGATTGGCTTGTGTGTAGATGGCTAAAGCGCTTGAAAAAATAGAAGATGTTAGAAAACTCGTCTAATTGGGCGGCGACTAGAGAATTCATCTAATACGATGCTGCAAGGAATCTCGGCACCGAGAGCATTTGCTCGGCTAGTGAAATCCGAGAAGTCGCACAGGTAAGCCCCGCGCAAAGCAATGGATCGACTAGCGATATTACGAGATACGCTGTTAAAGCCAATGAACTCTTGGCGATTGACCACATCGCCGCTGTGAAAGACGCGCAAATTATAGCCATAGCTTTTGGCCGCTGTGCCAAACTGTAAGACAAAGCCATAGCGCTCAAAGTAATTAAGCAGATCCCAAATCGATTCGTTGACGATGACATCGACATATTGGAAACCATCAACCGTTTGGTAAGCCTGCCACTGTTGGACTAAGCGATCGCTGCCATAGCGGCTACCCAACTGATCTTGTACCCAACTCAAGCTAGGTTGGCTGATTTCGGTCAGCGAAAGGCGACTGCTAGCAGCCACTAATTGGCCTTGTGCTGCCGGTAAAAACAAAGGAAAGCGATCTAGATCGGACAGCGGCAGAGGAAAATTTTCCGCGATCGCGCCACTGCCGAACCCAAAGCTCCAGATCACGCTTACAAAAACGCTTTGGACTGTTGCTTTCAAACACCTGTAGAAAAACGCTGCTGTATTTTGTCCGCCCGGTTGAATGCTAATCATGGGTTACACTTACGGCTACTGAATCAGCGGTCTGGGAGAGAATGAGCTGAACCCGATGGACATGCCCTAGCCTGATTTTCTGATCGCCGCTCACAGATTCCAGCATGGTAATCACGTCTTGGGGTTTGAGCAGGTTGCCATCGTTGCGGCAACTGCCCACGTAGTGAAGCGCAGTGTGGGTCTGAAATTTACAGCAGACTGATTCAGGCAAATCTAGATTAAGCGGGGAAACAATAGCTAGCGTAGAAAGACGTGATCGCAGATCTACCGACTTGACTTTCCCCGATTTCGTTTCCTTGTTCTGCATAATGTGCTCAGCGGCTAGTACCCGCTGCACAAGCGTTTCCCAGTCAATTTCCAGATCGCCTACCGCGTCGACGGCCAGCAAGTACTCCGCTTGATCTAAGCATTTTGTCGCTGAAGGCATCTGCAAAGAAATTTCGGTGGTTTCATAAATCGGCATATCCGCCGGTAGCTGTGCCCGCAGGCGAGCTTCAAACTCATCGGGGCTCACTACCTCTGTCAGCTCAAAATCAATGATTTCACCGGTGCTCGTCAGGCCCAAGGGCAGCGCATTGGCGGGGGAAATCCGAGGGCCAGGATGGTAGCCGCCGCTAAAAGCAATCGGCAGCGCTGCCCGTCGAATCGCTCTATCCATCACCCTAGCAAAGTCTAAGTGACCAATGAGCGCCATATCACCTAGCTTACCGACCCTAATGCGCAGCCGTTGAGCGCGGGTTTGATCAGGCTTAAAGTGCCCCGCGAAGTCAGGAATTTCTAATGGCGGCACCACTACATTATGGCCAAAGTCTGGCCCGCAAATGCCGCAGTGTGAGCAGCCTTCAAAAGAGCAGTCAGGCACGGTGGCCGCTTCTAGCGCTCGTAGAAGATCGTCTTTGAGCCACTGCTTGTCAATACCCGTATCAATATGATCCCAAGGGAGGCGTCGGGCTAACACGGCAGCCATGACCGGATTGATGACTTCGCTTTCAGGAGATTTGCTTTCAGGGGATTCGCTTTCAGGGGATTCGCTTTCAGGCGTGGCGATCGCCATCGTCTCATCTAAATCCCATTCGCCCGATTCCACCTGGCGATATTTCCAATCGAGGCCGGCATCAGCGATGGCCTGTGTCCAAGCTGCAAAAGCGTTCTCTAAGCTCTCCCACCAGGCATCCATGCCCGCGCCCAGTTCCCAAGCTTTGCGCACAACGGCGGATAAGCGGCGATCGCCCCGCCCGACAAAATCCTCCATTGCTGAAATCCGCACATCCGTAAAGTTGGTCTTCACACCGCGCATCGTGTTTAATTCAGCCCGCAGCAGTGCCTGCTTACGCTCGAACTCATGAGTAGAAACCGAGTGCCACTGAAAGGGCGTATGCGGTTTGGGGGTGAGATTAGAGATTGTAATATTGAACTTAATCGGCTTTCGGCCTTTAATAAAGCACTCACGCCGCAGCCAGCGAACCGTTTCGGCAATGCCGAGCACGTCTACATCCGTTTCACCGGGCAAGCCAATCATAAAATACAGCTTCACTCGATCCCAGCCTTGCTCGTAGGCCGTTTTCACCCCTCGCAGCAGTTCTTCGTTCGTCAGACCTTTATTGATAATATCGCGCATTCTCTGCGTGCCGGCCTCAGGCGCAAACGTCAGCCCCGTCTGTCGCAGTCCACCGACAATATGCGCAATATTCTCATCAAATCGATCCACTCGCTGACTGGGCAGCGACAAATTGATATTGTCGTTTTTGAGCCGATTTTTGATTTCAACGCCGACGGCGGGCAATGCCAAATAATCTGAACAGCTCAGCGATAGCAGCGAAAACTCGTTATAGCCAGTTGCGCGCATACCCCGCTCAATCGTGTCAATCACCTCATCTGGCGGTACATCTCTCGCCGGACGAGTCAGCATCCCCGGCTGACAAAAGCGACAGCCACGAGTGCAGCCTCGCCGAATTTCGACTGTCAGCCGATCATGCACTGTCTCGACGTAAGGCACCAAGCCAATCGAATACTCCGGCATTGGCGGCGCTACCCGCCGCAGTATCCGGCTAGGCACGTCCGCGCGATTGGGATGCACCGAACCATCAGCCGCCATGTCATAAAAACGGGGGACATACACTCCCGGCACTTGGGCCAAATCTAGCAGTATTTCCAAGCGAGTGAGGCCAGCGGCTTTGCCTTCTTCGAGCACTAGGCCAATTTCGGGCAGCAGCTCTTCACCGTCGCCGAGGGCGATAAAGTCAAAAAACTCAGCGTAGGGTTCCGGGTTAGAGGTTGCCGTACCACCGCCCGCAAACACCAACGGCCAGCTACCTGCTTCTACGTTCCAAGGCTGAGCGTCGTCGTCGCGCGCTTGCCAAGTTAAAGGCAGTTGGGCCAGCGAGAGCATTTCTAAAATATTGGTAGCGCCGAGCTCGTAGCTAAGACTAAAGCCCAAGATATCGAATTCTAGAAGGGCGCGTCGAGACTCTACGGCGAACAATGGAATGGCGTTAGCTTTGAGCTTTTGAGCCAGATCGAGAGCCGGGAGATAGGCGCGATCGCAAAGCTGTCTGGGCTGTGCATTTAAGATGCTGTACAAAATAATGTGCCCTAAATTAGAAGCACCTACTTCGTAAATTTCAGGATAGGTCAGCACCCAGCGAATATCAGCCGTCTGCCAAGGCTTATGCACAGCCCCCCGCTCATTCCCCAAGTAGCGAGCGGGCCTAGAAATATCAGCGTTAAGCAAGTCAGCGACAGCAAGGGACACGGCAAATCGTATAAAAGAGCTTTGAGCCCTAACTATATCGCAAACCCTTTAGCCTTATTCCTGATATCCCTTTAGTCTCACAGATGAAGCTGTTAGATAAATAAAGCTAGATGGAGCGGTCAATGCAGCGCTAGGCAGCTAGCGCTACCGGCATCTGATCGACCATCGTGAAGACGCGATCAAGCTGAGTCAGTTCAAAGACAATACGTACGGAAGGCGGCGCAGAACAAATTCTCAATTGCTTGCGCTGAGCTTGAGCCGCATTGAGTGCGGACATAAAAGAAACTAAACCAGCACTATCCAAAGATTCCACATTGCTCATATCTACCAGCAGTTCGCCAACGCGATCATCGCGCATCGCTGAAATGAGCTGCCGCTCAAACTGAGAAGCGCTCTCAGCATTCAAGATCCCAGAGGGACAAATTACAGTCACAGAAGGGGTGGAGATAGCCATATCACTCTTTCCTCAGTCAGCTTTTAGTAAGCCGTTGCTAATTTACGAAACTGTTATGTGAAACTGTTAACTGACGGTTAACTGACGATTAACTGATAGCTGAACTTACACAATTGATATTCATGATATTTACGCTGATAGCGCCCACACACAAACCTAACTGCCCAACGCTAAGAACACTAGATGTCAGCCGTATATTTGTCCAATCTTGACCTTCACTGCGGCTTTCTTAAAGTTTTAAGCAAGTGTTTTTACTTAACTTTAACCTGACTAAAAATTCCGTACTCCCATATACCAACTAGATGCGAATTGGCTGAGCGGCCTGTGAAACATAGCTCACAGCCTGAGTAAACCACATTTTATTAGGCCATAGGCCACATTTTATTAGGCTACCCAATCGCCAGCGCTGAGAATTCAGAATGCCAGAAGGGCTTGAAACCGCCCTCGAAAGGCATTTCAGGCATGAGGCAGACCATGCCTAATCAAAGGATG
>JBGTNW010000261.1:0-5292 GCA_041742865.1 Phormidesmis sp.
ATAGCGGCGAAAATCAGCGAGAGCGTTAGGGTTTTTATCACCGGCTTTTGATCTTGATTGGGGGCTTGATTTGGAGGTGCGCTTGGGCGTGGTTTTGGGGCCTGACTGATAGCCGGTGGTATCGCGCAAGTAGCCCTGGGCAATCAGTTCGCGCAAGGTTTCTTCGAGCGATCGCAGATCTGCCACCACCTGATAATCGCTCACTTGCAGCAAACTTTCTTCCACCTGCTCCAAGTAGTTAATTTCGACATTGACTTCAGCGAGCAATGGCATCACCGCTTGACGCGCCCGTTTCAGCTTTTGATGCTGTTTGTACCAAGCTTGAGCGTTTTGGACAGCATTTTTCTCAGGGTTTAGCGGCAGCAAAATAGGTTCACCGCTTTCAAAATCTGGCAGTGTTATCTGCGACATTCCTAGCTGCCATTGAGATAAATTAGCCATTAGCAAATCAGCTTTGAGCCGATAGCTTTCGGCCTGATCAGACTGCTGAAGACGAGTGATAAACGTACCGGCTTTTTGGCGGAGCTTGACGAGGAGGACTTTTAATCGCTGACTGATGCGGTGGTGCAATCGCCGGAATTCTTCTTGATTAAACTGATGGCGGTAGTAATCATCAAGCAAAATTTGAACGTTTTCGGCGGGTTTGGCCATGCCGATGCCTAGAACGGTGTAGCCGCTTTGCGCTGAATTCAGCCAACCAGGAATAAAAGTCTCAGATTTCAAGTGCTGTAACCAGCTGCACCACTGCTTAAATAGACTTTGCCAATTCGTTAGCGATAGCTCAGTTGTAACAACATCGGCAGGAAGATTAGCCGCGAAAATAAGCTGACTGGCAATCGATGAACTGACGCCACTATAGGATTTGATCAGCATTTTTTGGAGCAAGCCAGGAATCAGGGCAATGCGATCGCGCCAATCTGCAAAGACTTCATCTAACGCTGGCAGCGGGCCACGAATAGCGGGCGGTGGCAGGTAAGGTTTGCCGGTTTGAATGGGGCGCACGCTAGAGCGCTGCTCACTTACTTGATGAGCGGCTGTAACAATTTGATGGTCGGCAGTCGTTAAGATCACATTACTGTATTTGCCCATAATTTCAATATAGAGGTGCCATAGTGCAGGCTCATTAGGACGAGCCGCAAACTGTAAGTCAAGTACCCTCTCCCAAGGCGATAACGGCTTGATTTGGGTAAGCGCTAAACCGCCTAGCTGGTGCTTTAGCTGCTGCGAAAACGTGAAGGTATCAGGTTGCTTAGGGGGTGGCTCAGCAATATGGATACGGGCAGCTTGCGGGTGCCAAGAAACGGCCAGCCAGCCGCGTGAACTCAGGGTGCGCAAGGCAATGAAAAGGGTGTATTGATCGCGCTGGTAGACTTGTTCACACCTTGCGGGTAGCCAGCGTTTGCATAAGTCAGCGCTCACTGCCGACAGCGTCGTAAAGTCAACCGGTTGCACAAACCACCTCAAAAAGTAACAACTATTAGGAAAAGTAACAGCACTAGGAAAAAAGAAAAGTTAGAAAAGATCTAACTTTTGGCAGAGTACATTTTCACAAACCTCTCCATACCTTAGGAACCCTGTTTATGAGAGCTTTCAAGCTATAAATTACATGTAATGAAGACAGCTCAAAATCGATTCTTTTTCGCTAGCATGAGTGAATAATCTGCTTTTATCGGCTGCTAGCTTCCAGCATCGGTTCGCAGCATCTAAGGACATGGGTTTATGTTAGGCCAAATTAAATAGAAATCAAATACAAAAAGTAGCGAATAAAGCCGCCATTAAAGTTCATCTAAAGCTCACTTCTATCTAAAGATTATTCCTAAAGTTCAATCAAACGGTTCAATCAAGCGGTTCAATTGAAGCTTAACAAAACAGTTCAATCGTAGCGCCGCTACGTAGCACATCAAGATAAGGCTCATCTAAACTTTTTTGCGCAGTCTTTTTTGTACAGCCTTATTTTGTACCACTAGCCGATAAGATTTATAGTCTTAGACTGTTTCTACTTAGAACATAAAACTCCTAAGTGGCGCATCTATTAAAGCATCCCTTTGAAAGCCTCACATTTCAGACCGCTGATGCCAACAAGCCAAGCTTTTGAGAGTCTTTAAACGAATTTTTCGTAGCCAGACTCAGTTTACTTTCATCGTACATTTTCACCTTAACGTTCACAGACATGAAGCTTATTAACATCGGATTTGGAAACATTGTTTCTGCAAACCGAGTCGTCGCCATCGTGAGCCCAGAGTCGGCTCCTATCAAACGGATTATTTCGGAAGCGCGTGATCGCGGACAGCTCGTAGATGCTACTTATGGTAGACGAACGCGGGCCGTGATGATTACCGACTCAGGGCATGTTGTGCTGTCGGCGATTCAGCCCGAAACCGTGGCTCATCGCTTTGTTACACAAAAAGACAGCGGCTCGAAAGACATGGCTCAAAAAGATCCTACCAACGGCGACTGAATAAATGCCCCATAATCGGCTGCTTAGCTAACACTAGCTAACTATCAGCTAATAGTTGAGTCATTGTAAATAACTCATCATGGTGTTGCTTATTTCTGGGATGAACTTGAACCCGTAATCGAGAGACAGTCGGGTTGCAATCATTCAGTGCATCCCTCATTTCAGCAACACCATCGCCTACGGAATTAGCCTACGGAACTTCAAAAGGTGAAGCGCAGCTGCCCGCTCACCGTTGAGTTTTCGGAATTATTGCGGTTAACATCATCAATGATGGTGCTGTAGCGATATCCTAAAGCTACTTCAAAACCAGACAGTAGCTCGGATGTACACTTGCCCTGGTAACTGTTAGCGCCGCTAGTTCGACCATCGAGGGTCTGCGCTCCTAGGCTGGCCGATATTCGACAGCCGAACGTGTCGGTAATGGGGCCAGCCCAGCCGATCTCACCCCCGTAATACAGGTAGCCATCTGGATCAAAGTAGCCATTGTCAAGGTCTTGATTGTAATTCCAAAAAAAGAAGCTAGCGCCAATAAAGAAATTGCCAAAGGTGCGTTCGGCACTGGCAATGAACTGCTGTTCCTGGTTGCCATCACTGTAGCTGCCCCAGGTAAACGAGCTGTAGAGGCTGGTCGCCTCGTCAAAGCGCCAGTAGATCTCGGGGGTAACTCGCAGCGCGCGAATATCGTTGGCAAGGGTTTCGGCATTGAATTTGTAAGCGCCGTATTGTACCTCCCCAGAGATAAATAAATTTGAGCTAGCTTCCCAAGTGGCGTTGACAAAAGCATTTGGGACGGCGGGAAGACGATCAAAAAAATCGATGCCCACCCCACTCGACAAGGAGACTTCTCCTAAATGGCCTTCAATGCCTACTTGAACGGGAATATTGTCTACCCCTTCTATAGCATTTTGACGGAAGGAATTAAAGCCCGTACTCACAAACTGAACCGTATCGCTATGGTCAATGCGGAAGCGCACGGTGGATTCAATCAGTTGATTAATTCGGTCTGAATTATTGTTCTCGTTTTCAAAATTTAGCTCGACTTGAACGGCCTCTATTTCATCTAAAAGCGCTAGGGCTTCTGAATTGCCGCTCTCAATTAGAGGGTGCAGTAGCTCAACGGCACGACGCGTCTGCTGGCGAGAATAGTAAACGCGAGCGAGTCCTATCTTTAGCTCTGGCGAATCGGGGTAGCGCTCAATGGCTGCCCGGAAATAGTCAGTGGCCTGCTGATAGTTGCCTAATCTCGCTAGCAGGTCGGCTTGCCCTCGCAGCGCCGATAAATTGTTAGGTTCGATCTGTAATACTTGCTCGTAGAGTGTCAGGGCTAAACGAAAATCAGCCTGCCAGGTGAGCGCTTGGGCTTTTCCTATCTGGGCCGGAATGTAGTTAGGATAAGCCGTCAAAATGTCGTCATAGAGCGGGAGGGCGATCGCTGCCTGCCCAGACCAAGTGTATGCCTCAGCCAGCCCTGAGCGCGCTGCTAAGTTATCGGGTGCAATGGCCAAAATCGCTTCATAGGCGGCGATCGCACTGTCATAATCGCCTTGCCAAGTGAGCTGCTGCGCTTCGGCTAGCTGCGCTTCAAAATCAACCATCGGCTGAGGAGAAATCTCATCGAGCTCGGTAGGAATTTTGCCTTGAGCAATAGGCATCCCTAAAGCTTCATTATTCAAGCCCTCAAGCTCTACGCTATCAGTCAAATTATCGGCTAAGACGACTGGTGATTCAACCGGCTCATAGGCAAACGCCTGAGATGTCCCTAGCCCTAGCGATGAAAAGACTACTAAAACGGGCAAGCGTCTGAGGCCCAAAGCCCTCAGACGACAGGCGTATCTGAAGGGGTAAATATGACGAGCCAGAGGCACTAAACTATCCTCCTGGGCTTTGAGGCTGTTAGCTTTGCCTAACTGATATCTCATAGCAAATAGCTTTACGGTTGTTTACTCGAAGATTAGAAAAACGGGTGACCAGATCACTCTTGGCTCGCTAGCGAAGGCCGAAACAGGCTGTCTTGGATGCCGATTGTGATCCCTTCTAGGGCAGTGACTCCTCTGGTGGCAACGGCTGCCGTGAGCAATATTAGCGCTAACCAAACAAATGCCTTCTGATGTTGGCATTTGGGGTATCTTGGCATTTGGGGATAGTTTTCGCGTAAATGCGCCCATAAAATCGCTACACAGAGAAGCCCATAAAAGCCGCCATTGAGCATGGCCAAAAAGTAATAGCCGTGGGTGTGCTGCACGTCATTTAAGAAAATGACCGTTAAAGCGGATGCCATCGCCAAAAAAAGGTAAGGCGACATGACCTGGATGGGCAGTGGCCGAGCGCTAGTGTTGCCTTTTGGAGTTACGCGGAAAGGCAGCTCTTTGTTCAATATCCAAGCTAAGACAGCGTTTCCGACCCCAGCGAGCACCCAGGGCCAGCGCGCCAGTTGAAATAGCAAAGTTTCCCAGCTAAGGACCTTAGCATTTTGAGGGCGAAACCAGCCCTGACGCTTGATCCAAACCACAATGGTAAGGCAACTGATATCTAGAATCAAAGCGTGAATTAAAAAGCTGACGTAGCTGACATTGACCCACGGGACATCTCGAATCAGCGCAATCAAGGGCAAAATCATTCCTAGCCCTAGGCTAACGGCATAGATAGGGTACCAAAGCTGGGCGAAAACAAACTGAAACTTGAGCCTTGGTGTCAGTCCGCTCCAATAACGGGGCGTAACAGACAACAACAAAGTTGTTAGACTTCTTGACCACTGGAATTCTTGAACGAGAAAATCGGGGAAAGAGGCGGGGCCATCGCCGTGGGCGATCGCATCAAAAGCAAACACCCCGCGC
>JBGTNW010000262.1:0-5070 GCA_041742865.1 Phormidesmis sp.
CAATTTTTGCCCGCAGATACGACGATCGCACTGAACGGGCCAAGGTTTGCTCAGCTCAAAGCGTCTTTAAAGTCGATAGGGCTCTCTAGTCAGGCGCTGCCCGACTTTTTTCAGTTGGGGTTTGACACGCTCACGGCTCAGCGTCCGTTTTCGTTCGCTTACAGGGCATCGAGCAGTGATTGGATTTGGGCCATAGGGCACGATTCAGAAGGCATCGATCAGCTCAATCAAGCCGTTCAGGCACAGGGCTATAGCGCGCTGCCGGTGACGATTGGAGAGGTGCAGGCGATCGCTTGGACAAAGTTTAAAGCGCGGCCTTTGCAGCGGGCCTCGGGCCGAAAGCCCGCTAGTGAGAACCTAGAAACCGAAGTTTTGGGGCTGCATGTGCAGCAGGGCGATAATGACGTATTTGCTAGCACCGTGTCAGCGATGGAAAGTGCTTTGAGCGCTGCTGCGGATCAGAATTTGCTGGTAGACGAGCCGCGATTTCAGCGGGCGATCGCAGCGCTCACAAATACCCAGAAGGGCTATTTGTACATCGATTGGCCTGCCATTTCGCCTTCAGTGATGAGAGCCTTGCCAGCGCTTAAAACCATTGAAACCGCCGCGCGTCCGTTGGTTTCTCGCATTGACACCCTAGCGGCGACTCGCGGCCAAACTGACATTAGCGTTTCCATTCAAGCCACAGAGCCGGTGGCTAAATCCGCATCAACCCGATGAGCGACTCTGCAACTGAACCGTCAAGCGAAATTAAAACAATTCTGATCGCTTGGGGTCAAGGCCAGCCACCGGCGACTGATCGGCTTCAGCAATTAGCTGATTGGGCTTTGAGGGATGCGCCTGCGGTTTGGAGTCTATCGGCTGAGAACGTGAATGAGGCGCTGCGCGATCGAGCTGAGCTGCTACAAGCTTTTTGCGGTGCAATTGATAGCGGCTGTATGACGTTTCCTTTGGCTGGTCACTGGTCAGATTGGATAGTGCCCCTGTGGCGAATTTGGCTACCGCTAGCACAGCGACTAGATCGCTTACAAAGGGCCTTGGGAGCGCCGTTTGTGCAGGGCATTGTGGGCGGGCAAGGCACCGGTAAATCAACGCTGACGCAAATTTTACAGATGATATTGCGGCAGCTTGGCCACCAAACCGTCGGGCTCTCGATTGATGATCTCTATTTGACCTATGAGCAAAGGCAGGCGCTGCAACGGCAAGATCCTCGGCTGGTTTGGCGAGGCCCGCCCGGTACGCATGATGTGGATCTAGGGCTCCAGGTTTTGAGGGCGATTAAGCAGTCCGGCGCTGAGACTCAAATTGAGCTACCTCGATTTGATAAATCTTTGTATGGGGGGCAGGGCGATCGCACTTCAGCCATCCGCGTTGCTGCGCCCACGATTGCCTTTTTTGAAGGATGGTTCGTAGGCGCGCGCCCAGTTTCAGAGGCTATTTTCGACCGCACCCAAACGCCCCTTCCCGATCCGATCATCACCGCTGCTGATAGAGCCTTTGCCCGCGACTGCAATCAGAAGCTGCGCTTATATCTGCCGCTTTGGGACACTTTGGACAGCCTAATCGTGCTTTATCCTGAAGATTACCGGCTGTCGCAGCAATGGCGGCAGGCGGCTGAGCACGATATGAAAGCGCAGGGAAAACCCGGTCTATCGGATGCAGAGATTCAAGAATTTGTGACCTATTTTTGGAAAGCGCTGCATCCTGATCTATTCATCTTGCCGCTGACGCTAGGCACATCGCCCAGTCGCGCCAGCGCCTATTCAAACCTTGTGATTACGATTCGTTCAGATCACAGTATGGGCAGCCTAAGGATCGACAGTCCGTATCAATAATCCATCGATCTTAAGACCCCTGACGCAGCTTTTCCAGTACGCTCTGATCTTCCATGGTGGTGGCGTCACCCACCACGTCTTCGCCGCTAGCGAGATTGCGCAAAAAGCGGCGGATGATTTTGCCGGAGCGGGTTTTGGGTAAAGCATCGGTGAATTGGATTTCGCTAGGGCGAGCGATCGCCCCAATCTCTTTCACTACATGCTGCTTTAGCTCAGCTTTTAGCTCATCGCTGCCGGTATAGGAGCCTTCTAATGTCACAAAGGCGTACACGTCTTCTCCTTTGAGATCATCTTTGCGCCCCACCACTGCCGCTTCGGCCACTGCCGGATGCGACACCAAAGCCGACTCAATTTCCATCGTGCCGAGGCGATGACCCGACACATTTAGCACATCGTCGGTGCGACCCATCACCCAAAAGTAGCCGTCTGCATCTTTACGGGCACCATCGCCTGCAAAGTACAGATACTGTCCATTTTTGGGCGGAATATGCTCCCAGTAGGTACGGCGAAACCTGGCATCGTCGCCATACACCGTGCGCATCATGCTCGGCCAAGGATGCTTGATCACCAGGTAGCCGCCCTCATTCGCCTTAACCGGATTGCCTTCGGTATCGACCACATCGGCCAAAATACCCGGGAAAGGCTTGGTGGCAGACCCTGGCTTGGTCGGCGTTGCCCCGGGCAATGGCGTCAGCATAAAGCCGCCCGTTTCAGTTTGCCACCACGTATCGACAATCGGGCAGTTGTCGCCGCCAATCACGCGGCGGTACCACATCCAAGCTTCCGGGTTAATCGGCTCACCCACGGTGCCTAGCAACCTTAAAGAAGATAAATCGCGGGCGTTGGGCAGATCTTCACCCATCTTCATAAAGGCGCGAATGGCCGTTGGGGCGGTGTAAAAAATGGTCACCCCGTACTTTTCGACAACATCCCACAGGCAGCCTGGATTAGAAGGACGGGGTGCACCTTCGTACATGAGGCTAGTTGCGCCATTAGAAAGGGGGCCATAGACGATGTAGCTGTGCCCGGTAATCCAGCCAACATCGGCAGTGCACCAGTAAATATCATTTTCTTGAATGTCGAAAGTCCACTGAAAGGTGACGTGAGTATAGAGGTTATAGCCCGCTGTGGTGTGAACCACGCCTTTGGGTTTGCCGGTCGTGCCGCTGGTGTAGAGAATGAAGAGCAGATCTTCGCTGTCCATCGGTTCGGCGGGGCAATCGGTAGCGGCGTTAGGCTGCACCTCGTGCCACCAGAGGTCGCGTTCGGGTATCCAGTCAATGGCTTGCTGGGTACGCTGCACCACGAGGACGTTGGTCACTGAAGGCACGGCATTATCCGCTAGGGCAGCGTCTACAGCGGGTTTGAGGCCCATGGGTTTATCTTTGCGAAAGCCGCCGTCGGCCGTGATCACCACTTTGGCTTCGGCGTCGTTGAGGCGATCGCGCAGTGCCTCAGCGCTAAATCCGCCAAACACCACTGTATGCGCCGCGCCGATTCGCGCACAGGCCAGCATCGCCACTGCCGCTTCAGGAATCATCGGCAGGTAAAGGCCAACGCGATCGCCCTTTTTCACCCCCAGATCTTTGAGCACATTGGCCATTTGGCACACTTCTTGGTGCAGCTCTGCGTAGGTGAGCGATCGCGAATCACCGGGTTCTCCTTCCCAAATCAACGCTGTTTTATCGCGCTTATCGGTGAGCAGATGCCGGTCTAGGCAATTGTAAGAAATATTGATCTTGCCGCCGACAAACCACTTGGCAAACGGCGGCTGCCAATCTAGCACGGTATCCCACTGTTCAAACCAGTCCAATTCCTGTGCGGCTAGCCGCGCCCAAAAGGCTGCCGGATCAGCAGCAGCCTCATCGTACAGCTTTTGATAAGCTGCCATGCTAGGTATTCGTGCCTTTTCGGCAAACGCTGCCGGGGGTGCAAACACGCGCTGCTCTTGCAGGATTGACTCAATGGACGATGCGGCGGACGATGCGGCGGTGAAATCTGACATGAGAAATAAGCCCTAACGCACTCTAAAGCAAGATAAATAGTAAGGATGGGTAAAAAGGATGTGAGATACCCTTTCAAAACCATACTGCGTTTACCCACAGCTTGTTCATCCAAGCTGCGTTCCTTAATATTTTGCGACTCCCTGAGCGGTTGTTTTCACTTGTCTCAATCGTCAGTAACTTCTACTCGATTCCATTCAATATTAGGCAAATTTTTGGAGGCTTCTGAGAGCGTATGCTCCCAATAGCTACGCATTTTCAGTAAATAGGGATCGTTTTCTTGGAGCTGAACGCGATTGCGAACTTCTAGCGCATCGGCTTCGTATAGCACCATGTCAATCGGTGGACCGACTGATATATTTGAGCGCATGGTCGAATCAAGCGATAGCAGCGTTGTTTTGGCGGCGCTATCTAACGGTGATTTGTAGCTGACTGTTCTATCTAAGATAGGTTTGCCGTACTTTGTTTCACCAATTTGTAGAAACGGCGTTTCGGGAGTGGCGGCAATAAAATTACCTTGACTGTAGACCAAGTACAGCTCATGCGCTTCACCCGCAATTTGACCGCCCACTAAAAAAGAACTTTGATAGTCAATGCCGTCTTTTTCCAGCCAAGGACGCTCTTTCTCTTGAATTTGGCGCATGGTTTCACCCACGTAGCCTGCGACTTCATGCATGGATGGGAGCTTGTGCAGGTTGATATCAGCTTCGTTTTTGATGTGCTGTTGAAGGGTGTGAAAAACGGATTGAGAGGTGGAAAGGCTACCGGCTGTGCAAAGGATGATGACGCGATCGCCGGGCACTGAAAAGTCGAACAGCTTTTGATAGGAAGAAATATAGTCTACGCCCGCATTCGTACGAGAGTCAGCGGCAAATACCAGTCCCGTTTCAACGGTAATTCCGAGGCAGTATGTCATGTATTTTTAGAAAGAGGTTGAAAGTGATCAGACGAGAGGACAGTAGGCGAGAAGCCTATCAAGCTAGCAACTTCGCGGTTGCCTATCTTTAGACAGGGACTCTTTAACCAGAGACTTGTATCGTTAGATGGAATTCAGTGACCTCCCCGTATACTAGAGGAAGCCGGTGGGTTTGCGCGGTTGGGTTCAAGCTCTGATTGGCTGATGTATTCACGGGGAGGATAGTCATGGCCAAGACAACGGCTTACCAATGTGATTTGGGATCGAATCAGTGGCTGCATTTGAGCAACGATGGCTCAATGACGACGGTAACGGT
>JBGTNW010000263.1:0-1864 GCA_041742865.1 Phormidesmis sp.
TGAGGCTCATTGCAGCAGTTGCCATGCCCACGGCGGCAACCTGATTCGCCGAGGGAAAAATTTGCATCAGAAAGCGCTGTTGCGGAATGGCTATGGGGAAGTGGGCGCGATCGCAACCCTGATCACCCAAGGCAAAAACGTCATGCCCGCCTATGCGGATCGGTTGAGTGAGTCTGAAATTGAGGCGATCGCTCAATACGTTCTAGAACAAGCCAAAACCGGCTGGCCATAAATCTACTCAGCACCTACCTTAAGCACTAAAGTACTTCGCCGCCTCGTGATACGTCACAATCGCCGTCGTCGATTGCTCCGGGTAGAGTTGCTCGCTTTCATCCATGTGCATTCCAATTTTCTCAACGCCCAGTAGCGCCAGCTGCTTCGGCTGATCCTGCATATTTGGACAGGCCGGATAGCCAAAGCTATAGCGCGATCCCTGATAGCGCTGCGCCAGCATATCGCGAATGCCTTCAGGCTCTTGATCGGCATAGCCCAGCTCACAGCGAATTTTCGCGTGAGTCCATTCAGCGAGCGCCTCCGCCATCTGCACTGCCAACCCGTGGTAGTACAGATAATCGGTGTAATTATCTGAAGCAAACAGCTTAGCGGCAAACTCAGTGGCAATTTCACCCATCGTCACCGCCTGCATCGGAAATACATCATACTCACCGGGCTGTGCTTGGCTCTTCGGTAAGAAAAAGTCAGCAATACATAACCGCCGCATCGAGCGCTGACGCGGAAACTCAAACGAGGTCACCGGCTGCTCAGCAGGTTCTCCGTTTTCAGCCGCCTGCCAGTCGTACACATGCAGCGTATTGCCCTCAGCTAAGCAAGGAAAGTAGCCGTACACCAGCTTTGGCTCCAGCAGCTTTTCGGCTACAATGCGTTGCTGCCATTCAGCCAGAATCGGCTGCACCTTTTCAGCGAGAAAAGCGTCATAGTCCTCACGCGATTGCCCTTGAGGCTTACGGAACTGCCACTGCCCTGCGACTAGCGCCTGCATATCTAGATAGTCGAATAGCGCTTCGAGCGAAATATCTGCTGGCCCCAGCACTTTGGGGCCCCAAAACGGCGGTTTTGGCCGATTGACATCAACCTTGACATCATCAGAGCGCCGGGTATCGATAACGCTAGGTTCGCGGTGGTTGTCGGCTTTATTCCCCCCATGATTCACTGCTACCTTAGCTTTTTTAGCCGTTTGACTCATCGGATGATCATCGGCAAAGCCTTTGAGGTTATCCCACTGCTTAGCCTGTTTAGCGGGCATCAACGCATCCATAAAATGCAGATCAGCAAAGGCATCTTTGCCATAAATCACCTGCCCGCCATATACGTTCTGACAATCTTCGTACACAAACTTAGGCGTCAGCGCCGCCCCGCCCAAAATCACCGGTACGTTAATGCCGTGCTCATTAAAGGTTTGCAGATTGTCCTTCATAAACGCGGTTGATTTTACCAGCAGCCCGCTCATGGCAATACAGTCGGCCTGATGCTTCTGAAAGGCCGCAATGATATTGTCTACGGGCTGCTTAATGCCAATATTCACAACCTTATAGCCGTTGTTGGACAAAATAATATCGACTAGGTTTTTACCAATGTCATGCACATCGCCTTTGACGGTGGCAATCACCACCGTGCCTTTGCCGCTATCATCCGCTTCTGCCTTATCCATGAAAGGCTCTAAATAAGCCACGGCTGCCTTCATCGTCTGCGCCGATTGCAGCACAAAGGGCAGCTGCATTTGCCCGGAGCCAAAAAGTTCGCCGACAACTTTCATGCCATCAAGCAAAAAAGTATTGACGATTTCGAGCGGTGGATAGTGCTTCAGCGCTTCAGCAAGCTGCTCATCTAGGCCAATGCGCTCACC
>JBGTNW010000264.1:0-40834 GCA_041742865.1 Phormidesmis sp.
TAGTGCTTTTGCACCTGCATATAAAAGTCAAACTGAGCCAGCGCCGAGAAATTCTCAATCGCGACTTCATCGGCTCCGGGCAAATTTGCCCAGTCAACTTCTACCGGCAGTTCCACGAGCCACTCCGTGCAGCGTGGATCAAACGGATCGTTTAGTAAGTTCCCATTCTCATCTTTATCCGATTGAGACGGAATCACCGCATACCCATAAGCAATACAAGCTAGCGCCACCGGATCATCTTTACGGAAAGTAATGCGGCGAATAAAGCGCTGAGCTTTGGGCGGGTGCCAGCCAGAAGATGCGCCTGTCAGTAGGCTCTTAGTGCCAGCCGGTTGAACGGTTGTGCAGCGGTTGGGGCGGCGGATGTGATGGCGATCGCAGTACTCCCAAACGGTTTCATGCACCACCTGCTTCCACCGACTCAAATACGCCTGCTCACGATTTTTGAAGTCCATTCCCGGCACCGTATCGGGCCTGCCAGCGGCAAACCACTCTAGCCACTCCACGCCAAACGCCTTCACGCAAAAGTCAAAGAATCCGGTAAATGAAACCCCGACAATCGGATCTTCTTGACGAGAGTTTTGGTATCGCGCTTCAATAAATTCGTGATTGAGAAGCGCGGCAACGGCGATCGCTCCCGCCTTAAATGCATCGGCTTGAGCCTGCTCATCCCTCGGATTGAGCTGATTAAGATGAATTTCAGCCAAGTTGCAGTGAAAATTTTGTCCAATAATCTCGCCGCAGTTGTGAGCGACTAAGCCATTCGCATCAAAACAAGATGGCCCCGGCACGGTGCAGTCATAGACCGATTCAATGCCGTCGGCCTCAATAGATTCCACAGTTACGGCAAAGCGTTCCTGATTGAGCTTACGTTTGTAGCCATTTAGCAGCTCATCTAACTTGGCTGCTTTTTGAGGTTCGCGGAAGCCCACGATTTGCTGAAAGTGGAAAATATTATCTTTGCTGATGACCAGTTCATGCTGCGCCTTGCAAAAATACTTAGCGGGCTGACGCTGAGCATCCGGCAGCATCCGATAGCCTGCCTGTCGTCGTTCCTGATAGAGGGTAGAAACCACTCCCAATCGAGACAGCATTCTTTGAACAGCCTGCAAATTTGGTAGGTTGCTCTGTGCTAGCCGCACACTAACGCCTTTTGTCTGCGTACCTTGTACGCTGCCATCTGCATCAAATAGCCCTCTTAAGAAGCCTTGATAGAATTCGTAGCTTGCTTGCTCTACCGCATGGGTAACGGTTTTGTCTTCGCGGGTGATGCCAAATTTAGCGGCTAACGCTGCTAAGCCTGTTGAGTTGATGACGCGATGCTTAAGCTGCTTGTGATAATGCACTTCAGGCACTCGTCGGGCATACCCTACAGCAGCCTCTAAAAGCTGTACGGCATATTGACTCATTTCATCTTGAGAGTCTTCCCAAAAGCGCAGCAAGCCTATGTCGCTCCATGCTGTAGCGGCCAAACTTCCATCACCAATTAGGTTTCCGAGCAGCCAACCTTCTTGATGAGTGCCAGCACCGCCCCAGCCTTGAAGGTGGCGATGATCGTGAAGCAAAACATAGTCACCCGGCTGAAGCTTACCTGCCTCAGTCCATTCGGTGTACTGCTTTTTCTGAGTCTGAGCAGTCACTTTGAGCAGTTGGTGATTCTCAGTTAGCCGTAGCTCATAGCCTGCCTTGGTTCTCAGCTTTACAACCGGCTTTTCTCCAGAAAAAAAGAATCCATCCGCAGTTGTGCTAAAAAGTTCTCCATTAATGTAAGTGCTGTGCTGCTGACCAATAAGATTTTTAACTTGACGAGGCCCATCGCCTGTATGTACCCACGTGTCGGCTGTCACACAAGGATTTAGGCCGTAGCGTCCTTTTCCTTGTGCCCGCCTTTCAGCCTCACCTGCCCACTGAATCGCGCCCTCACCCGATTGAAACTGCTTGCGCACAGCCTCCAACACATCGGCTTTCGAGGGTTTTTCATGATAAACCCGCGTATGATTTGCCATCCGCAGCGCATCCCGAGTCGGATCAATGCGCCAGTTACCAGACTCATCCTGCTGCCACAGATTTTCTTTCGCGCCTGCCGCGACACTATCGTTACTGTCAAACTGACGCATCCCCGCGCTACGCCTAATATTGCCAGCAACCACACAAGCCGCTGCTTCATCAATCAACAAGCAGCACTCAATAGAATTGAGCTGACGGCCCAGCGCATTGTTCAAAATTTTGGCGCAGCGCTCATACAGCTCCGGTAGCTTCACGGGGTTAGCCATGCCGCCAAAACCCTGAAGCCGCTCTCCTGCCGGACGAATATCGCTCAGGTTTACAATGGCTTCTACTTCACCGTCAAAGCGCTCATCGGTAGATAGCTCTAGCAGCGTTTGGTATGACTTTACCCAGCCCTGACGGCTATCGCCTGCGATAATTTCAACTCGCCCGTTAGCTGCATCGACTTTAATTTCAGCTTCTTCTCGGCGCTGACCGGCTGGCGTCGTGCCTACATCGCCGCGCATCGTCACCGTAATCTTGTTACGGATTTTGGGCAATTGGTTAATGTATTTAGGCTCTAGCACTGCGCCCGTGCCGCAGCCCATCATCGCCAAGTCCATCATTAGGCCAAAGGCACGCCAGTCAACAACGTTAGTACTGGTGCAGTTGTAAGCGCCCGAAAAGTTTTTAGGGTTTTTGCTCCACTCGGTGCCGCCAACCCACATCCAGCGACCGGAGGGCATGGCTTTGAGTTCTTGCTGCATGTTCGCAACCAGATCGCGCTCTTCGTCGGTGAGTTTGCCCAGTTCGACTAGGCCCTTGAGGGTGCGATCGCACACTTCCTGCCAAGACTCTCTTTTGCCCTCTGCCGAGCGCCGACTGTACGTGCGATAAAACACCGGATAGGCTGCTGGCGCTGTCTCTGGAAAAGGCCGACGAGATCGGGTGCGCTCAAGTTCTTGAACCATAGCTTTAGAAAGATGGGGTTAGGCAAAAGGGCAACCAGCTGACCTAAGCCCTAGCTTATGTAGCTGATATAGAGATAGAGCCTAGCACCTTCAGCCTGATTTTTCTAGCGTTTTGACAAATTGGTTGACGCTACATCTGGGGGTTTTTGCCCATTTGCTCTGGGTTTTACAGCAAATGAACCTGACGGACTACATCTGATTTGCAAGCTAATAGGTCATTAGTGGGCAGTACTAAGGAAAGTTCTCTCGTTAAGTTCTCGCGTTAAGTTCTCGCGTTAAGTTCTCATCACAAAATTATTCAAAATTACTATGCTTACCCTTGGGATCACTATCCCAGCTCGCAATCGAAAATCTTTGACCACCGCAATCTTGCAGCAGCTAAGCGCACAAATTGCGGATCAAGCCGCTCAAGCAAACCCATCTGCCGATCTTCAGAGCGTCAATATTCAAATCATTGTGGTCGATGATGCCTCAACGGACGGCACCGCCGAGGCGATTCGGCTGCATTTTCCGCAGGTGCATCTGTTGGCTGGCGATGGTGGCTTGTGGTGGACAGGCGCGATCGCTCAAGCCATGATCTACGCCACCCAAACGCTCAACGCCGACTACATCATCTGGCTCAACGACGACATCACGCTCGCTAATGATTTCATTACCCAAGCGCTGGCTTACTGCCAGCAGCCCACAGCGAAAACGCTCATTGGCGGCATCGTCTGCGATCAACAGCATCCTAATTGGATTGTCTTTGGCGGCGTCATTGCTAGCCAGCTCATCAACGACATCAGCCAGTTTACGCAGCCGGTGCTACCTGTAGACACGCTCAACGGCAACCTAACCATTTTGCCCGCCTGCATCATCGCTGATATTGGCCTGCCGGACACCAGCCGTTTTCGCCACTACGGTGGCGACTTTGAATATATTTGCAGGGCCAAAGCAAATGGCTACCGCGTGCAGCTGTCGAGCCATCTGCGGGCCACAACTGATTATCCAGCAGCCGACGTGATTCGCTACATGCCGCTGTGGATGCAGTGGGCCATATGCTCGCACCTAGCCGACAAATGGCAGGTATTGCAAAAGCTTTCGAGTCGGCGATCGCCCCACAACGTGGAGCATATGGTCAACAGCATTCACCGCGCCCAGCCGTCGGTTCCTCGGTGGAGATATGCCGCCTTCTACTGCCGCAAGCTGATTCAAATTGTGGGCACTGAACTCATGCCCGCTACGCTCAAAAAGCGCCGCATTCAAGCCTACTTCCAGCGTCAAAATATTCCGCCCGATATCGCTCAAGCCATCCTGAAAACAACGCTGAAACCGTCCTTATGAAAGTTCTCCATCTCAGCACTGCCGATGCCAATGGCGGCGCAGCGAAAGGGGCTTACTCAATGCACAAAGCCCTCTGTAAAGCCGGGGTCGATTCTCACATGCTGGTCGCGGATAAATTTACCAGCGATCGCACCGTCACCGGCTCCACTGGCATCACCGGCTCTCAAAAAATCCAAAAAGGGCTTTGCCAAACCCTCGAATACGGGCCGCTTAAGCGCTACCCAAACAAACGGCCCGGCCCCTTTTCCGCTGCCGTCTATTCGGGCCGCATCGTCGCCCAAGTCGAAGCCATCGATCCAGATATCATCAATCTTCACTGGGTCGCCAAAGGCTTACTGCGCCCATCAGATCTGCAAAAATTTCAGCGCCAGCGCCCTCGTCATTTGGTCTGGACGCTTAGAGATATGTGGCCCTTTACCGGTGGCTGTCACTATTCTGGCGATTGCAGCGCCTACCAAACAGGCTGCGGCCAGTGCCCGCTATTAGGCTCAGCCCGACGCCATGACCTGTCTTACCAAGTCTGGCAGCGCAAGCACGCCGCCTGGAAAAATCTCACCATTACCCTAGCGCCTTTGAGCGAATGGCTCGCCGATTGCGTCCGGCAGAGCAAATTGCTTGCCCATCAGCCTATTCAAGTGATTCCTAACGCTATCGATACAGACAGCTATCGACTGATTGATCGCACGGTGGCCCGCAATCTTCTCAATCTTCCTCAAAACAAAAAACTCATCCTCTTTGGTGCACTTCAGCCGACTGCTGATGCCCGCAAAGGATTTCATCACTTGCGCAGCGCCCTTCATCACCTAGCCGCTCAGCCGCACTCCCACCAGCTCGAAGCCGTCATTTTTGGCACAGACAAACCCACCGAAAACCTAAATCTCAAACTGCCGACCACCTTTCTCGGTCGCCTGCATGATGACCTGACGCTTGCGCTCACTTATGCGGCTGCCGATGTTATGGTCATGCCTTCTATTCAAGATAACTTTGCCAAAACAACAATTGAAGCCATGGCCTGCGGCACGCCAGTCGTCGGCTTTAACGGCACTGGATTTAAAGACTGCGTGGTGCATCATCAAAATGGCTACGCGGCTAGCTGCTTTGACCCCATCGATTTGGCTGAGGGCATTGGTTGGGTGTTAGCTGATAGCGATCGCTATCAAACCCTTTCCACCCACGCTCGTCAAACAGTCGAAGCCAAATTTAGCCTGACTCGTCAAGCCGAGCAGTACCAACAGCTTTACAGTCGGCTAATGCAGACTCAGTAAATTGGGAGTGTAAATTGAGAGGGTGAATTAAGAGATTTGCCGATTTTCTAGATTCGGTTATCCCTATTTGCGTAGAAAGTCAAAACTCCCACAATAGACGTTAGATATTCACCCATAAGGAGCTGACGCTAATATGACCACCGTCTTAGAACAAGGCAACATCAGCATTCATACCGAGAATATTTTTCCTATTATTAAAAAGTGGCTATATTCTGACCACGAAATTTTTATCCGTGAGCTGATCTCTAACGGCGTCGATGCGATTAGTAAGCTCAGTATGCTGTCGCGATCAGGTGAGTACAAGGGCGAAACCACCGCAGAAATTACGATTGCGGTTGATAAAGACGCCAAAACACTCAGCATCAGCGATAGCGGCATTGGGATGAGCGCCGATGAAATTAAAAAGTACATCAATCAGGTGGCTTTTTCCAGCGCTGAAGAATTTATCACCAAGTACAAAGACAACACCGATCAGCAGATTATCGGCCACTTTGGGCTGGGTTTTTATTCTTCTTTTATGGTGGCCGACCGGGTAGATATTGAGACGCTCTCTTGGCAGGAAGGCGCGCAGGCGGTGCACTGGTCTTGCGATGGCAGCACCTCGTTTGAACTCAGCGAAAGCGATCGCACCTCGCGTGGCACCACTATCACCCTGCATCTCAATGACGACGAGCACGAGTACTTAGAAGAGGCTCGAATCAAGCAGCTGGTCAAAACCTACTGCGACTTTATGCCCGTGCCCATCAAGCTGGGCGATGAGGTCATCAACAAGCAAGATGCACCCTGGAAAAAATCACCGAGCGATTTAACTGACGAAGACTATCTAAATCTCTATCGCTATCTCTATCCCTTTGAAGAAGAGCCTCTACTGTGGGTACACCTCAATACTGACTATCCGTTTGTCGTCAACGGCATTTTGTATTTCCCCAAGCTCAAGCCTGACGTAGAGTTAAACAAGGGCCAAATCAAGCTGTTTTGCAATCAGGTTTTCGTCAGCGACAACTGCGAAGAAATTATTCCTAAGTTCCTCACACCCTTGCGCGGGGTAATAGACAGCACTGATATTCCACTCAATGTGTCACGCAGCTTTTTGCAGGCGGATCGCACAGTGCGGCGGATTGCGGATTATGTAGCGAAGAAGGTGGGCGATCGCCTCAAAGAACTCTACCGCGACGACATTTCCGAATACATTCGCACTTGGCAAGATCTCGGTACCTTTGTCAAATTTGGCTCCCTCAACGACGAAAAGTTTAAAAAGCAGGTTCAAAACTACGTCATTTTCCGCTCTACAGCCGATTTGACCAAGGCTGATGAAGCCGCCGATGACGCTGCTGATAAACCTAAGGTCGAAGTCGAAATCGCAGGCCAAGTGGACGGCGACGATGCTTGGGCAGACGTCAGCGAAAAAGGCGAAAAACTGGCCACCGACGCTAACGGAGCCTTCTATACCACCATCAAGGAATACCTAGAGCGCAATCAAACCAAGCATGAAAACCGCATCTACTACGCCACCGATGAAGTTTCCCAAGCCACCTACATCAGCCTGCTCAAAAACCAAGGGCTCGAAGTGCTGTTTATGGATTCATTCCTCGACACTCACTTCGTCTCTTTTCTAGAGCAAGAATACTCAGAGGTTAAATTCTCACGAGTCGATGCCGACCTCGATAGCACCCTGATCGACAGCGATCAGGAAAACGAAATCGTCGATGCCACTACCAACAAAACGCGCAGTGAGCAAATCAAAGAAGTCTTTGAAAAAGCGCTCAACCGCCCTAGCATCAAAATTCGCACTGAAGCACTCAAGTCAGCCGATAATTCAGCCCCGCCCGCTATGGTGCTCGTGCCCGAAGAGCTGCGGCGAATGCAGGAAATGAGCGCCTTTTTGCAGCAGCAGGGCATGGAGTTTCCTGAGTCGCACACGCTGTTAGTTAACACCTCTCACCCGCTGATCAAAAATGTTGCCAAGCTTGGCCAAGGCGCAATTATTCAAGCTGATGGGGGCCAATCGCCTTCTGCTCAGCTAGCCACGCTCATTTGTGAGCAGGTGTACGATCTTGCCCTCATGGCCCAAAAGGGCTTCGATGCTGACGGCATGAAAGCCTTCACCGAGCGCTCGACTAATCTGCTAACTCAACTGACCGAACGTTAGAGCCTTTCTAAGTTATTGGGAGATAGGGAAGTAGGGGGTCTTTTATGACGTTCTTCCTCTCCCTATCTTGCCTTTCTAGGTCATACCTTTTAGTGCAGATGCATTTTTGGTAAAGTCAAAATGACGTAACGATATTGTGATGGGAGCGAGGTATGTCAGAGTCCACAGGTTTCGGGATTGAAACTTTACTATTACCAAAGCGAACACAAATCATAGAAATTGCTGAGAAGCATGGCGCGTTCAACATTCGGGTGTTCGGATCTGTCGCACGGGGTGAGGCCACTCAGTCGAGCGACATCGATCTTCTGGTAGATTATGACCCTCGTCGTCGATCAGCATGGTTCCCATCTGGTTTAATTCAGGACTTGCAGACGCTCCTAGGTCGAGATGTAGACATCGCAACAATCGCAATGTTAAGGGAAGACCGAGGCCGCGATCAGGTATTGGCTGAGGCCGTCATGCTATGAGGCGTGACCGCGATAGGTTGGATGATATTGTGGATGCGATTGAAAGCATTGAGCGCTACTTACTACAAGGTCGAGAAGCGTTTGAGTCAGATGAACTTATTCAAGTTTGGATGCTTCATTATTTGCAGGTTATCGGCGAAGCGGCCCGCAGTACATCAGCAGAATTTAAGAATGCTCATCAAAATATTCCGTGGGCATCTATCGTTGGATTCCGTAATCTTGTTGTGCATGAGTACTTTCGAGTAGATATGAACGTTATTTGGGACGTTGTAAACAGCGACTTACCAGCGCTGAAAACTCAAATCGAAAAAGCATTGGAAGCCCTGAAGTAGCAAATTTGTTAATTTGAATCGCTTGTGTTCACTCAGGCTCACTCACCCAGCTATCTCACTTCTCACTCACCATACTCTTCCGCTTTCGGCCATTGCTGTCTATAATAAGTAACCCTAAGCTAGCGTAATAACCCATGTCCAAAGTTTGTGACCTCACTGGGAAAAAGGCCAATAACGCCTTTGCTGTCTCCCACTCCCATCGCCGTACGAAGCGGCTGCAAGAAGCCAATCTACAAGATAAGCGCATTTGGTGGCCCCAGGGCAAGCGCTTTGTTAAGCTCCGCGTATCGACTAAAGCCCTCAAGACGCTAGAGAAAAAAGGTCTTGAGGCCATGGCTCGTGAAGCGGGCCTCGATCTCAATAAATATTAAGCATCTATCTTTGGGTCGGCCAAGCGCCAGCCTTCTGATCGGCTAAGTATCAGCAAATTGCAGATGTAAGTGTCTGCGGTTAATTTCTAACCCCCCGTAAAATTACGGGGGGTTATTTTTTAGATCGTTCATTTTGTCCGTAGTCGCTGTCACGTTTGCGCGTTATCCCTATACGCTCAAATCAATCTGCCTCAATGGCTGAAACCATTATCTTTCCTGACTTTTAGATGGGTAGACCTACTGATTATTTCACCCTCCCCGATTGGGTAATCTGAATCAGATAACATCGCCAAAAGTATCCGGATATCGTTTTTATCCGCTACCTCGGTGCTCACCCATCTCCCACATCAGTTAGGAAGCTAGCCATGTCCGCCGATAAGCAGACTCGCCACATACCCCCTCGCAAGAAACCCTCAGACTTTCAGCGACTGAGACGTCGCTTTATGAGCGGCCTTTTGAGAAGTCTGTTCCTCATGCGTAAGCCTGCCCGTGCGGGTCAGGCGGGCTTTGTGCTTCCGACCACCGTTTTGCTGCTGTTGATGCTCTCGCTCACAGTAGGCACACTCAGCTTTAGAACCTTCAGCCGCTCAGGCAGTGTAATTGCTCAGCGTGAGCAGCAGGTCATCGATAGTGCCGCAGCGCCTGCAATTGATAGAGCAAAAGCAAAGCTGGAATATCTATTTTCAAAAGATGAGCGTTTTCCGGGGGGTATTCCTTCGAGCGATGTTATTGCCAGCATGATGTTGAACGATAACAATAACGGCATTCCAACAAATACAGTTAACGATCCTTATACATTTCCAGGTGAAACTAGGGTCGATATCAATGGCGGTGGCAATGACAATGCGTGGTCTTTTAAGACTGATATAGACGGTGACGGCACTATCCAGCCTGACGAGATTATTGTCTATTCAATTTTAATGGATGATGCCGCAGGTACGGTTGCCCTGACCGATTCTTTGAGTGCTGCAAAAGCAAATGCCTTAGTCACTCGCAATGGCCCTATTAACACCAGTGAGGTGCAGCCAGGCTGCGGTTCGTCGCGGGCTCCTGAGGCCGGATGGCAGGTTGTCAACGCAGCCACATTACAGAAAAATTTTCAGATCACCGCTTTTGTTGCCAATCGCAACAGCGCGAATCGTACCGTTAGTGCCATTGAGCTACAGCAGGTGCGTCAAGCGAATAGAGGCAATAAATGGGGCGCATGGTTTAAGTACGACTTAGAGCTATTTCCAGGTGCTACTAGAGATTTCTTCTGGAATGGGGCTATGCATACAGAGGGCAATTTTCTTATTCGAGATAAGTTCAAAGCCAGAATGATCAGCTCTCACAATTCCTGCCTTTACACCCAAGATGCTTCGGAAATTACGCTAGCTTCTAAAAGTGGCTTTCAAGGTCAGGTGCTATCAGGTAAGACTCTCTCAAACGATTTTGCCGGTACCGCTAGCAACTCAGATCCTACCTTTCATTTATTTACCCACAATGGCCAAAAGCCAGATGTGTCAGGCAATGGCAACATGGGAACGGCGAAAGATTCAGTCACAGCGGCTGATCAAGATCTAAGAAAAATCCTGCTAGACCCGATTAAGCTATTTACAGAAGATGTTCTAGCTCACCGTAGCAACGCTGACTGGACTCGCGACACCACATGGGAAAGCGGATTCTTTGCTAATGCCAAGAGAATTTACAACGAAAATTCTGCAACGCCTTATCTAGATGATACCTATAGAGCTGATAATCGCTATGGGCCAAAAGCTGTCTATGACCAAAACAATAGAATTCCAAGTGGTGTGTCAGTAGGCTCTGCTATTACTAGCAATACAGCGCTGACAGCTTTGGATGCTACTAACAAGATCTATGGCTTAGATGGTTACTGGGAACGACGCGCCATTGGTCAAGGCTTAAGGGTAATTGTGGGGCAGCGGTTAGAGCTGGGTAATCCATTTGGTTGGAAGGGCGCTGCCGAATCTACAGCTAACAATCGAGATCCGCTGCATCCACCCAATGCAAATGTTTTAACGGAAGCTCGGCAAAGAAGATCTCTGCATGATAATTTAGCGGCTGTGCAAGGAATGGTGGTTTATCATTATGAAAATTCTGACCAACAGTATCCTCTAGCCTGCCTTGCTAATACGGTTCATCCCGGCACAAGAGAGACTTTAATAGAGAGCCGTAACTTTAAAGCTCAAACCTTCAAAAATAGCGCTAATGCAAATATCACTGTAATTAGCAATTTTTTAACAGGGAAAGGTACGAATGGATGGGAGTATGAGTTTCCGGCTACTTTCCTGCCTTCACCGGGCGGTACACCCGAATCTTTTGGCGCAGCCTTAGCTGCCAATCGTCCCTTGGGAACTGCGCTCCGTAATCTAGCCCGATTTGCAGGTGACCCTCAAGGCGGGGCCCCTTCCTTTATCCCGGTGCAAGAAAGTGGGGGCGAGGTTATTCATCCTTTCCCACAGATGGCGATGTGGGGCGACTATTCTATTCTCAGGCGGATTTTTGATGAGCGGCTAGATAATTCAGCAACAGGAACAATTTCTAGTCGGTACGATGCATTGAGTCCAGCAGACAAGTCAGCCCTGCATTCTGCCGCTTGCACGATGGGTTTATTGAGTAAAAACTTAACAAACCTAAAAGATATAAATTTGACTAATTCCGTTGATAGCAGCAGTTTTTCTGGCATCTCAAATCAGGGTCAAGTAAAAAATCAAGTTGGAGGCCCAGTCTGGGATGCTTTCGTTGGCTCTCCTGCTTTAATTAGCCAGTACTGCAGACCGGTTCCTATAACTTCTACCTCTAATTATGTTTGCGATAAGGGTAATCCCTCTAGAGAAGACATGATTGAAGCGGCAGGATCAACCTTATCTGCTGGAGCCCTAGAATTCGTTAATCTTCTTTCCGATATTAATCAAATAGAAAGAGATAGAAGATATGGCTTCCAACAGTCTCCTTCCAGCGGAGTATTTAGCTCTTGGCAAGTCAGCAAAAGTGGCAATACATATACAATGAGCTTTCCTGATGACTGTAGTCCACGCAATCCTAACAGCTCCGTTCAAGCTCTCTTTTCCACGCCTAGTGATAACCCTAATAGTGATAATAATAGAGACCTTGCTGGTGTTGCCCTAGTTTGCGCCTCCCAGCCTAAATACCCTGCACTTCACTATCTTTTCCCACTACAAAGGCACGATCAAGACGACAATCAACCGGCTACTGAAGAGTACTTAAGCGATCAAACAATACCCGGCACCCCTAAAACCAACTATATATTCAACGAGAATGATCCTACTATTTCGGCTGACAACACAGGTGTAAACCGCAACGTCATCTATCAAATTGTGGGCGATACCAATCAAAATGGTGCTATTGACAGTGGTGAATTTCCTGATTCGTCCGCACTAGCAGCGATCGCGTTCAACTACCGAGTTCCCGGAACGCCGGCATCTGGTCAACAAACTTGGAAACTTCCTAAAACAATTACAGCCACCGTTTTCGATGGAACAGCCTCTAATCCGGCGGGTACTAACTTAAACCCTGAATCTATGCAAGTGGTAGGGATAGACGGCAAGCTAGTGACGGTATCACTATTAGACAAAGGCATGTTCGATGGTCGCGAAATGATGGGTGTGCGTATGCTGGATCTTGATATTGAGCAGCTATCAAGTAACAGTAATGGTAGCGATCGCTGGATCTCAAATACAGACGGCATTGTCTATGCTTTTCGGGAAGACGCCCTCAGAGAGGACTCTATCGTCCGACCAAAGGCGAGCAGCACTACTTGGGCAAACTGTGACACTTGGGATGAGATATATACAAATTCTGGCGGCAGCGGATTTCCAGTCACGGGTAACAACAGAGATTGCCGCTTAAAGAAGCTTACGAGCGCCCCCTTCTTGCAAGATCCGCCCCTGATGACCAACACAAATATCAGTACAAAGCCAATCGATTTTTATGCCGATCCGGATCGCCGTCCTCATGGCTTTAGATTGGTCAATGGTGCCACCCTAAACCGGGCAACCACTGTGCTATCAGGGATGACATTTGTTTCCGACAATATGGTCTATGTAAAAGGAGACTTTAACCTTCACACCTCCACTGGAGCCCTAGGCTCTACGGCTGCAACGGCCTGTACGGGTCTGATTGAAGAATTTACAGACAAGCTGATCGCTAATGACTGTAGTGTCAGAACCCCTTTCGATTTTTATGATGATCGAGCAGTCGATGAACGTAATGAGGCAAACTTTGCTAACCCCGCTGTAGATAAGTGGCGGCCTGTCGAAATTGTCGGTGATGCCGTAGGAATTTTGTCAGGAACCTTTAGAGACGGTAACATCGCAGATGGGTTTACCCGGGCGCGCACTGCTAGCAGCAGCGGCGGTAACGCCATTAGCTCCTACCAAAATCAAAATCGGTTGTTTGCAGATGCTGCGGTTGCATCTTCCAACTGGAAACATGTCAACCCTGCCAATCCGAGTGGTCTGACTACCCCGATACTGATTAACCGTAATGGCGGAGTAGTCAGATCCAATAACTCAGTGGTCGCTGATTCTGACTACTTACAGTTCACTGCCAGCAACGCTGATTTCAATGACAAGCGAGGGGGAGACTTAGAACAAGCGACTCGCACAATTGTTAATGCCGTCTTTATTAGCGGTATTATCCCTTCTCAAGCAGGACAAACATACGGCGGTATGCACAACTTTCCTCGCTTTTTAGAACACTGGATAAACACAGACCTACACATCTCAGGTGGATTCTTTCAGCTCAACTTTAGTACCTCGGCGACTGCACCTTTTGACCAAGATGCTTGGGAACCCGGCGCAGATGCACAGGTCGGCACGGGTAATGCGGAGCGAACTCGATTTTACGGAGCACCGAACCGCATCTGGGGATACGATGTCGGTTTGCAATACGCCCCATCTGGCCCCATTGCCCGTCGTTTTGTAACCGTGGGTCGCCCCCGAAGCGAGTTTTATCGGGAGCTGCCAGTCGATGACCCCTATGTCAAAAATCTGCGCTGCGCGACCTCCGGCGGCAGCCGAGTGTATCCTAACGAGGCTTGCTAGTACCGGCTGTGTTTGTCAGATTGCTAAAGTTCTAAATAATCTTAGAATCTTTGAGCAATCTGGCAACTTGGCTAGCGGCTGAGCCAACAACATGGCTAGATTCTTTGTCCTTGCAGTTTTGAATTATCCCCAACCCAACTATTTTCTAGTAAGAGCATGAGCAGATGAGCTGTCAACCCAAACCTCTAATAGGGGAGCCGCAAAATAACAGCGTACCGGCTTGCCCTTTCCCCAACCCCTCTCCCAAGTTCGGGCGAGGGGCTCCGGAATTCAAGCGCTTATTCCCCTTCTCCCAACTTTGGGAGAAGGGGCTAGGGGATGAGGGCGTCGGTACATTATTTACGCGCGACTCCCTAGGTACGCCAGCCAGCGAGGCTAATGACAAAGGGCTAACTTTAATTGAATGCTTAGTTGCGATCGCTGTCATTGGCCTAACTGCGGCTGTCATGGCACCTGTCATGGTGTTTTCTATGGCCACTCGCATCCAAAGCCAGCGCGCAGAGCAAGCGCTACAGGTCGCTCAAGGCGAAGTAGACAAAATCCGCTTAATGGTAGAGCGCGGCGGTGACTTTAGCAGCCAGCTCTATATCTATCCCTCCACCGCCACAATTTCTGTGGCGACAACCGCCGCACCGACTTCAATCGCAGCAAACTGGAACAGCACAACCACAAACGTTGCTAAGCAAGTCAATATCGGAGACGGTAGCCAAAATAAATTTGCAGTCCAAGTGTTTCGCTCGGTAGGCAGCACACCTGCGGGCTCTACGGTGCCCATTACTTTTGATGTGGGGGTTAGAGTCTACGACTTTAATGCGGTTCAAAATAACAGCGCTAGCCTGCAAACAACTCCCGCTGGACTGACTTTTACGAGTGGGGAAGGCCAAAGAAGCAGCCGTCCTTTAGCCGTTATCTACACCAGTATTTTTCAAGGAGATCGAGAGGGTGCCTTGTGCACCTACAGGCGCTACCTATCTACAGCATCAACAGTAACAAATGGATTGAACTGTAATTAGCTGAGCTCGCAACTAACCTGACATTATTTAATCAAAATACTCAACGAAACAATATCTAAACTTTATCTACCCACACAAGGCCATGGCACTGCCAAAACCGTTCTCTCGTCTACGCCGAGCCCTACGTCCCTCAAAGCAACTTACTATCTCGGGCTTTACCTTACTAGAGCTTTTAGTCGCAATGATAGTCTCTAGTATTGTCGTCTCTGGACTGCTTTATCTAGTCGTTGAGCTACTTAAAACTGACCGCCGAGAGTCAGTGCTCGATCAGACCCAACGAGATATGCAAAGAGCCATCGACTATATTGGTGACGATATTAGAGAAGCTGTTTTTCTGTATGATGATCCTTCAGTATTATCTACCCAGATTACCGATTTGCCATCAGGTGCTACTCCAATTCTAGCTTTCTGGCGACCTGATCCTATTACTAATGGACTCCCCATCTGTTCTACTGCTTTTAGTGGAGATCCAACAAAACTGAATCAGTGTGAGGTGCTTAGAGTCAGGCAATCGGCTTATAGCCTAGTAATGTACTTACAAAAGCCAAAAGATGGCAACGCTAACTGGCCAGGCAAATCGAGAATTATTCGATACAAGCTAGATAAATATAAGAACTTGGCCAATTTAGAGAGCACACCAGGCTATCGAGATCCTGCTTCTCAAGGTGTGAGCTTTAGATCTTGGACCCGATTAGGAGCCTCTACTGCGGGTAATAGCTCTGTTTTGGTTGATTTTGTCGATGAACCGGTGCCTTCTTCCCCGCTTGCTAGTCCGCCCTCTTGTACTCATTTAGGAGCGGGATACTCACTTGTCCCTAGCACCGCTTCAACGACGAATACTAGCTTTTTTAGCTGTATCCGCAATCCCAATGCGGTAGATGGAGGGGGTGGAAATCAAGACGCCTACCTCTTTTTGAGGGGTAATATTGATGGGGCCGGTAGCGGACTTGGACCCATCGGCCGCGATAGCGCATTACCCACCTTAGAAACCAGGGTTCTAATGCGTGGTGTAATTGATAAAAACCCTGCTAACTAAAGATCTCTCCAAGGATACTGACTCATGAAATTTAAAAATTCGTCATCTTCCTCGGCGATCGCTGGGTTTACGCTAATTGAGCTGTTGGTCGTTGTGGTGATTGTGGGCGTACTAGGGAGCATTGCGGCCCCTGGTTGGCTAAGTTTACTAAACAGGCAAAGAGTCACGACTGTCCGCAATGATCTAAAAGCCGTTTTGAAAGATGCCCAAACAAAAGCTCAGCAAAGATCTATTGCGTATAGTGTGACCCTTAGCTCCACCGCTAATGGTCCAACCGCCGCAGTAGGACAAGCCGGAAGCACAGCCACCGCCAACATCCTAGGCTCCAATACTAAAAATATTCAGCTAGCTGCATTCGCCTCAACAGCTTCTACAAATAGCCTAACATTTGACCACCGGGGCGGCGTATCTATCAATTCTGTTCCTTTTGTCATTAGAATTACTGCTAATAATAACAGCACCACTCAACAATGCTTGATAGTAAGTAGCTTATTAGGCAGTATTGTCGATGCTAAAGGTACCACCTGCAATAGCCCTAACCTGGGCCTGTAAACGTCAGATTGCAGACTTTAAAGCTCCCGTTTTTAAGAATAAATTTCAATATTGACTCGTCATTTTCGTCTATGTCTGATAAGCCGTGAAAAACACTCAGTCAGGATTTACTTTGATAGAGATGCTTGTTGTTGTTGTAATGGTTGGCATTGTAGCCGCGATCGCTGTTCCCACATGGCTCAAATTTCTGGCAGGGCATCAAGTGAGCACTGCACAGGGATTTTTGCGTGAAGGCATTCAGCAAGCCCAAAGAAAATCTCAGCAAGAAAGCGTTTCTTGGCAGTTTAGCGTTCGACAAAATGCGGGTAGGGTAGAAATGGCTGTTCACCCTGCCACATCAGCCGCCAGCCTATCCAACTGGGAATCAATGAATTCTGCGGTGCAGCTTGATGGCGAAACTAATTTTGCAACCTCTGGCAGCATTTACTATGTTCAGTTTGATCAAAAAGGTAACGTACGCTATCGGCTCGGGCGGGTGACTGTTTCTAGCAAGCAATTCCCAAGCATCAAGCGCTGTGTGATTGTCTCTACATTAATAGGCGCAACCCGCACAGCTAAAGAACAGCGTGTCCCAAAAGATGGAAAACTTTGCCACTAGGGAGTCGCAAAATAATAGCGTACCGGCTTGCCCTCTCCCCAACCCCTTTCCCAAGTTTGGGCGAGGGGCTCGGGAATTCAAGCGCTTATTCCCCTTCTCCCAACTTTGGGAGAAGGGGCTAGGGGATGAGGGCGTCGGTATATTATTTATGCGCGACGCCCTTACCTACAAGTCACTGTTAGTCATCAGATCCGTTGAGACCATCGAAGAGGAGAAAGAGGCCACCGAGGAAGATAGCGATCGCGCACTGAGGTAGAGACAGTAGCGGAAAAATCTAAGGTAGGACTGATCAAAAGGCATCGGATAAATGAGCATCTGTTCCCAAAGGAACTGTCTGAATCAGCCCAGTCTTAAAATTTTTGTCGTAGGTAAGGATTGGTAAGTTTTCGATTTCTGCTTGGGCCGAGAGCATTCGGTCACAAGTTTCTCATAGCTCATTCCCACTGCCGAAGCTCCTCCTCGGGCAGCGACTCAAAGAATGCGTCACCAAGTGTGCCAGAAAGAAGGCCAGGTTTACGAGGCTGCGGCTTTACCGTATCTAGGCCAAGGCAGAAATAATGAATCAAATCGTATAGTTCAGCTAGTTTATCTTCAGGAATATTTTGCAGCTCTTTGACAATTTTCTGAACTAACACAATATTGGCTTCCGCAATAAATAACTTAAGCTTGCTTATTGAGGGTTAAAGATAAGTCCTCTATTTCTTGTCGTCGGTGCCGTTGAGGCCGTCGAAGAGGAGGAAGAGGCCACCGAGAAAGATGGCGATCGCAGTAAGCCCAAGGATCCAATCGTAAGTCGCTGTTGTTTCCATAGGGCTAGTCAGAATAGTCTGCTTACCAATTATAGAGCTTTACGAGCGGAGACAAATCTTTCGATGGCGGCTAGGTCTTTATGAACAGAAATGTGGGTGTAGCTGCCCTGTTGACTCAGTAAATCAGCCACCGTTTCAGCTTGAGTAGCCATCAGCTCAATTAGCCAAATGCCACTAGGATGCAGGTATGTAGCGCTTTGCTCAATCAGCGTTCTAATGCAATCTAGCCCATCAGGGCCACCATCTAGGGCCAAATGAGGCTCATGATTAGTGACTTCAAGCTGGAGAGTGCCTACGGTGTGGGTCGGGATGTAGGGCGGATTGGAGATAATGGCCGATAGCTGACCACTGAGTGAGGAGAGTGGCGATAGCCAACTGCCCTGATAGAAGGTAATGCGCTCAGCTAGCTGGTTTTGTTGAGCATTGAGTTGGGCAATCGCTAAGGCGGCGGCGCTAATATCGGTAGCATGAACAGTTACCGTTGGAAATTGCTGGGCGAGGCCAAGCGCGATCGCGCCACTCCCGGTGCCAATATCTGCCCAATGCCCTTGCTGTAGCTGCGCTGCTACTGGATTTTGCGCCACTAACGCCTGGGCGATATCAATAATAAGCTCGGTTTCAGGGCGAGGAATTAAAACCGCTGGTGAAACGACCATAGAAAAGTTTCGCCAAGGCATTTCGCCCGCTAAGTACTGCACCGGCACACGCTGATGGATTCGCCGTTGCCACTTCGCCGTAAGGTTCGTGAGATCGGCTTTGATCAAAATGCTCGGATGCTCGCGATAATCACCTAACCGCAGCGACAAACTGCTCAGCGATGTCATCCCCTGCAAAAGCCAATCCACTTCTTCTAGGTCAACGCTGTGGGCTTGGGCTAGATGAAGCGCCCCCTGCCGCCACTGAAAAAGGTCTTCGCCTGAGATGAGTTCAGACATAGCGGAGATCAAATCACTATAAAACGTGCAGCAAGCTAGGAATATCCTTGACTTCAGGAAACTGACGGATTTCAGCTAATGCTTTTTGAAACGCGCCCTCAGGCACTTCGTGAGTGACCACCACTAGCTCTACTAGGCCGTCTCGAATCCCAATTTGCACAATCGATTCGAGACTAACGTTGTGCTGGCCAAAGCAGGTACCGAGCTTACCAATGACGCCAGAAGTGTCTTTCACTAGCAGGCGAACGTATAGGCGGGTGACCACAGCTGAGTTTGGCAAGATGCTGAGCATGTGGCTGTGAGAACAAATGAGCAGCGGGTTAGGATTTTGGCCGGTAGCAAGGCTTGCCGCAATGCTCAACAAATCGGAAACCACAGCGCTAGCGGTGGGGCCTTCGCCTGCACCGGGGCCGTAGCACATGACTTGGCCGATTGGATCGCCCTCAATCAGTACGGCATTATTTACGCCGCTGACGCTGGCCAAAGGATGGCTGATCGGGACGAGGGTGGGATGAACTCGCACTTGAATGCAATCAGGATCGTTGCTGTCGGGAAGTTTGGCGATCGCCAATAGCTTAATCACAAATCCCAACGTCTCTGCATAGGTAATATCGGCAGCGCTAACATTGCGAATACCCTCGCAGTAAATATCGTCGCGCTTAATCCGGCCCCCAAAAGCTAAGGCCGCTAGTATGGCAATTTTATCAGCCGCATCGAGACCATCGACATCCGCTGTCGGATCAGCCTCAGCGTAGCCCAGCGCCTGAGCATCGGTCAAAATTGTCTCAAAGTCGCCGCCCTCGCTCTGCATCCGAGTGAGAATGTAGTTAGTGGTGCCGTTGATAATGCCCATTACGGCTTGTAGCCGGTTGACGCTCAGGGCCTGTTTGAGCGGAGCGATCACCGGAATACCGCCAGCTACAGCCGCCTCAATCATCACATAGACGCCGGCTGCCGTCGCCGCTTCATAAATTTCTTCGCCGTAGCGAGAGATCACGGCTTTGTTGGCGGTGACCACATGCTTACCGTGATCAATTGCCTGCAAAATTAGGCTGCGGGCGGGCTCTAATCCACCGATTACTTCAACGATGATGTCAATATCGGGATCGGTGACAATGCTGGCTAGATCGGTGGTGAAGAGGGAGTCGGGGAGATCAACGGCGCGAGGTTTTGGGTGCGATCGCACCCCTACTTTGCTAATCTCCAGCGTCTTTAGGAGCGGGTGACGGCCCTGGGTATCTAAAAGAATCTTGGCAACGCCCGTACCTACGGTGCCTAACCCTAGTAGTCCTACCTTTAAAGCCAATGCCCTAGCCCCATAAACATAACCTTCCAATTGTAAAGGAGGGACGCTCTGAAGAATGCCCCTCCTTTAGGATTTACTAGGATCTACTAGGACTGATGACATTTAGCCCACTATGGCCCCAGTACAAATTTAGGACAGCCTTAGTAAGTTTCTACATTCCAGCGATGTGCTTTCTTTAGCGTCCGGCGATACTCTGCCCAATCGATGCCATCTTTAATGGACTCTGCCGCCATCGCTTCATCGATACCATCTTCCATGCCCTTGAGGCCACAGATATAGACATAGGTTTTCTCGTCTTGAACCATTTTCCAAAGCTTTTCAGCATTTTCAGCGACTCGGTGCTGGATATACATCCGCCCCCCTTCTGAGTTTTGCTGCTCACGGCTAATCGCGTAGGTAATCTCAAAATTATCGGGGTACTTAGCCTGCATTTCCTCTAGCTCTCCTTTGTAGAGGATATTGGCAGTCGTCGGGATCCCGAAAATCAGCCAAGCTTTACCCTTAAACTGATAGTCAGGATTAGCAGCCCGTTCGCGGTCTTTGAACATGCGCCATAAGTATGCGCGGAAAGGCGCGATCCCGGTACCGGTGCCCATCATCACAATATTGGCTTCAGGATCATCGGCAAGCAGCATTTCTTTACCGACTGGGCCAGTGATTTGAACTTTTTTGCCCGGTTCTAGCCCGCAGAGAAAAGAGGAGCAAACGCCTCTAATAATTTCGCCGCTTTCAGGATCTTTGTACTCGAGCTGACGAACGCAAAGTGAAACGGTTTTATCGTCTACATCGTCGCCATGCTGGGTAGAAGCAATCGAATATAGGCGGATTTTGTGAGGCTTGCCTTTATCGTCGGTGCCATCAGGAATGATGCCAATGCTTTGGCCTTCAAGATAGTGCAGGTCACCATCAGAGAGATCAAACTTGAGGTGCCTGACAGTACCGATACCACTTTCGCCAACGAGTTCGTCATTGGAGAGGCAAGCGCCTAAGTAAGGCTCTTTGGGCTTATAGATATTAACAGGGACTTTTTGCTTTTCTTTTGCTGGGGTCATGGGCTTACTTGTAGACGTTTCGACAGATTTTTCAACAGGCTGCTTAACAGATTGCTCAGCAGAAGCCTGACTAGCCATCGCACCCTCGCTAACAGGGCGAATGCTGACAATTTTGCCGCCTAGCTGCATGATTCGCTTGGTTTCTTGCTGCATACGACTGTAGGGCACGGTGATCAACACAGTACCGCTACGACGAAGTGGGGGAACTATTCCACTCGCTTGGCCGCTTTGACCTAGCCCTTCTACCTCGTAGACATAGAGTCTGCTTATTGAAGTGCTGATTGTGCTGCCAGTTGTGCCGGAGTTATACATCCTTAGTAGTAGCCTCAGAGTAGCTCGATATTTTTTATAGGTATTAGACTATCATTTTGAGCTGTCTGTCTGAGTGGTCTGAATTGATTGAGTATTCGGAATTATTACTCCAATCAATGTTTCCAATCAATGTTTAAAGTGTCCGAGACATTATATTCAGGACATTCGAGCGGTAGGCAAAGCTCGGCTTTAAGCAAAGGATGTTACGGCTTACCTGAGACTCAAAGAAAGAACGGTTTCCCTGAACCAGGATATTTAGCGCTTGACGCTAACACTCAACATGGTACTTATTTTTCGGGGTTCGAGTAGCGCTCAGCGAGGGGCTGAGTCAGGATTAGCTGACGCTGAGCAGCCACTAAAGAGCGGCTCAAGCCTGAAATTAAACATTGAATGGAATAAAGTTTGATATCAAACATCGAGATCGCAGCGCTGGGATCATTTCATTCTCAGCGCAGCGGCTTGTTCGTGAGTCGTAGTCTCTGATAACATTCACATACGTAATCAAAAGTTTCAAATCATAAAATTCTGCGATTGTGTAGTGGGTAAAGCCTTTGATTTCAGTGGCTTTGCTGGCGAGTAGGGCAAGGGGCGGCTGTTGGTGGGCATCGCTTGCCTTGGGAAATTCTTTAAAAATGATTTTGACTTTGTTGTAGAGGACGCTATGACCAGTAAAGCAGACCAAGTAGTGTTAATTGGAGTGGCTGGGGACTCAGGCTGTGGCAAGTCCACTTTTTTGCGTCGATTGACGGATCTCTTCGGTGAAGAGTTTATGACAGTTATCTGTTTGGATGACTATCACAGCTTGGATCGCAAACAGCGTAAGGTTCAGCGGATAACGGCTTTGAACCCTAAGGCAAACAACTTTGATCTGATGTACGAGCAGATTAAGGCACTCAAAGAAGGCAACACCATTGATAAGCCAATCTATAACCACGAGACGGGTGAACTCGATCCGCCAGAAAAAGTTGAGCCCAATAAAATTGTGGTAATTGAAGGACTGCACCCTCTGTATGATGAGCGGGTGCGAAAGTTGCTCGATTTTAGCGTTTACCTCGATATTAGCGATGAGGTAAAAATCAACTGGAAAATTCAGCGTGATATGGCTGAGCGGGGTCATACTTATGAAGACGTACTCGCGGCCATCAATTCCCGTAAGCCCGACTTTGAAGCTTACATTGATGTGCAAAAGCAGTACGCCGATGTTGTCATCCAGATTTTGCCGACTGAGCTAATTCCAGATGATAAGGAAAATAAGATTCTGCGCGTTCGCTTGATTCAGCGAGAAGGCATTCCCGGTTTTGAGCCCGTGTATTTATTTGATGAGGGCTCGACCATCAATTGGATTCCTTGTGGGCGCAAGCTGACCTGCTCCTACCCTGGGCTGCGAATGAACTATGGCCCTGATAGCTATTACGGCAATGAAGTGTCTGTGCTGGAGATAGATGGTGAATTTGACCGTTTGGAAGAGCTGATTTACGTGGAAAGCCATCTCAGCAACACGTCGACTAAGCGCTATGGCGAAATGACCGAGCTATTGCTAAAACACAAAGACTATCCGGGTTCTAAAAACGGTAGCGGTCTGTTTCAGGTGTTGGTTGGGCTGAAGATGCGGGCAACGTATGAGGCAATAACGGCGATCGCCAAGGTGCCTGCTCAAGTAGGGTCTTAAGTCAGGTTGACAGTCAGCATTGGTCTGTGAGCTTGCTCTGCAAGAATGGTCTGTAAAACTAGCCGATAAGGATGACTGCGTTAAGGTTATAGCTTTAAGGGGTCGCTCAGGTGAGCGGCCCCTTTTTTGTTTTTTGGGTGCAGTGGTTAGAGGGGAAGGGGAAGCGCGGCTGTGTCCACTTGGAAGCACAGCTGCATTTAAAGCAATGTATCTAAAAAAGTTGTAGTGTATTCTGAGTTGGGCGGGCAATCTTTAAAGCAGGCTCGTTTATGATTTCACGTCTAGTTTCAGGTTCATTTTTCTACTGCCTTTTAACATTGGCATTGCGTTATGTCTTCAGATTCTCAGCTCACCAGCATTTTGATCGTCGAAGATAGCCAAGGGCGACGAGAAGTTGAGCTAGAGAGTTCGGTGTATTCGATTGGGCGTGATCCCAAGTGCGATATTCGCTTGGCTTCGCAGTTTGTATCACGTCATCATGCGACGCTGGTGCAGTTACCGAAAGATAACAAGACTCACTGTTACCGGATTATCGATGGCAACTTAAAAGGAAAGCCGAGCGCAAATGGTCTATTGATCAATGGGCGTAAGCTTCAAGCTCACGATCTGTGTAACGAAGATGAGATCGTGTTTGGCCCCCAGGCGCGGGCGATTTTTTATCAGCTAGCGCGAGATACGTTTTCGGGGGTGGTGCCCGATGAGTTTGATATTACGCTAATCAGTCCGAATATGGTGGATGAAGAAGAGGGCTAAAAGTACACGGTCTGATCAGGGGGGCTTAAGGGCGAATGGCAAGCTCTGTGACCGGATCAAAAAGATGAATCAGCGGCAGCGGAAAGCTGATTTGCAGGATATTGCCAATTGCTACGGGCTGATCGGCATTGACGCGAATTTGGATGGCTTGATCCTCTGCAAGGGTAGCGATCACAAAAGTTTCGCTGCCAAGCGCTTCGAGATGGGTGACAGTGGCCGGAATCGCGCCGGGTTTTTGGCCGATTTCGATGTGCTCTGGACGAATGCCGAGGGTGAGGGTTTGCTGCGAATAGCGAGTGAGGGCCTGCTGCCACTCAGTGGACAGGGCGATCGCAAAAGCAGGATGTACGAGCTGATTGGCTTTGAAGGTGACGGGTAAAAAATTCATCGGTGGTGAACCGATAAAGGCGGCGACAAAGCGGTTGGCAGGCTGGCGATAGAGTTCTAAGGGCGGAGCGATCTGTTGAATTTCGCCTTGGTTCATCACGGCAATGCGATCGCCCATCGTCATGGCTTCGGTCTGGTCGTGGGTGACGTAAATAGTAGTGGTTTTGAGCTGGCGCTGAAGGCTAACGATTTGAGTGCGGGTTTCGGTGCGCAGCTTGGCATCAAGATTAGAGAGCGGCTCATCCATTAGGAAAACTTGCGGGTTGCGAGCCATCGCTCTACCTAAGGCAACGCGCTGCTTTTGCCCGCCAGAAAGCTGCTTGGGCAGGCGGGTGAGCAGATCTTCGATTTGCAGCATTTTGGCGACGCTGTGAACGCGCTCCGGGATTTGGGCTTTATTGACAGCGCGGCTGCGGCGCAAGCCAAAGGCAAGATTGTTATAAACGCTGAGATGCGGATAAAGGGCGTAGCTTTGGAAGACCATCGCGATGTCGCGCTGTTTGGGCGGGAGCCGGGTGACGAGGCGATCGCCCACCCAGATATCCCCTGCTGTCAGCATTTCTAACCCTGAAATCAACCGTAGTAGCGTGCTTTTGCCACAGCCTGACGGGCCGACGAGCACCATAAATTCACCATCCTCAATGGTTAAGCTGATGCGGTTCAGAACCGGGCGGGACGCGATGGTTTTGGGGGACTTTACGCCTTTGTGAGCAGCGGTTTGAGGGCTGCTAGCAAAGGTTTTGGTGACATTTTGTAAAACAACTTGGGCCAATGGCGTTATCCTTTGAGTTATCCTTCGAGCAGACCGTCTGGAATATCGGTTGTCAGTGCTTCGGTGATGAGTTCGCTGCGGCCCGGAACGAAGAGCCGATTGCAAGGCTGAGAGCGGCCTTGCAGAGGTACTTCATCAATGGCGCGCTTAGCGAAGCGGTTTTCATTCGTCAGTACGGTAAACGTTGAGTTTGGAACCGCCAATATCATCGACGCTAGTGCGTCATTTTTCAAGCTGAACTTAAATGATTGAGAGCCAATTCCTCCCCGGTTGGAGACGGTAAAGTTACTCACTAAGATGCGCTTACCGTAGCCTTTGGCAGAAATCAGCAGCAGCGTATCTTTTGATCGCACAGGCAGACAGCCTGCTAGCTGTTCATTTTTAGTTAGGCGGATACTCTTGTTGCCCTGAGCCGCCCGGCCCATTTCCGGAAGCTGCTCTTCGTTGACCTGAAAACGGAGCAGTCTGCCGCCCGATGAGGCCAAGATCAAATCGCTGCCCATCGGGGTAACAAAGGCGTAAAGCAGGCTGTCTTCGCCCTTGAGTTTGAGCGTGGTCAGACCGCGCCCGCTGAGGCGGGTGAGATCGCTGGCGGCAAGGCGCTTGATTCGGCCTTCGGCAGAGACCACGATCAGCTGCTGGCCAAGACGCGCTTCGCTCATGACCAGGTGAGTGACAATCGGGTCTGTTAGGCTGCCAACAGCGGGTGGCAACAGGCTAATGAGCGGCACGCCTTTGGTCTGCCGTTGGGCCAAAGGCACATCGCCAACGCTGACGCTGTAGGCTTTGCCATCACGGGTGAGCACCAAAATTTCTTGGGTGAGGGTGGTAATTTCGGCGCTGATGGTAACATCCTCGAATTCGTCGAGCTTGCTAGGAACGAATTCTTTAGCTTTGCGGCGGCTGTAGGATTTGAGCGAAGAACGACGGATGTAGCCTTTGCGGGTGATTTCGAGAATAAATTCGGTTTCGCTTTCTTCGGCGGTAATTTCAGCCAGGACTTTGGCTTCTTTTTGGCGCTGAGCGGCGGTTTGAATGCGGGTGCGGCGGGGGTCGTTAAATTTCTTTTTGAGGGCGCGCAGCTCTTTTTTGAGCGATCGCATCAGCACTTCGCGATCAGCGACGAGCGTTTCTAGGGTTTCGATGCGATCAGCTAGCTCATGCGCTTCATCGCGCAGCTTTTGCTGCTCTAGACCCGTCAGTCGCCTCAGCGGCATGGCTAGAATGCTGTCGGCTTGGCTACTGCTCAAGGCTAGCTGCGATTGCAGATCGGCTTTGGCAGTGGTGCCATCAGCGGCGGTGCGCAAAATCTCAATCACCTCATCAAGATTATCTAAGGCGACAATCAGCCCTTCGACAATGTGAGCTCTAGCCTGCTTTTGCGCCAGCTCGTAGCTGTACTGACGAATCAGGGTTTCTTCTCGAAAGTTAAGGAACGCTTCTAAAATTTCTCTTAAAGACATCTGCCGGGGCTGATTGTCTTCAATCGCTAGCATCAGCGCCCCAAAGGTGGTTTGCAGCGGCGTCAGTTTATACAGTTCGTTCAAAATCAGCTGGGGCTGAGCCTCCCGCTTAATTTCGATCACCACTCTCATGCCGTCGCGATCGCTCTCATCGCGGATATCTGAAATGCCCTCAATCCGCCCCTGATTGACTAAGCTGGCGATTTTCGTAATCCAGCTGGCTTTATTGACCTGATAGGGCAGTTCAGTCACAATGATCGCCTGGCGCGATCGCTTTCCCCGCCCCGATGGCATCTCTTCAAAGCTGGCAATGCCACGCACCGGAATGCCACCTCGGCCCGTGCGATACGCCTCGTAAATGCCTTCAGTGTCAATAATTTCTGCCCCAGTTGGAAAGTCTGGCCCCGGAATCAGCTCAAACAGCTTTTCGTTTGACAAATTGGGTCGATCAATCAAGGCAATCAGGCCATCGACGACTTCTCCGAGGTTGTGCGGGGGAATATTCGTTGCCATCCCGACCGCAATTCCAGAACTGCCGTTGAGCAACAGATTAGGCAGCTGAGCCGGCAGCACAACCGGCTCCTGCTGCGAACTGTCAAAGTTATCGGCAAAATCGACCGTAGCCTCACTGACTTCAGCGAGCAAAGCGCTGTGGCCAATTTCTGCTAGACGCGTTTCGGTATAGCGCATCGCTGCGGGCGGATCGTTATCGACTGAGCCAAAGTTACCGTGACCAGAGAGCAGCGGATAGCGACTGGAAAAATCCTGCACCATCCGCACCAGCGCATCGTAAACTGCCTGATCGCCGTGGGGATGGTACTTGCCCAACACATCACCGACCACGCGGGCGCACTTGCGAAACGGACGATCAGGCACGAGACCGAGCTCATGCATGGCATATAGAATCCGCCGGTGCACTGGTTTAAGACCATCTCGCACATCCGGCAAAGCGCGTCCGACAATGACGCTCATGGCGTATTCCAAATATGATCGCTGCACTTCGGTATGAAGCGCTGTAGGGACGATCTGCTCTTTGGAAAAATTCAACTGTTTGGCCATGAATAAAGTCCTAAATTAAAGGTGTAAGCGCGTAAACCGATTAACCAACCGATTAAATTGTGAATCCAGCGATCGCATCCTCACAACCGGCGCTGTTCGAACTGAGGGCTGTTTCTCAAAAAAAATGTTATTGGCACTAACAATGGTGTACGTTACACGCAAGCGTTGAAAAACTGCAATACTCTAGGATGTAGTCATCCGAATGCTGTATCAAATGTTTGATTCTAAGCTACCGTTCTCTAGCTCAGGAAAGTCATCCTAAAAACCATGAAGACCGTTTTAATTGTGGAAGACGACATGGTGAATGCCCGCGTTTTCTCGAAAATTCTGACGAAGCGAGGCGGGCTGAACGTCAAGCATACCGAGAATGTGGACGAGGTTATCAGTATTGCTGAAAAGAGAGAAGCTGACGTTATTTTAATGGATGTTTCGCTCTCCCACAGCGTGTATAAAGGTAAACCTGTCGATGGTATCGAAATTACCCAACTGCTCAAAAGCCAACCTAAAACATCTAATGTGCCAGTGATTTTGGTCACAGCTCACGCGATGGACGGCGATCGCGAAAGTTTTTTGCGTCAAAGCGGCGCAGATGGCTATATTTCTAAACCTGTGGTCGATCATCAAAAGTTTGTTGATGACATTGTAAAAATGATGCCTAGTAAAGATGATGCCTAGTGATACCTAAAGCAATCATTCAAAACATGATCGATGTCTAATATCCGTCGATCATGTTTTAATAACAGTTCATTTGTATCATATTCAAGCTAACTTGCGAAAAATACTTAAGCCTGAGCAAAAAACGCCAAGGCACTTAGCAAAACAAGCGCCTTGGCGTTTTTCTGTTGGCAAATTTTTAACAAGTTTTTTGAGTTGGCAATAGCTAATTTATCGCTAAAAATTTATAGCTGAGAAAGCAACGCCCTCAAAGGCGGCGTATTAAAAAAACTTTGGGTATCGGCAATCAGACGATCGCCCCAAAGATTCTCCTTCAGAAAATCAATATTAGCATAGCGGGGATCGCGCTCTAGCGCCGCAACTGCCGTATCACGACCGGCAATAGACTGTGCGCCTTGGCTGTATTGGGCAACCGCGATCGCTAGCTGCGGCTCAGTTTCCTCATTAGCGGCTACTTCCAGCGCCTGTTGCCATTGCCTAATGGCCCCCTCTACGTCCCCGGCTTCGTACATCACCAAGCCAATATTATTAATGGCGGGCCAGAACTTAGCATCCCTAACCACTGCCTTTTCGTATTGCACGATAGCTTGATCGTAGCGACTGAGTTTGTAATAAGCATTGCCCAAATCAAACATCGCATTGGCATTGTCAGGCTCTAGGCGCAGACCTGACTCGATAGATCGCGCCGCTTGAGTATATTGCCCCTGAGTAAAATAAGCACTACCCAAAGCAAACCTTACCAGCGCATTATCGGGCTGAAGATCCTTGGCTCTAGTCAGTGTGGCAATAGCTTGATCAACCTGTGGCTCACTCACCTGCAAATAAAGACTGCCAAGTAGCGCCAAAATGTCAGGATCGCTCGGCAATAGCTGTGCCGCTAGTTGCGCTCTAGCTAGCGCCTCATCAAACTGCTGAAATTGAGCCAGCTGAGCAGCATCTCGCGCTAGACTTTCCCCATCAGCCTGTAGCTGCTCAGGATCTAACGGCAGCGTATAAGGCAGCAGCGCTTGGGCTATGGTGGGTTTTGCAGGGATCCAGACTCCAATTAACAGCAGCAGAGCGAATGTAAGTCTTTTGAGCACGGGTTGTCAGGGTGTAAAGAAACAAAAACTGTCAAAACTGTAGAACTTAAACCAGTATTACTTTTTCTCGATAAACCTTGTTCTTAGTCATAAGCTTAGCGCAGCACTAAAACCTAATCTCATACTCCAGAAGAACTTGGTTAATATCATCAAAGTTAGTAGCGCTACGAACGGTTAGCGCATCGGTCAGCCGGTAGCTGAGGCCAAATTCAGGGTTGCTGCTGTCGGTGAGAATTTTAGAGACAGAAGCAGATGCATCTTCTGTAAAGTCAAATCCGATATAGGCACCAATATCTAGGCCATTATCGACATTCGCAGCGGTCGTACTGCGGCGACTAGCCGCCGTCACCGGAAACAATCGAAACTCACTTAAGCTCAAAGCATTGCCAATAATATCTTGCAGGCTTGTGAGCAGGGTGCCACTGACGAGGTTAATCAACCCGCCAAAGTTATCACCCCCCCCCGCTAGGCTGCCCACCGTTGATTCCAAAGCACTGATATAACTGTCACCAATCAGCGCTAGCAGTTCCGACTCATTTCGGGGCGGAGAGCTAGAAAGCTCTAGATTATCCACAATATCATTGGCAGGGCCATTGACCGTTGCACGCACTCGAATGGTCTGAAGTGAGCCTAGATTATCAAAGCCGCTGTTAGAAGTATCAGCAATTTCAGCGTTTGCAAACGGTGTAGTGGCCAGGGTACCTGATCGATTAACTTCGGGTACCGTCGCTCGTAAAGAGACATTGAGAAACGGATTTTGCAGTCCCAATTCGGGTGTGAACTGGGCTGTATTATTGCTACCCCTCAGACTAAATAAGGTGGTGTAAAGGCTGACTCTGCCGGATCTAAGATTGATGGTGCCATCTGGCTCTAGAGCGCTTGCAAAGCCATTGAGTAGCAGCGTACCGTCGGCAACAAAGTTGAGTAAGTTACCTCGTACCACTCGGACATTTCTGCCGAGAGTCAGTCGCAAATCGCGAAATTCAGGTGTGATCCCACCAGCAGGCTGAGGCAATTGAGGCAGCTGAGTCGCAGATGGGGTGGCAAGAGTGCCGAATTCTAGGGGATCGTCAGGGGTTACTGGGTCATTTGTGCCGTTAGCTAACAGCACCTGACCATTGGAGAGAATGACTTCACCGCCAATTTTAGGACCACTGAGTAGAGCGCTGCCGCCAACGATAATTTGGCCATTGACGCCGCCGCTGTAGAGCTTTTCTAGGTCGAGGGCAACATTTTGGAAGTTGACGGTAAGAGGGCGATTAGGCGCTAATGGCTGAGGAAAAAGCGGATCTGCATTGGGATCTTGGGTGGATGTCAGAGTACTAAGGGCTCCACCACTAATGATGGGGTTGAGCAGCGGGAACGTACCGGCTGCTGTCAGCTGTCCGTCACTAAACTGTCCGCTCAGGCTTTGAACGACGATTTGATCGCCCACGAAGGTTGCGCTACCGGTGACATTGGTCAGCGGCTCCGGCAAAATCTTAGCGTTCAAAACGGCCCCATCTAAAGTGGCGATGCCTGCAATTTCGGGGTTTTTAAGAGTGCCGCTGACGGTAAGATTGACTTGGCCTTGGCCCGATTCCCAGGCGACCTGCTGTGTGAAAATATTGAGCAATGATAGCCCTTCATCTTCCACGTTGATATTGACGGCAATTTGATCGCTTTCTGGCTGCGCGGTCATGAATCCAAAGGCCCAAGGGATTTGGGCTTGAAGCGTAAGGGGATGATCGGGGGTGGAGGCGACTAGCTCACTGTTGATAGTCAGCCGCGCATTTTGATAGAGGAATTGGGCCGTAGCCGATTGGATGGGAGTTTCGTTAATGGTTGCCGTAGCGAGGGCGGCTGAGCCTCTTATTTGAGGATTGGTGAGAGTACCGCTGAGCGTGGCACGGGCATTGGCTAAGCCGTCAATATCGAGCGGTAGCTGCAAAATGTCGCCTAGAGCAGCGGCGTCTAAATTTTGAGCGGTAGCTTGCAAGTTGGAGCCCAATTCAGTGTTGCGGCCAAAGACCAGCTGACCGGCGAGATCAATAACAGCGATCGCACTTTCCACTCGATCTTGATCTGCACTGGTAGAACCCGATCCATCCATTTCAATCACATCGCTGACGGTATTTGGAACCGCTGGCGGGGAGGTTGGCACTGCCCCAGTAGGCACCGCAATCACAGAAGCTAAGCGAACCGGCTCTAGCGTCAGCACACCGGGTGTCAGGCTCCCTTTAGCAATCACATCTTCAGCGCTATAGTCTGGCCCCCACTGCCAGTTGGCTCCGGCCAAGTCAAAATCAAGCTGGAAATCGCTGCCGCTGCCGCTAAGTTGAAGGTCGCCAGCAAACAACCCTTGCAGTTCGTTGAGCGGAGGAACGGGATCATCGGCTCGGGCTAATTCAATACGCTCTTGAATCGCCTGGATTTCGGCAAGACGTCGCAATTGTTCCAGCAGCGCACTGTCGCGGCGACAGGTTTCAATATCAACGGTAATGGGTCTTGCTAGCGGGTCTATGAGCGGTAATTGATCGGCAGACGCGCTGTCGGTACAGCCTGCCGGAGTCGTTGCGAGCACCCTATTGAGCTGATCGGGCGAGAGCGAGTTGGGAGCCCAATCGGGAGGGGTTAGCCCTCTTTGAAAATCTTCTAGCCGATAAATTGAAAAGGCAGTTAAAAGATTTTGAATGTTGCCGCTTTGAGTGGCTAAACTAGCGCTATAAACCGGTACAGGGCCATTGAGGGCTAGCCGACCGCTGAGGGTATAAAAGTCGCCTGGAGTCTGAGCGCTGGGTCCGAGGCGATTCCCTTGGAAGGCTTCGCCATCGCTCGCAGCGGCTTGGTTGCCATTGAGAAACAGCTCTCCATTGGTCAAGGTCACCAGCTGGTTGGCGTAGCGCACCCTGCCTTCTAGCTGAGCAGCCCCAATGTAGCCAAGGCCGAGTCGCGCAACTTTGAGATCGCCTTCAAAGGTCTGATTTGCTAAGTTTACAGCAAGATCATTCGTGCTCAGCGTGCCTCTGAGCTGACCAATATCAGCCGCACCATTGGGCGGAAAATTTAGTGCCGATAGGGGAAAATTACCGGCCTGAACCCGCAGCAGATCACCTTCGGTTTGGCCACTGGCAAAGGCGTCGCGCCAGCCAATGTCAAAGTCAAGATCGGGAATATTGGAGCGCCCAGCAGCAGCGTCGGCAAAAGGGCCCAATGAACCCGTATTAAGCACGATTTTGTCCCGGCCACCGGCAACATTTAGCGCCAACCCAGCCCTTTGGCTATAGTCGATAGTGCCCGTAAGCTGGGAATTAAAGGGCAGGCGATTGACAACTAAATCGGCAAGCTGGAGATTGCCCACTAGATTAGGGGCAATCGGACTGCCCGTAAGGGTGCCAGAAAAATCAGTGCGGCCCGCTAAGGCGATCACACTTGGCAGTGCAAACGGCAAATCTGTTAACGCATAGTCGCGGGCTGAAAGATTGAGATCAAACCGCTCTAGCCCTGTAAAGCCGTCTTCAAAAGTCGGCGTCAAGGTGCCACTAGCGGTAATGCGCTGGCTTTCAGCTTGAATAATCTCAATTTTTTCGCCATTCCAGGCCACTTGAGCGGTCAAAGGCGAATTAAAGCTATCAAATTGACGGCTAAAGGCGGCTACACCGGCTGAAAAAGCAACATTTCCTCGAGCAGCGATTGCCCCAATGCGCGTGTCAGCAGTATTGCCACTCACCTGAAACTGCCCGCTGACATCGCCGCGCAACGCTTCAGAAAAAACGCCCAACTGCACCTTTGCTAAATTGATAGCGCCTTCCCAAAGCTGGCCGGTTAACGTGCCTGAGCCTGTAACCGTGCCGCCACCGATTTGAAAAAGGGTATCGCGAAAGGCAATGACTTCTCCGTTGATATCAATCACCCCTGAGCCGGGATACTGAGCTGTCGGTGCGTTCCACTCTATAGTGGTACTGACGCGGCCACTGCGACCTGTCACCGTAGCGTCAGCTGCGACTAAGCCCAGGGCAAAATTGGGATTGATGTTGTAGAGATTAGCGATCGCCGTAGCCGGCAAGTTCCGTCCAGCGATTTGAAAGGAAAAGGGCGTTCCTTCCCCAATCAGCAGTGCTCCTGACCCCCCCAAAGATCCGCCCGTACTGGGTACCGCCGCCATATCACTGAGCAAAAGCTGCCGCTCTGTATAGAGAAAATCAGTCCTAGCACTCGTAAAGGTCAGCCTATCGACATTTAAGGGGGCTATAGCCACAGCAGTTCCCAGCACTTGAGGCTGACGCAGCGGACCCGTGACTTGAGCCGTGGCCCTAAACTGACCCGTTGTCGGTACTGGCAAATCGAGTTTCAGCGTTTGAGTAAAGGCATCAACCGTGACCTCATCGGCTGTAACCGCTAGGTCATAGCCGCGATCAAAATCGACTAATCCCTCAGCTACAGCGGCGATTTCGCCATAGACGCCGCTGAGCTGATCGATCATCCAGCGGCTGCCTTGAAATCGGGTTTGCCCCTGTAAATTTTGCAGAGGTAGCGGCAGAGCATCGGCCCTGATTGACCCATTATCCACACTGAGCACGCCTCTGTAATCGACGGGCTGCTGAGGTCGAATCGCGAGATCTAAGCTGCCGCTGACCTGACCGGATTCGACCGCGATCGCCTCCGTTTGCAGGCCCACTGTAGAGAGCGTAAACGCTAAAACATCGCGCAGAGGCGCTTGATTGCCTCGAATCGATAAGTTAGTCGCCAGCTTGAGGTTATCGCCCACCAAAGCCACCGGCTCAACTTTTCCAGCTACGGTTAGATCGCCGCCTGCCGAGGGCTTACCACTGACCTCAAACTGCGTCGTCCGGGCCTTTTGATCCTCAAACCTCAGCTCATCAAAATTGACGTTGCCCTGGAGCTGGTTGATGACAATTGGCTTCAGTACGCCCGATTCAGTAGGCAAGGGCACTAGCGTAATTTGCGAATCTCGAACCTGAATCTCGTCTAAACGAACCTCAAACCGCTGATCTTCCTCTTCATCTTGCTCAGGCACTCTAAAGTCTAGCCAGCCATTGTCTTGATCTTGTTCTAAATAGCCCTTTGCATCCACCAGCACCAGATCTAGGTTTAGCCGTGAAGTCAGCAGCGTTTTCACCAAATCAAACTTAATAATGACCGTATCAGCCGTTACCGTCGTGAAATCAGTTGTCGATGCTCCCATTTCAGAAGGACCCACCTGCAAGCTGCCCAAGCTGACTTTCTCAACTTCGCCTAGTGCCACGGGCCTCTCTAATGACTCGGTGAGCAGCTTAGAAAGCAAGGGCGAGAGATCGTCTTGAATAAAAATCCAGGCCCAAGTACCTAGTCCTAGGCCAGTTGCGCTCAGGACTGTACCAACCAAGGTTCCTAGCCAAAACCAAGGAAAGGTGCGCCGGGGTTCCGGCACCATGGGATCAGGCGGTATCTGTTCCGGCAAGATTGGCTCAGGCAAAGGGGATGGACTACCAGAATCGAATGAAGAGGGCACGATTAACGAGCTCAAGCCTGACTACCCAAACACTTTAGCAACTTTAGATAGCGGTTTAACCCAGATGTGGCACTTTTAGCGATCGCCAAACTCTCAGCTCGCCTTCAGCAAAGCTTTCTATAATAAGTGAACTGCAATTTCTCACTTATGGACAGGCTCCCCACACCCCCTTCAAATTCATCTGAGAATCTCCTGCCCAATCCCCTGCCCAACTTACTAAAAAATCCCTTTTCAACTTTTCAAAGCCGTTATTGGGTGCTAGGAGCCTTCCTGGTGGTCAGCGTGGCGGTTAGCGCACTGTATAGCTTGCTCGAACTTTTCTCATTGCTGCCTAATCGCCAAGAAGATGCCATTGCCACACCGATTATGACTATTGCCGTATGGACGCTATTAACGGGCGTCATTGGCTGGGAAGGCGTACAGCAAGGCTTGAGAGTACAGCCGCTGTTTGGAAATTTTTGGCGATTTGGTCAGGGTAACCACTTAAAAGATCGGTCAAAAGGGCAATTGAAGAAACAGTCAAAAGGCCAGCGTCAACCTCAGACTAGACTTTCACTGCTATACGCAGGCTTATTGGTCATGAGTCTGCTGATCTTTTCATTAGGTAGTTTTTCGATTATTTTTTACGGGCTGTCGCTGGTTTTTCCGAGTTATGCAGCGCAAGTACTCGATTCTAACCTGATGCCCGGCAGTGGAGACAGCCGCTACCCTGAGCTATACGATGCTCTGATGATATTTTTGCTAATCGTGTATGCACCATTAGTAGAAGAGCTAGTCTTTCGCGGCATTTTGCTTCAGCGCTGGAGCATAAAGTGGGGGTTGCCTTGGGGAATAGCAGCCTCTTCGGCGCTGTTTGGGCTGCTGCATTTTAACAATCCGCTGGGGCTGATGTTGTTTGGGTTAGTGATGGGACTACTATATGTGCGCACACAGAGCCTGTGGGTGCCGATTATCTGTCATGGGCTAAATAATTTGGGCGCAGTCGGAATCGATCAGCTTTCTAAGGCAACTGGTGGTGCGCAGAGCTATACTCTGGCCGATGTGCAGGCATCTTGGTGGCAGGGGCTGGTTCTGATTGCGGTTTCAATGCCTTTGCTTGCAAGGTTTGTGTGGAAGAGTTGGCCGCAGTCAGGGGATAAGATTCCGTATTTATTAAATTTATTAGATAGTGGGCTCGCTAATGACGCATTAGCAAGTGAATCGCCTATGGCCAATTCAGTGGATCTAAGTAAGTCAAGCGATAAAGTAAACTGAGCGATGTTTACGTTATCGCTTGACTGTTTTGATTTGACTTTACAGATTTATGCCGCCTATTCGCCGTGTCCGTCAGCATGTCAATCCGCTGAGCAGTAAATATGCCAATCCTGCGGATGCGCCGGATTGGGCTGAGGTATTTGCGAACCCTAAACTGCCACTGCATTTGGATATTGGCTGTGGCAAAGGAGATTTTGTCCGGACGATGGCTGAGCAGGTGTTGGATTGGAATTTTTTGGGATTGGAAATTCGAGAGCCGCTGGTCGAGCGGGCGCTAATTCGGCGAGATCAGGCTAAGCAAGGCAATTTGCATTTCGTTTTTTGCAATGCCAATAATTCGCTTCAGTCTTTGTTGGCGTCTTGGCCGGGGATTTGTCCTTTACAGCGAGTGAGTATTCAGTTTCCTGACCCTTGGTTTAAAAAGCGGCATCAAAAGCGGCGGGTTGTGCAACCGGAATTGGTTATGGCGCTGGCTGAATTGATGCCAAGTCAAGGCTGGGTCTGGCTACAGTCGGATATTGAGGAGGTGTGTACAGAGATGTGTGATCGCTTTAGCGAAAATCCTGCCTTCAGTCGGGAGCGCGCTGACTGGCTGAGTGCTAGCCCATTTTTAGCAAAAACGGATCGCGAGACCGTAACTGAAGAAAAAGGATTACCCGTGTACCGGGCAAAGTATATGCGGCGGTAATGCCTTGGCTTGCAATTCCTGAGAATAATGTAAACTTTTATAAAGCAATCGATTTGAGTGAACGCAATGACTGAGCAAAAAGGATTTGGCCAGAAAACACCAAAAAAGCCAAAGTCTGAGCGGACGCAGAAGCGAGAAAAAGCCTCGCGGCAGTACGACAAAATGAAAACTGATGGCCTGCCTGAGTATGAGGTGTATGTGCGCGGGGTAGGTAGCAAGCAGTGGTTCCCAATTGGCGCGATCGCTGTTCGTCGTTCTAGCCAGATTAGCCGTGCTATCTATCACAGTGAACAAGATCTGTTGCAAGGAGCTTTTAGAGCCTTTCCGGTCCTGAAAAAGAGCAAGGATAACTTGGAGTATGGCTACCGGCTCAAGGGCGAAAAGGACGACGATATTGAACCGGCAGTGAAGCCGCGTGATCGCAGCGATCGCGGGTTGATGGGCGCAATCAAAGGTATTAAAGGACTTTTCAGTAAGTAAAAGTCAGTAGAATAGAGGGTTTGCCGTTTTTGACTGAAGGCTTAACTGCGTAGTCCGTATCCCTATCTGTGAGCTGAGGTGCTAAACCCACGCTAAGAACTAGGGTCAGATAATCCATATTTTTTCGTCATGGTCACGTCTTTTTCTCCAATTATCAGCCCCTTGCTTTCAATCAGCAGCTTATCTGCTTTAGCTTACGGCAGCATTTGCTGGGCGCTCTACAGCTACCAAACGAAGCTAATCTTTCGACCTTTGCCCACGTTAATCTCTACGCCTGCTGATGTTGGTCTAGCCTATGAGGATGTGTGGATTCCGGTTGATCAAGCAAACTCGATTGATCCTGGCTGGCTGCATGGCTGGTGGTTGCCGAATCCGGGCAGCGATCGCACTCTGCTTCTTTGCCACGGCAACTACGGCAATATTAGCTACAACCTAGAACGCATCCGCTTTCATCACAGCTTAGGCTTTTCGGTACTGGCCTTTGACTATCGGGGCTATGGCCTCAGTGAGGGGCCTTATCCGAGTGAACAATCAACCTACACCGACGCTGAAGCAGCTTGGCAGTATCTGATTAACCAGCGCCAAATTTCGCCTGAGCAAATCACGGTTTTGGGGCACTCGATGGGGGGTGCGATCGCCATCGAGCTAGCCATTCGCCAACCCGGCATGGCCCGACTGATCGTCAAAAGCTCTTTTACAACTATGCGAGACGCCATTCTTGCCAAAGCCCTCTACCATCTATTTCCTATCGAGCAACTCCTCACCGAGCCTTTTGACTCACTGAGCAAAGTCTCTCAGCTTCAAATGCCTGTACTGTATGTCCACGGCGATCAAGATAGCGATATTCCGTTTGAGCTGAGCCAAGCACTTCATGATGCTTCTCCGGAAGCCAAATTGATATGGCTTGCTCCCGGTGCTACGCACAACAACATCAGCGCTATCCAGGGTGATGCCTATGGAGAAGTCGTTCAAAGCTTTTGTCAAAACTCTTGTAGAAGTGCCCAGAGCGCGCGAAATCTGTCTACGGTCTAGACCTACGCCAACTTGGTTGCCTCAAAAGGAATGCATAGCGGTGCACGGATACTTTAGCTAAACCCAAAAAGTAATCTAACTGTAGAACGAACTATGAGCTAAATCCGCTTTTTGCCAGCTTTTTGCCGTCCTTCTGCACTTGTAATGCTTTCACAATGAAGCTTGAAACGCCGATAGCTAGTGAACTTTTCCAAAGTCAGAGGTCTGTAGCTCTTGCATTAATGCCCCTACCGGTTGTGAAACCGATGACGGGGGTAAAGGTGACTTTGAAGTAGATGCGTTAGGTGGCTCTGGACTATGTGCCAAGACTGACGTGCTCGTCATTTGCGATTCGCTGACAAGGTTCTTTAAAAGCGATTCGTATGCGTTAATGGACTGCTCACCTGAGTAGTAGCTCATAGCAAATTGTCGCCCGCACCTGCCCAACGCTTCTCGCTGGTGAGGATTTTCATATAGCGTCTGAACCGCTTTAGTCAGTTCTGTAGGGCTTTCAGGGCTAACAACTAGGCCACCGCCACTGAGCTGCACAGCTTCGGCTGCTGAACCTTGCATGGGTACGGAAGCAATGATCGCCCGACCGCTAGCCATAATTTTTTGAGTCTTGGAAGGCATATTAAAGCCAACCACGTTTTTCTTCTGCATGATCAGCGAAACATCGGCAGCAGCAAGCATCTCAGGAAATTCTGCTTCAGAGACAAAGGGTAGAAGCAGCACGTTCTTGACACTCAGATCGTCGCAGAGGGTGCGGAGTTCGCCAAGCTGTCGATTTTCTCCAACAATGACAAACTGAATAGCCGGATTGTGCATCATTTGCTGAGCAGTGCGAATAATTGTGCGTACGCCTTGGGTGCGAGCAATATTACCTGAGTAGAGCACAACAAATTTGTCTTCTAGGCCGTGAGTCCGTCGGAAGGGGTTATTTTCTTGAGGCAGTGGCTTTACAAAATCAACATCTACCCAATTGGAAATGCAGGCTAACTTGCTACTAGGCACGCCTTTTGAAATCAGATTTTTGGCAAAAGACGGTGTGATGACGGCAATTTTAGTGGCGCTGGCGTAGGCGAATTTTTCTAACTTTTCAAAGATTTTAATAGCTAGCTTGTTGCTAATAAGTCCGGTTTGAACAGCCGCCTCTGGCAAAATATCTTGCAGGCTAAGCACAACCGGGCAGTTATAAAAGGCTTTGGTCGCCGCAACCGGTAAGCAGGCGGGCAGCGAAGGGCTAGTGGACAATATTATGTCGGGCTTCCAGCCGCTAATGGCTTTAACCCAGCTTAAAACTGCAAAGCTACCGTCTAATAGGGCACGTCCAATCAGCCCCGGCTTGGGCCGAATGGCAACAAAGCAGCGCTCAATTTCGACACCATTGCGAACTTCGCTTTTGTAAAGCTTGCCGCGATATTCAGGGTAAATTTTACGCTCAGGGTAGTTGGGCATAGCGGTCACAACCCTGACTTGGTGTCCTCGTTTGACTAATCCCTCGGCGAGTTCGGTCATTAGGGGGGCAATCCCAATGGGCTCAGGATAATAGTTATAAGAATAGAGAAGGACACGCATGGGTAGTTGCTCTTTGAACTAGGCGTTTTCAGGAATCCGTTGAGCAGTGAGAATGCGCTAATCAACGAATAGATATGTAGAAGCACTGCACAAAAGCAGAATCGGTGACCTAAGACTAACTTTCAACCTTGTGAGGGGCCTCGATATTTCTTCGGCTTTAGCTAATCTTTAGAGAGTGACGGAGATTTATGTAAAGTTCCTAAATATGCGATGAATTTATGGCTCTAATTACAGGCAGCTAGGTAAGGGATAATACGGATAATTAGATTCCCAAAGATGGCTGACTTGTCTTCTTGGAATATCTATAAACTCCCTGATTTGGAAAACCTTGCCGTGTCGGAAGATACCTTTTGGAATAGATGGCATGAGAAGTGAAAGGGGAAGTAACAATTGCTACTCACAGCTTTTATCGCTGCGATTATCCAGCCGCTTTCAAGAGCTCAAGTCATTTCCTTAACTTTTAATGTGTTTTGATGATTGCCTCAGCCAAACTTGATAAGTAAGGAGTACCTAATGCCGACTCAAGAACAACCTCGATGGGATCCGGTAAGATTTTTAACGACACTTAACTATTTTGGTGAGGTGCCGTTTCTAGGCAGTTTTCGCTGGCTAAAACAGCTGTTAGGCCAGAGCCCTAGGGTTCTAGGAAAAAAAATGGATGCGATGAAAAAAAGAGTGGTTGTATTAACGCCCCCCTTATCGCCGCTAGCTGAGCAGTTGCAGCAGCAGACATTACCCTCAGTTGAATGGATAGTCTGCCCGATAGAAGCGGATCAAATCTTGGCCATCAACGGCGGCCAAGGTGGGGCGATCGCACCTTTTGAAAAGCAGCTCCGCTCAGCGGATACGGTGGCTATATTAGAAGACTCAAGCGGGCTAGTGTTGCTGAGTGAGGTCAGCGCTTACTTAAAGGCGCGATCGCCTAGAGC
>JBGTNW010000265.1:0-4395 GCA_041742865.1 Phormidesmis sp.
GGTGCAACGCTGTAAACAATTTCAGCTCAGTCGTTATGATCAGCAGGTTACGGTCTCTTTAGTAGTGGGGTTGTGTTCCCTGCCTAAAGACGATGCTGAGCGCGAATCTAAGGACGACGTTGAAATTTGGGTAGAACTTCGCCCTGCTGGACTTCAACGTCTGCTGCCCTCCTTATTACAACTGTTGGTATTAGATCAATTAGACCATGAAGTTATGCAGGCTCAGGCCCGCAGCACAGAAGCCATTAAGCTAAAATTTACCGGCTTAATCGGAGAGCGATTTAGCATTAAGATAATCTGGCATGAGACCAGCATCAACGAATCGTTCGTTATTTAAAGTCGCTATGGCTAGCAAGCTTGTTACCCTAAAGTTATCTGGAGATCTGGTGCAACGGGGATTTCAAGTTACGCTTGAAATTGGTTCAGAGGACAAGCGACCTATCTTAGAAGGTATGGGTACATTGCCGCCTGATGCCGCGCTACTCGACAGTTTACAGCGATGGCAACGAAGCTATCGCAACCTAAAATCATCGACTCGTATTCAGCCTGTAGAAATTGTTTACCAAGGTTCAATCCATCAGAAAATCGAGGAATGTCAGCGGTTTTCTAGAGCGCTACAGGCTCAGTTTAAAAGTTGGTTAGCCAGCAGTACTTTTCAGATGGTTGATCAGCAGCTGAGAGAAAACCTCGGCCGTAGTGATCGTGTGAGAATTGTGATTCGTACCGATGATCCTCACTTACAATGCTTGCCGTGGCATCTGTGGGATCTGGTGGATCGCTATCCCTATGCTGAAGTAGGACTGAGTGCACCGTTCTCTGAGCGGGTAGCGTTATCTTCTTCTTCTTCTCCTGATGCGCTATCTGAGCCTAGCTTGCCGCTTTTTGGCGTCAAGATATTAGCGATTTTAGGCCATAGTCGGGGTATCGATGTTGAGACCGACCGGCAGCTGATTGAAAGCCTACCGGGAGCAGATGTGACCTATTTGGTTGAACCCGAACGAGAACAGATTAGTGAACAGCTTTGGAATCAACCTTGGGATGTTCTTTTTTTTGCGGGACACAGCGTTAGCCAAACCACTGATGCCCCAGCCGCTTTGTCTCAGCTATCTATGAGCGGCAGAATTTACATCAATCCTCACGACAGTCTCTCTATAGAAGAGCTGAAGTATGGATTCAGACAGGCGATCTCCAATGGACTGCAGCTGGCGATTTTCAATTCGTGTGATGGGCTAGGGCTCGCGCAAGACCTGAAATCATTAAAGTTTCCCCACATGATCTTGATGAGAGAACCGGTGCCTGATTACATCGCCCAAACTTTTCTACGTCATTTTCTTTCAGCCTATGCGTCTGGCCTACCTTTATATCTTGCTGAAAGGCAGGCCAGAGAGCGCCTTCAAGGATTAGAAGATAGCTTTCCCTGTGCCAGCTGGCTGCCCGTAATGGTACATGCTTCTCCGGCATCCCCCCCCAACTGGCAGCAGTTACGACAGCAGATAGCGCCGGCTGATCGGTCATCTCTAGCCAGAGTGGTCAACCCGCTCACGGTTCCTGAAAAGCGGCTTTGGTCAATAGGCGCTAGCCTGGCAGCGGTAGTCTTGGTATCAGCTATTCGTTGGCTGGGCGGACTACAGCCTTGGGAGCTGCATGACTTTGATCGGCTGATGCGGCAGCAGCTAGCGGTACCGACGCCGAGGCGAGTCCTAATTGTGGAAGCGACTGAAGCTGATATCAATACCTATGGTTATCCCCTGCCCGATGAAATTTTGGCTGAGGCGATCGCCAAAATCAACGCTCACACCCCGCGTGTTATTGGGTTAGATATCTTTCGCCCTAAGCCTAGCGATGATGCTCTAAAACAAGCGCTTCAGCAAACTGAGCACCTAGTTGCCGTTTGTAGCCCTGATCAACCAAACAATTCCAATCGACCAGGATTTGCCGCACCACCTAATGTGCCCGAAGAACGCCTGGGCTTTGCCTCTGTTATCAGCGATCCAGACGGTGTCGTTCGGCGACAGCTGATGTTTTCTCATGACCCCAATACTGTCTGTGCTACTCGATTTTCGCTAGCGACTCTGATGGCGTTTCACTATCTTGAGAAAGAGAATATTTATCCTGAAAACTTAGATCAACAGCAATTGCGCTTAGGGCAGGCCATGTTCGTCCCCCTCGAAGATAATACTGGCCCCTATCATGATATAGACAGCCGGGGATTTCAAATCTTTTTAAGCCATATGCAAACGGAGGCTGTTGCCGAGCGCATTACCCTCTCAGCTCTCCTCAAAAATCAGGTACAGCTTCCCGACTTATCAGATCAGGCCGTACTGATCGGAATGACAGCCCCGATGTCCAATCCTACCGATTACTTTCTTACCTCTCAGGGCGCAGGCCAGTGGCCGCAAACAAAGATTGCTGGGGTGGTCCTGCATGCGTATATGCTTAACCACTTGTTAGTGGCAGCCATAGAGGGCCGTGGGATTATTCGGGGGTTACCAGGTTGGGGGAGCTATCTGTGGATTACCGGTTGGGCGATCGCTGGCACTGTTCTGTCATGGCAAACATGGCGAACCAGTGTTTGGGGGCTGAGCTTAGGCTGTAGTGCAGCAGGGCTCTATGGACTGAGTTGGGCGGCATTAGGCACAGGCATTTGGGTGCCACTAAGTCCTGCAGCGTTAGCCCTGTTGCTCAGCAGCCTTGCTACTAAAGGCTGCCTATTTCTTGGTCGTTCCTAACGATTCTGCATCTCCGTGCTTTCTATTTCCTTACAGCAATCTAGCAGCTTTTCCTGACTAAATAGGTCTAGCCTGACATCGGCATCACTGAGTAAATTAGCCCAACCTGCTGCCAGAGTTGTTTTTCGGGGCTCCGCCAATCGTTGCTGAGCAAGGATGGTTAGGGCATCTAGCCACAGTCCGTTGGCTGCGAGCAGGTCAACTTTTTCGGGAGGGAAAGCTGACTCAAGCTGCGTGAGCAAGGTTGGGGAAGGAGACCGGCGAACCACTAAGCCGCTGACTCGAAACCGCGAGCTGTTGTCAGCGTCGCAAATGAGATCAAACTGCCAGTTGTAAAACCTATCGATTTCTAGAGGGGGCGCTTCATCCGGTAAAGAAAAGTGTCCTATTCCTTGAGTGTCTGTCAAGGAATAGGTTGTTCTATAGACCTCTTGCTGAGTCGGCTCATCGCGGAGAATTAGTCTCACTGCGTGAGTATTGTTAGGTATGTACAACCAGAAAGTAGGGTGAGGTTCTAGCGTTTCTATCCAGTTTGTTAACGGGCTCAGGGCCGTAAAGGGTTTGCTTACCTCTGGGCACAGCGGCCGACTGCCCGCATCCTGAGTATTGCCGGGTGCACCTCGGTTAGGCGCTTGATATTGTTCCCAATCTGCTTTTGAAGCGTTTTGAGATGAATCTTTGGCGCAGGAATAGCTTGCGCAGGCTATTAGCAGCAGCATAATTATCCGCCTAGTAGCTTTCTTTAAAGTTATTTCCCATTTTCTGTCAACCTGAAGCAGAATCATTCCGAAATGTTGCACGGTATTTCTCCTGATGTTGCTCTTTTCTTTCTACCAAACTCATTCTCATCTGGACGCAATTGTAAAGTTGAGTTATTGCGTCGAGGTGACAATGAGTTTGTAAGTATCTTCTCATCGTTTTTATAGTTTGTTTTTGAGATTTTGCATAAAACCAGCTTCTGTTGAATGAGTTACTAGCATAGACGAGACAATTTGAAAGGTTCACTCGCAGACCTCTTATTGACTCTCTATTCGCACCCGATAGCTAGTTAAATCAATAGCTTCAATCGTTAACTTTATTAAACCAGGAGATTCCATATCATGTTGAAACGATTTATCCTTCTCCCCCTTATGCTCTCAAGTGTGCTCGCTAGTATTAATCTGACAGAGGCCAAGCCAGCGAATGCTTCAGGAGGTTGCGTTGGAAACTGTAATACTGACAGTCTCCATTACATTTGCCTTAAAAATACTACTCAGAAAAGTGTCTATGTCGGTGGTGGAAATGACAGCACGAACTTTGTAGTTAATGCAGCGCCAGGCGGCAGATATTGGTACTGGTTTCGCAGACCAAGGAATAACAACCGCAACCTGACAGTATTTCTAAATGGTCAGAGGCACAATGCTCACTATAAATGGACGGGCCAAACCCCCAGCCAATTGGGTGGAGATCAAGCTTGCTTTTTCAATAAGTGGGAAATCAAAGAGAACAGCAATGGGCTTTACTTACGAAATGCGAGTTAAATAATCCTGGTTCCAAGTAAGTTTGTGTGTACTAAAATAGAGTCATAGTCACGACTTGGAGGCCAGCGGTGATGGCCAAGAGAAAGCAACGAGGAACGGCTGGAGACAAGACGATATGTCTCCCCATCGCCGAGGGTATCGACTAC
>JBGTNW010000266.1:0-11743 GCA_041742865.1 Phormidesmis sp.
TGGCCAGCTTGTTGGCCACAGTAGAAGCTATCCTGCGACTGCCTTCCTCGCAGCAGCAGGATGTTCCCCGCATCCTCCAGACGGTTGAGCGCCAGGGCCGACGCCTTAGCCGCTTGGTTACCGACTTACTGTTACTGACCACCCTGGAGCAAGACATCTCTCCCAAATCATTTAAGCCCTGCTGCCTGAATGATTTAGTGACTGACTTAACCGAAGAACTCTCAGAACTGGCCACTGTCTCGAACATCTACCTAGCCCATCACCTTCCCGATAGTGAGATGTATGTTTTGGGTCACGAATCACAGCTCTATCGACTGGTCTCTAACTTAATGGCCAACGCTATTCAGTACACCCCTCCGGGAGGATCGGTGCTGGTGAGTTTGGATGCTCGTGACCGCATGGCCATCATTGCTGTTAAAGACACGGGCATTGGCATTCTTCCAACAGAACAAAACCGCATCTTTGAGCGTTTTTATCGGGTGGATAGCGATCGCTCGCGCAAAACTGGCGGCACCGGGTTGGGGTTAGCAATTGCAATGGCGATCGCGAAACACCATCACGGGCGTCTCAGAGTGGAGAGTGAGCCTAACCAGGGCAGTCTATTCACGCTCTGTCTACCATGTATTTACTAACGCCACTTTATTCCAGGACATAGATCAAACGCAGTGAGAGAACCATTCTTATCCATGAGACCTGTTCTTAATAGGCTCTCTTGGTTTTGCGAAAAATCGCCGAAATCCTTGGAAAACCGATAAACTTGATTTTGCTGAAATTACAACAAGGAGCAAATTCAGAGTTTACGTTGTGCTTTGTGTTCTGGGCTCAACTGCTCAGACAAATCAGGCATCATACTCATATTGCTGCTCGTTATGGCTATGAAATTATCATCAAATCACTGCCTGACGAGGCTTTTCGAGAATGGTGCAAGATCTAAGGTACGCTTCAATCACATCAATTCGGTGCGGTAGGAATTTTGACATAGCCCCAGCGTCCGCCCACTAGCCTCGTTCCGGGGACGGGGCTACCCATGCCGTCATTGCCTTCTAGAACCCTCACCTGTACCCCACCGTAGTTGACATGGGCATAGCCCTCTTCTCGAAAGGTGACAGCGGCATAGATAGGCGCAATTACAAACTCACCTTGGCGATTGACAATGCCAAATTTATTGTCTACTTGAGCTATTCTAAAGCCCTGATCGTTGCGGCCACGCCGGTTAGGGCGCGCTTCCCAGCGGTCGTGGCGCAGCGTCGATCTGTGTAGCGATACCTCAATGCCTTGAAACGGGGCGGGTGGCTCGACCCACTGCCCAGCGCGATCAATATAGCCGGTGCGAGGGGGAAGGCCATCCGCCGCGCTCTGATATACAGCCGCTAGGCCATCATAAAAAGACTCAACGGCTCCAAAGCGATCTGCAATGACCATTTGGCCGCTGCGGTTGATAAAGCCGTATCGTTCATTCATTCCGGGCAGCGTGTTTACCCAAGCGAGTCCTTCAGAAAAGTTGCCGACAGCAGAATATTGAAAGGGTAAAACCAAAGCCCCTGTGGGATCGATAAAGCCCCAGCACTGGCAGTTTTCACCGTCAAAAACGGCGGCCAAGCCCTCTTGAAAGCTGCGCGCACCTGCATACTGGATGGGAATGACCAAGCGGCCGTTGGTATCGATAAAGCCATAGCGGTTTTGGCGACTATCGTAGACTAGGGCGCGGCCACTGGCAAAATTTTCAGCGAATGAAAACTGCGGCGCGATTGCCACTTGACCATCTTCATTGAGATAACCATAGAGAGCGGTTCCGTCCTCGCCTTCAACAGAGGCCAGTGCGAGGGTTTCGACCGGTGGTGAAAGGCTGAGAATCGAGGTTTGTGGGAGCGCTGGAATCACCAACTGCTCCCGTTGCCAGTCAAACCAAGCCCAAACGCCATGGGTGCTAGCTTTCTGTAGCGCTTTGAGCCCTGGCGACCAGTCAAAGTGCTGATTGCCTGCTACGGCTTCGACCGGCACTAGCCCATCCCACTGCTGCGCCTGACAGAGCGCAGCGGCAATTTCAGCGCGACTGCTGGCCTGAGCCGGTCTAAAGCGATCGCCCTGCGGGTAATCCACCACTAAAAAACCAGCTGCCGCTGTCGCTGCTGACGGTTTTGACCAAGCGGGAATTTGAGCGAAATCGACAAATAGCGCTTTGAGCACCGCATCGGCATCAGGTGGGGTGGGTAAAAAGCCTATGTCATAAACGTCGTAGGTTCTATTCACTAGGCTGACTAAGGTTGTGATCGCCTCCACCCTGCTAATGCTCTGGTCAGGTCGCATGGTGCCATCCGGGTAGCCGACAAAAATGCCTTTTTGGTGGGCCGTTTGCAGCGCTAAGTAGGCCCAATGGTCACGGCGCACATCTCGAAAGCTGCGCGTGGGCTGAGGTGTGCGCTGAGCTAACGTTGGAAAGCTATTGAGCATGAGCACCGCAAATTCAGCTCGTGTGACCTGCGCTTCCGGGCGAAACTGACCATTGGGATAGCCACTGATCTGACGGCTTGCAGATAGCCGACTCACGCAGTCTTTGGCCCAGTGTTGTTGCATATCGGCAAAGCTTCTTGCGGGCAGAGGTGACCCACTGTCAGCTCGTGCCGGATTGGCAAGAACGCCTAAGGCCAGACTGTAAGCAATGAGAGACCCTGTTTTGAAAAGGCGCATACGGTATAAACCCAGTAAACTCCGGTAAATGTATTTGAGTATGGTTTCCTCGCATTGTAAGCAACGCGCCATCCAAGACCCAGCGCCAAGAGCCAGCACAGGGTATTTTCAACGCGCCAGTGGGTGCGAAGCCTCGTCTTCAATAAATATTAAAGCAGCGAGACGCAGCTACCGGCAACTCGCTGTCCATAGTGCTTGGACGGTCATAGCGTAAGCGTCTCCACTGAATTTGTGACCCTGGTTTGAGCGACACCGCTACCACCGCAAAAGCCGACGAAGAGAAACAATAAATCCATCATGCATCCAAATCAGTCAGATACTCGTACTTAGTACAACTTCTATCAAAAGGAGTTATTCAATAGAAATTCATTACTTACATTAGAAGTCTTTACTTATGCGCAATCTCACAAAGAAAATGCGGTGGTTACTCATGGGCACTTTTACCTGCCTATTGCTAACTGGCCTATTAGACTCAACCTGGAGGAGTGCGATCGCAGCTCTACCCACCTCGTCAGCTAACAACTTTCTTGCTCAGGCAGATGCTACCGTCCAACAGGCCCAAAAAGTGCTTATCGCCCAAGGCTCATCTCGTAATTCGCTAACGTCTTACGTAGCCGTTATGAGTGGGAACAACGTCGTACCGGCAGACCCCAAAACGATGGCTCGCGGCGCGGTAGGTGCAGCCCTGTCAGGCAACCGATTAATCGTTCGTGGTAGCTTCCGTAACCTGTCTAGCCCTCTGCGCGACTATGCGAGCGATCCGGTTAATCCACCGAATACCAACATCACGTCTGCCTTTCACATTCACCAAGGCACCCCAGATGAAAACGGGCCTTTTCAATACGCGCTAGAGGTCACCCTTAATCCTACCAATCGAGGTGGCAGCGCTAGAGGAGAGTACACACTCACCACCGAGCAGGCTCAGGCTTTAGCCAATGGACGTCTCTATGTAGATATTCATACGACTAAAAACAGAGGCGGTGAACTGCGCGGTATCTTGATGCCCTATTAGGGGTTTGAGTAAGTAGCTATGCAAAATTAATTACAAATTCCTTGCGTTGAATAAACTCAAAAAGACGAACAAATTTTGACATCTGAGTACACCCACCGGAGATATTGATGTGCCCGACCTGCGGGTTAATAGGATGCTCAATGGCAAGCATTGCCGTTCGCTAGCGTCGATGGTAAGCCGTAGTGGGGGTGAGAAACAATTGTCTATAAACACAGAGATAGAAGGTTGGAGTATTAATGTCTCTAATGCTACCTTCTACTCTCTTCAAACTGACAAAGCGGTCATGACTTGCAAAAGCTCTGCCGATAGGTTGCGGGTGCTGTCACCCTGCTTTTCGAATAATACGCCCGCTAGAAGGTAGACTTTAGATGAGTAAAAAGCTTTGTGATCACTTTTCAAATAACTAATGGCCTTTCTAACTTTTGATTCAGAGCTATAGTATCCAAACTTCAGCGGTGAAGCCATAAAATCGACGGCTTGATACCCCTGTGCTAGCGCATACTCAATGGTTTCAACCGGGTTGGAATAGGCAGAAATAAGCGATAAGACATGATCGCAGCCCACTGTAAAGAGGCGCTTAGTAATCTTTGCGCCATCTACACCTCCGTGCAGAGCGGGCATACAAATATCGCTATCAGGGGCAGGTAAATACGGTGGATTGGCAATCAAATAATTTGCATTAACTCGCTGATATCCTTCAAAGAAACACTGATTGCGAACAACATATTGATGGCTTAATTGGTACTGCGAAATTCGACTTTGAGCCAGCTTACAGGCTGTAGAATTTAGCTCATATCCGTAGATCTTTCCTTGGAAAGGAGCTCGTAGCAAGCTTTGGATGACTGGGCTGCCATCGCCAGAACCAAACTCAATAACAGTTTCGCTGCTACGACAGCGGCTGAGCACCATTTTCTCTAAACACTGTGAGTAAAATTGAGATTCTTCTGGGCAGAAAAAGACTTCGTTGGGGAAAGACTGGATTTGAGCAACGTTTTCACGAACAGGTAGCGTTTGGCTTAATGTCATGGCTTTAATGTTTGGGCAGGAGTTTTGGATTGTTGAACAGTTTTGATAACAGCGTGGCCAGCGCGATCGCTCATATATTTTTCTTGATCGTATCCAAGCAAAACTTCATAAGCCTCGTTTGGATAGAGATCAACGAGTGGCAGCGCTACGTTGTGAAGCATCCATTGTCCGTGTCGTTCATCCTCTTTAACATGGAGTTCCCAATAGCCTTTTGCCGTCTGCGACAGTCCTAAGCGAGTAGCCGCTGCAATATAGTCTTGATAGATTGAAGGCCCGACAATTTCAAAGTAGGTAAAGCCGCCGATGTATCGTAAAAAATTGCGTTTGCGCTGCGTCATCAAAAAGTTGTGATTAATTGAAGCCAAGACTTGCCAAGGCACCAAGTCTAGGTAAGCCTCTGGCGTTGGATCCAGGTAAAGTTCTGTCATCATCTGAGCAAAAAAGGTAGAGTGCTTGCGATTGAGACGACCGTTGCCATATTCTTCGAGCAGCACGCGGATCAAGGTAGCCTGTATTTCGTTGCTAGCGCCGCCTAAAAGATGGCAGAGACGGCTCGATTCGACTAGGCCGTCTAGAGAGGCGATCACAATCAAATGACGATAGCTTTCTAGGCTCATATCCTGCCGTAAATACCGCTTGTTTTCTGACAAAGGAGGCTCTAAATCAGCCACTCCTCTCTCAACTAAGCTCGATTTAATCTCATCTATCGATAGTTTTTCACTGCTTAGATCGAGCTGTTCTAGCTCCCATTCTTGCCAAGGATTTTCGATACGTTCGCGCACCCAATGCACATAAAATGAACGCTCATTGGCATACTCTTTTAGATCTTTATACCAGACAAAGTTGAGTCGATTAATGATGTAGAGAATGCGTTGCAAAAACTGATTTTCGAGCTTGCAAGAAGCCAATTGGTCAATATATACTGTTGCCAAAGCAGTTTGTAGAGCAGTTTCAAACGTCTGCAACAGCGCGGGCTGAGCGGTTACTCGATAATCCAAATTTTCTATGACTAGCAACTGACTAAACTGCTGTTCTGCGCGCTCATAGTCCGGTGCTTCTAGATCCAGGGATATCTGCGCTATATCCTTCCAAATTTTTGTAGAAATTTTTGTAGAAGGCGAATCGAGATGTAATAAAACCATAGTCTCTTCACTGTTTTGCAGTCTGTATCTTTATTCAGAATCTTTATTTAGACAAAAGGGCATGTAAGCTGATGCGAGAAAATCCCTTGTCGATTTGTCAGTGCTTGTTAACTTACATTTAACTTACTAAGCGAAATTGGTAACCTGCTCTATCTGTAGACAGGCAAGTGTAAACAGGAGGTTATGCTTTGTCCTGCACACACGCCGATCAAATCAGCCCTTTCTCTGAGCGCTACTGCTTTTCAAAAAGGACCTGTTTGAGTGCTGCCGAGGGAGTTTATTTACATGCTAAAAACTTTGCAGTGTAAGAATTTTAGACTTTGAAATGAATTCGATAAATTTAATTTATCGAATTCCAAAAAAAGAACGTTTGCTCTTCTTTTTTCATCCCCGTAAATTGAGGGTGTTCATCTCAAACGGACAACCCCCCATGGACTGGATTATTCCTACGGTTGCGACTGGAGCGGCAACAGCGATCGCCACCACCTTCGAGAACAACATCTACCTGACGATGTTCTTTAGCAAAACCAACCGCACCTTTCGTCCCCGCCATGTGGTTGTCGGTGAGGTGATTGGCTTTACCGGGCTGATTGCCATTAGCCTCCTCAGCTTTTTAGCCGGACTGATGATCGACCATATGTGGATTGGCCTGCTTGTTTTTTTACCCATTGCCATTGGGGTCAATGCCCTCACCTGCCAGTCGAGCGATGACGACGACGATATGCTACGCGGCGATGGCCTATGGCTAGCCCTTTCCTACAGCCTGATTCGCCAGCCCCAGGCCGCCTTTGTGATGGCCCGCTACGTACGCCGCGCCTTCCCCTTCGTGCTGATTTGACTAGGGGGCAATATTCTCCTCGACAGCGGTAGCCATGAATTTCTCTTTTCCCTCGCCCCCCATTTCTAATGCCCCCTATTCACCCTCCTACCCACCCACTTATTTCAATAGCTGCGATCGCACCAGAGGTCATCAGTAAAATATGGTTTGGTGTAGGCTATTTGCCTAGGCAATCATTAGAAGCTGATTGTTCCACTAGCCCGGCATTCTGGCTGTTAGCCAGTCAGGCAGCACCGCATCTAGAGTAGCGGGCAAATCGCTATTGAGAAAGTCGGGTATCTCTAGAATGTGAAACTGAACCAGCGCTACAATCGCCACTGTGTAAATCGTCGAAGTGATCAAGCCATTGCGAAGAGACTGAGTTTTGGAGCTTTGATCACCTTCTTGACTACCTTTTCTCAGAGCCGTGACGGCCCCTTGCTGCATCAGCACAAAGCCAACTACATTGGTTAACCAGTAGCCTACCCCAGTCATCGGCACCAAGGCATTAGGACAGGAACGGCTGAAGAGGTAGCCAAAGCCCAAGGCTAGGGGCAGGTTGATGATTAGATCGTTCCACCAGCAGAGAGGCGAGAGCAGGTAGCCTATTACCATCAGGATGCTGCCCCACAGTCGGCGCAGCCAGAGGCCGTTGGGTTTAGGCGCATTTTCGGTTACAGAGACAGTGCTTGCGGGGGCATCTATTGCGGACGCTGGCTCGTTGACTTGAAAAGGAGTTATTTTCACAATTGATTAGTAAATTTTGTTTAAACGAAGGGGTTTGAGCGGAGGAGTTTGAACGAAGGGATTGTTAGTTGGCGGAGCAGCCTAAGCCCTAAGAGTGGCAATCAGCCGCTTCGGGTAACGGAGCAGATCCGATCATAAACTGCTTGATTTCTTCAAAGTTCTATATCATTTCTATGTCTTGTATTTCGCGAGATTTAGGCACCTGGGCGAGCCGAAGGCTTATGCCTCGACAGTTTTAAGGCTGACAGCAGCAAAATTACTCCCAAAATTAGGTAGAGCATTTCGCTAGAGACAAAACCCAGCAAAATGCTGCCGATGAAAGCGCCCAAAATTGAGCCAAGTGACATTGAAAGGATAGACTCACGCTCTAGACTGATGCCATTCAGTTTCCCCTGCTCCTTGTACTTAAATAGCCCCATTAAAATCGTAGGAATGCTGATCGCTAAGCTCAAGCTACCGGCTAACTTAATGTCAATCGAAAACAACAAAACAATCGTTGGTATAATCAGCTCTCCACCGGCTACTCCCAACATGCTACTGAATACGCCAATGACGATGCCTGCGAGGAGCCCCAGGGTAATTTGCAATGCGCTGGAAAACTGAAAGCTGTCAAGACTAAACACCAAATTGTGGCCAATCAGTATAAAGCTGAGGAAGACCAGAAAAACAACCACAATTTGGTGCAGCAGCCGCTCATTGATTTGGGTGGCATAGTTGACCCCTAAATAGGATCCCAGCAGCGAACCTGCCAAAATATTGATGATCACCGGCCAGTTTTCAAAAATATTGCTCAGGCCAACAATGCCGCTGCGAAAAATCAGCGAAAATATCACCGTCACAAGACTGACAATGAGATTGATGATAATGGCCTGCAAGGTTCGGTAATTGAAGACACTGACTAAGACGGGGAGACGAAACTCTGCGCCCCCTAGCCCAATCAGCCCGCCGAGAGTGGCAACCAAAGCTCCCCAAAAAAAGGCCCAGACATTCCGCATGCTTATTCTTTCATCTCACTGTGATAACGGTTAGCAATTATCTAACGCTTACCCAGCTCGCATAGACACAACAGATCCAATACATACACCCAAAAACCTTACCGATTTATCAGTGTCTCTCCAGAAGAAGTATGCCACAATCCTACTTCGTCCAAAATTGTTTTTAATTCAGATTCCTACGGTTCGCAATTCAATACTAATTCAAAACTCCCCCTACTCCCTACTCCCCACTCCCCCCTTCCCCTACAATCAGAACACAGAAAAACAGAAAAAAACATGAGCGAAATTTTCATTCTGGCCCTGGTAGGTGTTGCTGCGGGCGTACTGGGCGGCATTCTTGGCATTGGCGGCGGCACGATTATGGTGCCGGTGATGGTGGCGCTGGGGCTGTCGGGGGTGGAGGCGGTAGGCACCAGTACTCTGGCAATTTTGGTGATTGCTTTGGTCGGCAGCCTGCAAAACTGGCGCATGGGCTTTCTGAACTTCAAAAATTTGCTGCTGCTGGGGTTACCGGCGGTGGTGACGGCATGGGTAGGCACCCAGCTGGCCACAGCCTTCCCGGAGTATATTTTGCTGGCGGTGTTTGGTCTGTTTCTGCTGCTGAATATCTACCTAGTGAATCTCAAAAAGCAGATTGTGGCGCGGGCAAAACATCGTGATTCGCTAGCGCAGAGCCAGGGTCTGCCAGCCCAGGAGCCCCGGAAAGATATTGATCCGACCCTGGCCCGCACTGGTATTGGTGGCATCGCCGGTTTTTTGGCGGGGCTGTTTGGGGTGGGCGGCGGCGTGGTGATGGTGCCGCTGCAAATTTTGCTGCTCAAAGAAGATATTAAGACCGCGATTCAGACTAGCCTGGGGGCGATCGTGATCACGGGGCTATCGGCCTTTACCTGGCACAGCCTAGCAGGCAATGTGCAGACGTTGACCGGGGTAATTTTGGGCCTAGGGGGTGTGGTGGGGGTGCAGATCGGGACCCGTGCCCTGCCACGACTGCCTGATCGCATTGTCACGTTCCTATTTTGCTTGCTTCTGGCACTACTGTCAGTCTATTTCTTTTACAAAGCCTGGGGTAGCTACGGAGCCTCGGTGCAGGCCATCAACTGACGTTTGACGTTTTGCAGGCTATGCCCCTTTATGTCCAATCAGTTGGGCATAAAGGGGTTTTTCTTTGGAAATCTGGCTAACGCTGAGTACAGAGAATCCCAAAATGTTGCCCTGGTCATCGACCCGTTCCATGATGGCATCGTGGTCGGTTTCACGCAGGTAACCGGGGGCGTCTGAGAACAGCACTTCTAGGAAGTCGGCTTCAGGGTCAAACCAGATTTTTACAGACTGGGCCATATTTGCTCTCCCTGCTGAGTTTGTCGGTTAAATAGGCGGTAGTGATAAAGGCATCGTTTACAAACCCTGGGATAGCGTTGCCGAGGAAATCAGTCAAGGTCTTGGGCGTCGTAAACCCGTTGGCTAAACTGCTGAAAGTCTCGTTCACACTGGGTCAGTATCGATTGGCTTGCTCGGTTGATGTCATTAATTAATACTTTCGAGGAGAAGAATCTGTGATTGTTTTATGGATATTGGTGATTATTGTCGGCGTGGCGGCAATTGTCTGGGGCGCAGAAACCTTTGCTGAGCACTTAGGTGGCGCTGCCGTGAGATTGCGGGTGAGTAGCTTTGCCCTGGCGCTGTTACTGGCGGGTGCCGAACCCGAAGAACTCGCCACTACGATCGCCGCCACTTTAAAGGGTGCCCCGGCGATCGCCTTTGGGGTGGTGATTGGGGCAAATATTGCCATCTGTTTAGTCGCCTTGGGGGTCGGGGCGATTGTGGCACCGCTGCCCTTTGGTAAACGAGTCATGCGCTATGCCCTGTTTGGGTTTCCCATTGGGGTTGCGGCGGTAGGCTTTATCTGGGATGGGCAGGTGTCGCGGCTCGAAGGCGCAATTTTACTGGCGCTCTACATCCTCTACATTGGCATTATTTGGTTTGTAGAACGGCAACCCCCGGCAATGGGAGAAACGGGAGTTCTGGAAGAAGCAGCGGCAGAACTGACCCATTCAGAAGCAGGCCAGCAAAACAGCGGTCGGGTTGGGAAAGAACTGTTGCTGGTAGCGGTGGCTTTGGTGGCAATGGCGGTCGGCTCCGTCATGTTGGTGGAGGCGGTGCGACAGATTACAAACGTTGAAGAAACTCAAACCACGCTATCGCTAACCATCGTTGGGTTTTCTACGGCTTTTGAACTGGTGATTTTGTGCTGGTCTGCCGCACGTAAAAGCGCGACAGAGGTGGTTGTGGCCGGGGTTGTCGGATCTTTTGCCTACAACGTCACCATGACGTTGGGAGCCGCTGCCCTGATTCGTCCTCTCTCGATTGTGGATGCTACCTTGTTGCACAAACCGGCGATCGCCATGCTGTTGGCCTCGGTCTTGGTCATTGTCATAGCTACTCCAAAACAGCAGATTAGCCAACGGTCGGGGTGGTTTCTGGTCGCCGCCTACCCCATTTTCCTAGCCGCCATGTTTGTGTTGTAAGGCCAAGTCTCTCAAGAAGAATAGTTATGCGAGTCATAGGTTACAACAACTTATTTGGTGATTTTGATAGCACGGACGATTGTATATAAAAATCCCAGGCTTTCTCACAGCAGCTGCTCACCCCCTACGCGATCGCTTGAGAATAGTTAGGAGAATCGGCAAAGCTGTGGATGAGCTTGGCCCGCAGATACACACTCTGCCCCGCCTCAACGTCCAGATCACGATACTGCTCGCGGTTGATGTGGGCGGTAATGGGATGTCCATTGTCGAGGGTGAGCTCGACGCGAATCGTCCAACCCAGGTGAATGATGTGGTTGATCGTTGCCGCCACGCTGCCATCGTAGTGAGTGGTGAAGATTTCAATATCGTGGGGCCGCAAAAACACCTCTCCATGGGTTGGCGCATCGCGGTGGAGCGACTTCCAGGTGCTGTCAGGCGACAGCACGTTGACCGCACCAATGAAGCTCATCACAAAAGGAGTAGCGGGGTTTTCGTAAATGTCAGCCGAAGAGCCCACCTGCTCAACTCGACCATTGCTCATCACCACAATTTCATCAGCAATTTCCATTGCTTCTTCTTGGTCGTGGGTGACAAAGACGGTGGTGACATGGACATCGTCGTGGAGGTGACGCAGCCAGTCGCGCAGATCTTTGCGCACCTTGGCGTCAAGGGCACCGAAGGGTTCATCCAACAATAGGACTTGAGGCTCGATGGCTAGGGCGCGGGCTAGGGCCACTCGCTGGCGCTGACCGCCGGAGAGCTGAGAGGGGTAGCGATCGCCCAAATGG
>JBGTNW010000267.1:0-7151 GCA_041742865.1 Phormidesmis sp.
GATCCAAAACGCGAGTTCTAGGCTTTCGGGCTGAATGGTAAATGCCAGTACTCGGGCAGTGATGCCGCGCTGATCTAAGCGGCTGAGGCTGAGCTGTTCGTTGAGGCTGCCGAGCACGGCGTTGATCAGCTGTGGCGGGACGGGTAAGCCGTTGGCGGTGAGCGTGGGGTTAATGAGAATGAGGCGATCACCCGCCGAAATACTCAAACTGACCTCGGCTTCTATCTGCAAATTGCTAGACTGCACCAGATCTTCAAGCTCTAGGGTGACTCTGATCCGATTTTCATGAGCGGTATTCTCGCCCGCCTCGCCTGCTGAGAATTCAATCACCGGGTCTTTGATTCTGTAGCGATCGCGTTCTCGCGATTGGGCCTGATTTAGCGCGCCAATTTTGATCTGTGCCAAGCGCTGCACCACTTCTGGAGAGGCCAAAAAGGCGTTGATATCGGCTTCCTCAAGCACTAGCCGAATAGCGCCTTGCAGCGGCTCATCCAGCACAACCTCGCCTCGGCGCAAGCTAGCAAATTCTAAATCAATCGGGTCGGTTTCTAGCTCAGCGACGGCAATGCGCAGCCCCGGAACCGGCGACACCCCTCGTCCGGCAATGCGCACACGATCCACGCGGCCTTGCAAAAGATTGAAAGATGAGCCGTTATCGACGCGCACATCGAGGCTTTCGACGGCAGCTAAGCGGGCGCGAATAGCATTTTCAGCCACCTGATCGACCACGATGCCAATCGGTGAAACGATTAGCAGCAGGCTAGAGAGAATGACGGTAATCAGTTCCATGTGGCTTGTGTTCGCTGTGAGGGTTAGTTTTTGGCGTTAGCGCTCAGGCCCTGTCACGGCTGCTTCTACCCAGCTTTTCAAAGTAGCGACCACTGTTTCCACGGCCATTTCTTCAGCGTCTCCGGTAGCGCGTTTGACCACTTCTACTTTGCCGTCTTTGAGCGATCGCCCGGTCACAATCCGAAACGGAATCCCAATCAGCTCCGCGTCTTTAAATTTTACGCCAGCGCGTTCTTTACGATCATCTAGCAATGTCTCAACGCCAGCGGCATTTAGCTCAGCGTAAAGCTTTTCGGCTGCGGCCATTTGCGCTACGTCCCCAATATTGGGCACCACCACAATGGCGTGATACGGAGCAATGGCCACCGGCCAAATAATCCCATTTTGATCGTAGGACTGCTCTACAGCGGCTTGGGCCAAGCGCGACACCCCGACGCCATAGCAGCCCATTTCTAAAGGCACCTCTTGGCCTTGCTCATTGGTATAGGTCGCACCGAGTGCAGATGAATATTTGTGGCCGAGCTGAAAAATATGGCCAATTTCGATGCCGCGTGCGGTTTTCAGTCGCTGGCTCGGATCGTGGGTGGCGAGATCGCCTGCAACCGCAGTTCTGACATCCAGCACCTGCTTAGGCAGCTCAAAGTGATCACCCCAGTTAGCGCCCACCACATGAAATCCACTTTCATTGGAACCTGTCGCAAAGTTTTTGAGATCAACCGCAGTTTTATCTACTAAACGCAAAAACGTGGGTTCGAGATCTTTTTGTGCAGCAATGTAGTGATCGCCCAAATCTGGCGCAATATAGCCCAAAGGCAGCGGCTTGGTCGCCCACTTGGCCTGTGCTTCGGCATCCGGCACGTCTAATGCCAAAACTGTAGAAGCGCCATAGTCACTGGCTAAATGAGTCAGCGCATTTTGCAGCTTCGTTTCATTCACATCCTGGTCACCGCGAATGCTGACAATGACCAGCACCTGCCGCCCGTTGTCATAGCTCACCTGATACAGCACGTCTTTGACGACTTGCGTGGCGGAGCAGCCTAAAAAATCGACCATTGTGGCAATGGTTGCTGTATTCGGAGTCTCGCGCTTTTCATAGGCCGTAAATGGCGAGGGCTCTGCGTCCGGCGGCAGCGAAACCGCTTTTTCTACATTCGCGGCATATTTCCCATCTTCGGTATAGAGCACTTCGTCTTCACCGGCTTCTGCCAGCACCATAAATTCGGTTGAGCCGGAGCCGCCGATGGCTCCAGAGTCGGCATCTACCGCGCGAAATTCTAGCCCGGTGCGGCGCAAAATATTGCTGTACGCCTGATACATATCATCGTAGGTCTGCTTCAAGCTGTCGGTGTCGGCATGAAAAGAGTAGCCGTCTTTCATGATGAATTCGCGGCCTCGCATCAGCCCAAAGCGGGGGCGAATTTCATCGCGAAACTTAGTTTGAATTTGGTATAGGTGCAGCGGCAGTTGCTTGTAAGAGCGAATGGTGTCTCTCGCGACGGCAGTAATCACTTCTTCGTGGGTAGGGCCAAGAGCAAGTTCTTGACCTCGGCGATCGCCCAAGGCAAACATAATTCCTTCGGCTTTGGTGTAGGTGTCCCAGCGCCCTGACTCCTGCCACAGTGATGCGGGCTGAAGCTGGGGCAACAGACATTCTTGCGCGCCCGTAGCATTCATTTCCTCCCGCACAATCGTCGATATTTTGTTCAGCACCCGCAGCAGCAGCGGCAAATAGGCATACAGCCCACTGGCAATTCGGCGCATGTAGCCTGCGCGCAGCAGCAGCTTGTGACTAGGAATTTCTGCCTCTGCCGGATCTTCGCGCAGAGTGACAAACAGCATCTGAGACAGTCGCATAAGCGGGCGCTTTCCTTAAAAACTTGCCTTAACCTTAAAAATCGATACCGCTAAGCCTTCGCACAACTTAGCCGCACTGAATATCAAGCTTAGTCTAAAGCATCAGGCTACGAGAAACCTGTTTAGAAAATTAGCCCAACTTTAAATCTGAAAATCTGACTTTGATAAAAGCCTGAAAGTCCATCTGTGCACAGAGAATAGACCTGAAGATCTATTCTCTGTGCAGCGTTAGCATCTGAGGTCAGCGCGAGGGCTCTTAGGGCAAAGGCTCTTGAGCAATTGCCGCCACTACCGCTTGCGTTGCTTTCACATAGTCAGCCGGACTCAGCCACAGCATTTGGCCGCGTGTTCCGGCAGAGACTGCGATTTGCTCGTATACTTCGGCCCACTCATCTAAAAAAACGGGGTAGGGCTTTTTGCTCGCTAGCGCGGTAACGCCGCCGCGAACGTAGCCCGTGAGCGGCTGTAGCTGCTTTAAAGGAACGGTTTCGAGTTTGCGATCGCCGCTGATCTGAGCCAATGCTTTAAGATCTAGCCGGTTGCTACTAGGGATAACTGCGAAGGCAATGCCTTGGCGATCGCCATTTACCACCAGTGTCTTAAACACCTGATCCGCAGGCAATCCTAATTTTTGAGCCGTTGAGGTCGCCACCAAATCCTCTAGATCAACTGGGTAGCTCAACACCTGATACTCAATGCCCAAGCTATCTAACAACCGAGCGGCATTGGTTTTCATGCTTGTTTTCTCACCTACTCCAGCTCGTGGCTAAGGAATTTCTAGCTGACCCACACAGAAGCGATCACGCCCCTCATACTTGGCCTGATACAGCCCCCGGTCGGCGGCTGCCACTAGCTTATCGGGGTGGATATTTTGAGTGGCGCTAACCACTGCTAGCCCTAAACTCAACGTGATCCAACCGCTGACCGCTGAGTAACTGTGAACAATTTCGAGCTGCTTGATCTCGCGCTGAATTTCTAACGCGACTTGCTCTACACCTGCGGCTGTCGTATTCGGCAGTACAATCGCAAACTCCTCGCCACCGTAGCGCGCAACCAAATCTGTGCCTCGCTTCACCGCCCGCTCAATGGCTTGAGCCACCTGCCGCAAGCAGACATCTCCTGCTTGGTGGCCATAATTATCATTGTAATTTTTAAAGTAGTCAATATCGCACAAGATTAACGAGAGCGAAGACCGCCCAGTGCCTACCGTTTTCCATTCCTGGGCGAGATATTGATCAAATGAGCGGCGGTTGGCCACCTGCGTAAGGCCGTCCATATTAGCTAAGCGCTCCAGCTCTTGATTAAATTCTTTGAGCGCGACTTCCGCATGTTTGCGCTTAGTGATATCGGTCGCCGTGCCAAAAATTTGGGTCGGATGACCGTTTGCATCGCGTTGAAAAACCGTTTCACGGCAGAGCAACCAGCGCCAATGCCCTTGGAGGTGACGAAGGCGATATTCATTTTCAACCACCTCGCCGTCGTTAATGGCGGTGAGCTTAGTGCGCTCGGCTGTCATATGCGCTTTTTCATCGGGATGCACAAGCTGCTCTAGATACTGCGTCCCTAATCTTTTGATATCGTCGGGCTCATAGCCCAGAACATTTTGAATCCAACGATTCATGTAAAAATTGCTGCCATCGGCGAAGCTATCGACGTACAAAATATTAGTGCTAGCATCGATGATGCCTTGAATAAATCGCTGGCTTTCTTGCCAAGCCTGCTCAGCTTGCTCACGCTCAATTGTTTCCCGTCTGAGCTGACGGCGGTGTTTCTCCAACGATACTGAGAGCGCCTGCTTGTGCTGAGATTCAATGGCGATCGCGCTGAGGAGCGCAATCGAGGTGGCGGCGGCTATTTCTAGCGCTGTCCAGCGGTGCGCGGCACTGTATTCCCACCAGAGAGCACCGACTACTTTTCCTTCAAAGCGCACAGGGACTTCTAAGAAAGCCCCTGGATTGTGGAAGATAAGATTTTGCTGAGTAAAGCAGCCGACGATAGAAACAGATTCGGCAACGTTTTCAATGGCTAGGTTAGGGCGATCGCTCAAAGACTCAAAATACATGGCATAGTCGGCTGTCAGGAGCACCTGGCCGTTTTTATGACAATCTTGAGCGCATTCGTAGCTATCAATCTGTTGAAATTTGTCAGCTTGCCATAGCCAAAGACTGACTCTATCTGCCGAGAGCGCAACCGCAGCGGTGCTGGTGATAATGGCGGCGGCCACTGCCAAATCGCCGCTATAAAGAGCCGAATGCTGAGAAAGCAGCCTCAAGCTCTGCTGCTGCCGCTCTAGCAGCGGAAGATCAGGCGATATTTGGTCTGCGGGCCTTTGACTGGCTGCTTGACTGGCTGCTGGCGTTGGCACCTGAGGTATTACCTGAGACCCCTTTGAAAGTGAATTTTGGGATGGATTAATAGCAGGCTGCATGACAGATTGCTCTGAGAGAATTGACATTCTATTTACTTAAAAGCAACCATGCCCAGTGCTAATTTCATAACGTTAGGTTTCCCTTCCATACGGAGAATCGTTCAAGCTTAGGAAAGCGGACGCCTAGATGACTGTGACGGCAGTATCAGCGGAATTTTATCGTAAGGTCTTGTGATCTGCCGTTTGGCTGCATCCTGGTGCGCCAAGGCGTAAAGCGATCGCTTTGGCCCCTGATCTCAATATATTAGCGATCGCTAGAACCGTTATGTATTGCGGGCTAAGTGGCTAGCTGTCGCCAGATGCATTCGCACGACGCCCACACGATGGTTTGGTAGCTAATGCCAAGCTCCATACCTGTCCCTTGGCTAATTTATCGGTGTCCCAGTCGATTATTGCCAAAGTTGATCGAGAAGCTGGGCCAGCATGAGCACAAATAGAGATAAAACAGGCAGATATAGACAATGCCATAGCAGCAATAAAGGCTAGAACTCAATGCCTTTAGAGTGCCTTGAGCCCGCATCAATCTATCGTATTTTATTAAATAAACAATCGCAGCAGCTTACCAACGCTCGCTTTATTCAAAAACACTGCCAAAAAAGTCGATGGTTTCTGTGAGCGCCTGAATAAAGGTATCGATTTCAGCAGGGGTGTTGTAAAAGTAAAGGCTGGCTCTGGCAGTAGAGGTAACGTTTAGCAAGCGGTGCAGTGGCTGAGTGCAGTGGTGACCGGAGCGAATCGCAATGCCGGACTGATCTAAAAAAGTAGAGAGATCTTGAGCGTGAACGCCCTCTACCGTGAAGGTGGCGATCGCGGCTCTGCCGGTGCCGTCAGCGTTGGGCTTAGGCCCATACAGCGTACCTTGGGGCACGGCGCTAATTTGCTTGTATAGGTAGGCTGTGAGCTGATGCTCGTAGTCGGCAATGCGATCCATCCCGATCTGAGTAAGGTAATCAACCGCTGCACCGAGAACGACGGCTTCTGCGATCGCAGGCGTTCCGGCTTCAAACTTATGCGGCAGTTCGGCGTAGGTCGAACGATCTAAATACACGTCTTGAATCATTTCACCGCCGCCCAAAAAAGGCGGCATCGCCTGCAACACGTCTAGCTTGCCGTATAAAAACCCCGCGCCCGTGGGCCCACACATTTTATGGCCCGACGCGACCAGCCAATCGCAGCCAATCGCCTGCACATCGACAGGCATATGCGGCACGCTCTGGCAGGCATCAATAAGCACCTTTGCACCGTACCGATGAGCGAACTCAACGATTTCAGCGACTGGATTTATGCAGCCCAGCGTGTTGGAGACATGGTTTACCGCAACGAGCTTGGTTTTGTCGTTGACCAGCTGCTGGTAGGCTTCAAAATCAAATGTTTGAGCGTCCGTTAAGGGCACATGCTTAAGCACTGCGCCCGTGCGCTGCGCGATCATCTGCCAAGGCACCAAATTACTGTGATGCTCCATGACTGAAAGCACAATTTCATCGCCGCGCTCTAGATTGCTTAATCCCCATGCGTAAGCCACTAGGTTGATGGCTTCGCTGGCATTGCGCGTAAAAATCACCTCATCGCGCACCGCCGCATGGATAAAGGCGGCAACCTTATCGCGGGCTCCTTCATAGGCTTCGGTGGCCCGAGCGCTGAGGGTATGCACGCCGCGATGGACATTGGCATTGTCGGCTTGGTAATAGTGCAGCATGGCATCTAACACCGCCTGGGGCTTTTGCGAGGTGGCTGCATTATCAAGATAGACAAGGGGCTTGCCGTTGACCTGCTGACGAAGAATCGGAAAGTCTGCTCGAACTTCATCGGCTAATAGACGAACCGGGGGGGCGATAGTAGGGGTCATTGGCTGCTTGTCCTTGAATGTCTTTTGTCGGCTGATTGAGGTAAGGCTTGAGGATGTGAGGCTTTATGGAATTGGTTTAAAAGGATTGTTTTAAGCGATCGCTCAAAACCTGTCGCAGCGATTCCACCTCAATTTTTTCGATAATCTCCATCGCAAAGCCGTAGCGTAATAGCCGCTGAGCTTGGCCTGCGGCTATTCCTCTGCTCTGAAGATAAAACAGCTCATCGGCTTGCA
>JBGTNW010000268.1:0-8259 GCA_041742865.1 Phormidesmis sp.
CGGCATAGTCGCCAGTGGCCATCGCCGCTAACCCTGTTTGCTTATTGGCACTCACCGGCGCAGGCAAAATGGAGCGCCCCGAACGGCCATCGGCGGTATCGACCTCAAAGCGACCTGGATTTTGGCTCGAAGGGCGATCGCTATTGCTTTTAGAGCCTAATTCACCCGTTGCCAAACCGCCTGAGCCCAAGACATTATTTTTAAGCCACCAAGCCCCTGCGCCCAGTAGGGCGGCGGTGATCAGTAAAGAAATGACAAGGGCGGGCAGCTCGTTCTTTTTGGCCATCTGATTAGCTCAAGTTCTGATGTGGAAGGCATTTGAATTGATCACATGATACGGGAAAGCAAGCGAAAGATGAGTCGAAAGATCACAGCGATCGCTACCATTCCACCGCCTGCCATCACCGTTATCACCAAAATCAGCGGCAGTTGTCCGTTTAAAAACGCATTGAGCGGCGAGAAGAAAACTACCGCTGCCAGAGTAATGCCTGAAATAATCAACAAGTCCCAGCCTTCAATGGTGCGCCGCAATTGTAAGAACGCTAATAGCCCTAGCATTGCTAGCCATGCCGCACCCCCGAATAGCGTAGTGCCAAGCAGGCTGAAGGTGGCGATCGCGAGCAACCCCCCTTCGGCCCCAGTAAACGCCGCATTGCTCAAAAACTTCATTAGAGACAGCGGTTGAACTGGCGCGGCAGCAACGTTAGGAGAAGCAGCTGGTGGAGGCGGTTGGACAACGGGCGGCGGCTGGGGCACATTCGAAGGGATAACGGGCGGGGGCGGCTGACGGGCCGCCGGAGCCTTGGGGCTAATCGATGGGTTCGCCTGAGCTATTAGGGCAATGTCGGCTAGCGCCTCGAGCACGGCTTTGGCAGAGGGGTAGCGATCACGCGGCCTCGCCTGCAACATCCGGTTCAGCACCTGTGCAAATTCTGCCGATACCTGTGCGTAGGGCTGCCACTGCCAGCTATTAGTGGAGCTATCACGCAGTGCACTCGAAGGCTTATCCGTCAGCAGCACCACACAGCTCGCCGCCAGCGCATACAGATCAGAGGTTGCGTCAACGACGCCATTCATAATTTGCTCCGGCGGCGCAAAATCCGGTGAGTAAATCGTCGTTTCCCCCTGCTGTGAGCCAGTGGCCGTTGCCACCTCTTTCACCGCGCCAAAATCCAGCAGCGAGAGCCGCCCATCTGGGCCCTGCATAATATTCGAGGGCTTCACATCTCGATGAATCGCACCCTTACTATGGACAAAATCAAGCACATCCAGCATCGCCGTCAGCACGGCTTTGACTTCCGTTTCCGGCAGCTTGCCCCGGCGACCCAAAACCTTTTCAAGATCTTCGCCTTCGACAAACTCCTGTACGAGATAAAACAACTCCTCCGACTGATTCGTCAGCGGATTCGTGATTATCAGCGGAAAGTAAGCGTACAGATTGGGAATTTGTGGATGCTGCAAGCCCAGGCGTTCTAGCACTTCTGCCTCGGTAGCAAACAGCCTCTGCGCGGTGGCCATTTGCTGCACGCTCAGGTTCACGGGCGGCTGAAACAGCTTGACCACACAGTTACGCTTCGTCGGCGAATCAAAATCACGCGCCAAGAAGGCCGTACCGAAGCCGCCTTTACCTAGCACGCTCATCGGCAAATAGCGCCCACCCAAGATCAGCTCCATTCGACAAGCGCCACAGTACTTTTGCTTCAAGGGTCGAGGCACTTTAGGATCATCAAGATCGGCAAAGTTATTTTTAGGAGACGGGCAGGTCGGACGAGTGCAGTGCAGTTGCATGGGCAAAAATGATAGATAGGCCCAAGAAATTAAAGTCAGATATCGTTGATGCAGCTAGGTTAGCGATTGGCAGTGTAGTCGTTACCGTCAACATATCTTTAATCAATATATCTTTAGCCACTATAGCCGTCGTCAATTTGACTACTCAACATCAAGGGCTACCGTCTGATTGGAAGACTGTTTAGAAAACTTATCCAGCAGCGAATCAGCTGCTGCTTTGGTATCGATAGTTTTTACAACAGCACTTTTAGTCGCTGTAATCTTAGCAGCCGTTGCCTTACTGTCAGCCGAGTTTTTCGCGGTCGCTTTGGTAAACGCCAACTCACGGTTAGTAAACTGCGGCAAAATTTCTTTCGCAAACGCTTCTGCAGCCTTAGATCGATACCGGTTAGGATTGAAAATCACCGAAAGCGTGCGCTTGACTTCAACGGATTCGATGCGGGCCCGGTGAATGACGCCCATTTGCAGCTCTTTTTCAATTGAAGAAGTCGAGGCAAAGGCGACGCCTAAGCCTGACTGCACTGCGTTTTTAATCGCTTCAATTGAGTTCAGCTCCATTTCTATGCGCAAGCGTCGAGTTTCGATACCGCCGCGAGTTAGCACCTGATCAATGGCCTTGCGCGTGGTGGATTGGGAATCTAGGGTGATAAATTTCAGCTTGTAGAGGTCGCTGCGGGCAATCACGTCGCTAGTCGCCAAAGGATGAAAAACCGGCATGATCAGGGCGAGTTCATCTTCGGCGTAGGAGGCGACTTCTAAAGATTCTTGGAGCTCGGGCGGGATTTCGCCGCCGATGATGGCGAGATCGATTTGACCATTGGCGACGGCCCAAGCGGTGCGGCGAGTAGAGTGAACGTGCAGCTGTACGGCGACTTCGGGGTAGCGCTGGCGAAACTGGCCAATCATCCGGGGCAGGAGGTAGGTGCCAGTGGTTTGGCTAGCGCCAATAATCAGCGTGCCGCCCTGTAAGTTTTGTAAATCTTCAATAGCGCGGCAGGTTTCTTGACACAGGTTAAGAATGCGATCGCCATATTCCAACAGCAGATGCCCCGCTTCGGTGAGCTGCGCTCTGCGGCCACCGCGATCAAACAGAGGCACGGCCAGCGATCGCTCTAAATTTTGCACTTGCAGGCTCACGGCGGGCTGAGAGACATATAGACTATCCGCCGCACGCTTGAAGCTACCCTCAGATGCAATAGCTTTTAATATGCGAAGCTGATCAAGGGTAAAAGGAAGGTCAGACATGATGGCATATCCTGGCTAAGCAGGAATCCAGTAATTGTTGATATCACTACCGCAACTCTCTGAATTTACCAGGATATTGAGACGATTGCTGAAGATCACACTTTTGGCCCCAGATGAAACAGCAATCGCGCCATTCAAACTGCCATAATGAGAAACAGTTCAGGGGATCAGCAAGATAGCCCTTAGTTTAGCAGCTGTTTGTTTAAGCGCTGTTTGTTCAGTAGCTAGCGTCACAGCGCTCCATTAACAATCTGTTAACCTAATGCAAATCAACTACGCCCATCTCACCAACCGGCTTACGCCCGATGGTTCACTTTCAGTACTCTGAATTCTCTAGGCAACGCGTCTATGAAGCTCACTCCCCGGCAGCAGAATATCCTTCGAGCCACCGTACGCCACTATGTGAGAACTGCCGAGCCCGTTGGCTCAAAAGCGTTAGCGAGCGGCTATAACCTGCAAGTCAGCTCCGCCACCATTCGCAATGTCATGAGCGCTCTGGAAGACTCCGGCTTACTCTATCAGCCGCATACCTCTGCTGGTCGAATTCCCTCAGATTCTGGCTATCGCACCTATGTCGATGAGCTGATGCCGCTATCGAGTTCGGTGATTAATCCCCTCACTCGCCAAATCGAAACGACTCTCAATCAGCGCCTCGGCTGGAATGGCCAAGCCATGGAAGCACTGTTGCAAGAGTCAGCCCAGATTTTGGCTAGCTTGAGTGGTTACATTGCCTTAGTCACCATGCCACAGAGGTCACAAGCCAAAATCAAGTATGTGCAAATTGTGCGCGTCAATGACGAACAGCTGCTGCTAGTGGTGATTGATACCTGCAACAATCACTCCATTTTGATGTCTCATCAGGCCAATGCTCAAGCCGAACTAGGGATTGCCAGAACCGGCAAGCTTGAAACAGATGCTACTGGCACTCAGCCGGTCAATGAGCGTGAGCTACAAATTCTCTCCAACTTTTTGACCGATCAGCTCAAGGGAAAATCGCTCACAGAGGTGGATTTAGACTGGTCGGAAATCGATCAGGCATTTCAGCGCTATGCCCGTCATTTACAGCAGGCAATGGTGGATTTAGCGAAGCGATCGCACACCAACCCCGCCACCCAAATCCTCATCAGTGGCCTTGCCGAAGTTCTCGATCAGCCCGAATTCTCCGAGCGCAGCCAAATTCGCAGCATTGTCCACCTGCTCGAAGATGGCCGCGATCAGCTCTGGCCGCTGATTTCTACAGCCGATTTAGCCAATACCCAACGTCTGCGAATCTGGATTGGCACCGAAAATCCACTCACCCCCATGCAGTCTTGTGCACTAGTGACATCTACCTACGGTCAAGCGCCGGGGCCGGTTGGCAGCTTAGGGGTGCTAGGGCCCACTCGAATGCTTTACGAAAATGCGGTCGCTGCCGTTGAAGCCGCTGCTAACTATCTCACAGATGCAGTCGCCGGTACCTTGGAATTAGACTCTAGCCTTCAGCCTGAAAGCCTCAACTTAGAAAGCTAGCGAATCGCTACAGATCCAGCTGATCAGACGAGGCTCTACGGGGTTTAGAAAGCAGCCTAGCCGCTAAGATGCCGCCCAAGAAGCCAAATAAATGACCTTCCCAAGAAATGCCGGGTTGATTGGGCAGTACGCCCCAAATGATGCCGCCATAGAAAAAGGCGACTAAAAGCGAAAAGGCAATAGCCACCACGCTACGCTCAAAATAGCCGCGCAGCAGCAAAAAGCCAAAGTAGCCAAAAATAACGCCACTTGCGCCGATATGCACAGAGTAAGGGGAGCCGACGAGCCAAGTGCCCAGACCGCTACAAAGAGCGGCGATCACACTCACCACAAACCAATCTTCCGTCTTACGCAACATAATCAGCCAGCCCAAGCTCACCAGCGGCACCGTATTCGCTAGCAAATGCATAAAGCCACCATGCAAAAAAGGCGCAAATAAAATGCCCCATAGCCCTTGCACGCTCCGAGGCCGAATGCCCAACCACGGGTCTAAAGCGCCGCGAAAAATCAACCAATCAGCAATTTCAATCGCCCATAGCACCAACACCATAGTCAGCAAAATCTGAATCTGCTGCTTAAATTCACTCAAAATACTGCGCTTGTCGTTCATAATCTCTGGCGTTTGTAGTGTCTAGCGTTCATTCCTGCCGCTCAGACTCCATACTAGCCCGATAAAAATTAAAGTAGCCCGATTAAATGCAGCGGGCCGTGACCCGTGGCAATTTCAGCTAGCAGCGCCAAAAAGCCCAGCATCGCCAAGCGGCCATTCCAGACCTCAGCCACCGGGGTCATGCCCCAGGCAGATTTATCTTGAGGATATATTTTGACCCGCTTTTCAGACTTTATAAGATCGGCAAACCGAACGGATGGTGTAAGAATCGCTTCATTCACCATCGCCGCCAAATCTGCAATAAACGTCTCATCTGTATCTAAAGCAGGCACCCGATGAAAGCCCTTAATACCGGCTTCTTCGGCAATCTCGCGATACTCAATATCAATTTCTTGCAGCGTCTCAATATGCTCTGAAACGAAGCTAATGGGCACCACCACCAAATCATCAACCCCTTTTTGGGCCAAGTCCTGAATCGCATCTTCGGTATAAGGCTGCAACCACTCAATCGGGCCAACCCGGCTCTGATACGCCAGCGTATGCTCATTAGGTCGCCCCAATGCCTGCATAATCAGCTCAACACAATGCTCAATTTCCCGCTGATACGGATCGCCAAAGTCTTCAACATAGCTCACTGGCACCCCATGCGCACTAAAGAAAATATGAGCTCCATCGGGATTAGGTAGCTTGTCTAACTCGGTGCGAATCAAACCCACCATTGCCTGCACATACCCCGGGCGAGCATACCAGGACGTGATCAGCGTATAGTCAATCGGAGCTAGCTTCGGATCATCGTGCCAAAGCTGCTCCAATAGCCGAAAGCTAGAGCCGCTCGTACTAATCGAATACTGAGGATATAGGGGCAAAACCACCAGTTTCTCTAGATTTTCCCGCTTGATGCGGGCAATAGCCTCTTCGGTAAACGGATGCCAATAGCGCATTCCGACAAAGACTTCCGCATCTTTGCCCTGTGCTTGCAGCTTGGCCTTCAAGGCAGATCCTTGCGCTTCGGTAATGCGGCGCAGGGGTGAGCCACCACCAATTTGCTGATAATTAGCCTGCGAGGTTTTCGCTCGGCGGCTAGAAATAAACCAAGCTAGCGGTTTTTGCAGCGCCGGAAAGGGAATCCGAATAATTTCAGGATCTGAGAACAAGTTAAAAAGAAAAGGCTGCACGTCCTCCAGCTTTTCTGGCCCACCCAAATTTAGTAATAAAACTCCCACACGGCCCATAGTGAATCGCGTATTCTACGCTTAATATTTTTTTAAGTACTGCAATCAGCTTTGGCTATCGTAACAACTAACGCTATCGCTGGAACATTTCCTTTGCCGCTCACGGTCGCGGATCAACTGCCTTCCTCTCTACTGCCATGACCCCTCATCCACTCGACGAAGCCCTCACAGTCGTCAACGCTCGCCTTAAAGCGGCCAAACTCGGTCTCAAAATCGAGCGCCGAGGTGAAACCCTCAACCTCCGTGGCACGCTGCCGCCCCGCCCTGACAGCCCTAAGCTCCGGCCCTCTCAGCAGCGGATTCCGCTGGGCTTTCCCGCCCATAAAGCGGGCCTCAAACACATCGAAAAAACTGCCAAAGTAATTGCCGCACAGCTGATTGAAAACACCTTCGACTGGCACCATTATTTAGGCCCCACTGCCGGACTCAACCGAGCAGGCGTAGACCTATCCACGCAGATAGAAGCCTTTCAAATCCATTTTTTTCAACTCAGAGAAAGCAGCCCTCAGCCCGCCTCTGTGCGCACTACCTGGGAAAAAGCCTACGCGCCCTATCTGCGAAAGCTCAGCGCCCTAGCCGCTCGGCACCCTGGCTTTTCACTGCCTGAAGCCATCTACGCCACCGTTCAAAGCACCCGAAGCAACTCTCGCAGCCGCCAAATTTGCTGCACGGCTTTAGATGCTTTTGCAGCTTTCCTCAATGTGCCATTACCTACCCCACTCAAATCATTTTGGGGCAGCTACGGCACTAGCAAAACCCAAATCCGCACGCTTCCTACCGACGAAGATATCCTTAGCGTCTACCAGCGCATTCCTAACCCTGCTTGGCAGTTTGTTTACGGCATCATGGCTACCTATGGCCTACGCAATCACGAAGTCTTCTTTTGCGACTATGCCACGCTCACGAGCGGCGATCCAGAAACCGCGATCGAAGTGCTCGAAACTACCAAGACCGGTCAGCATGACGTTTGGCCCTTTTATCCTGAATGGATAGACGCTTTCAACCTGAGAAAGGTTAATCTGCCTAACCTCAACACCGATCTTACTCAAACCACTTTGCAGCTTGTCGGGCAGCAGGTTTCACTCCAGTTCAAGCGCTACGGCATTCCCTTCGCCCCTTACGATCTGCGTCATGCCTGGGCTGTTCGTACCGTTCACATGGGCCTGCCTGATACTGTTTCAGCCCGGATGATGGGCCATTCCGTCGCGGTTCACAACCGCACCTATCACCGCTGGATTAGCCGCCGCGATCAAAGCGCCGCAGTCAAGGCAGCACTCAGCAAGTCGTAAGGCTGAACCATTAGTGCATAACCATGCCACCATCTACGTTCATAACTTGGCCGGTGATATAGGCAGCAGCAGGATCGGCAGCTAAGAAACGAATGAGCCCCGCGACTTCTTCCGGTTGGCCGTAGCGACCGAGGGGAATGTATTTGAGGATTTCTTCGGTGTTTTTGAGGTCTTCGGTCATGTCGGTGGCAATAAAGCCAGGAGCGACGGCATTGGCGGTGATGCCGCGCGGGGCGAGTTCTTTCGCGATGGTTTTAGTGAAGCCGATGACGCCTGCTTTGGCGGCGCTATAGTTAGCTTGGCCAGGGTTGCCCATTAGGCCAGCAACGGAGGAAATATTGATGATGCGCCCCTGACGCTGCTTGAGCATGATTTTGCTGACAGCGCGGGTGCAGAGGAAAACGCCCGTGAGGTTTAGATCAATGACGGCCTGCCAGTCTTCGGGCTTCATGCGCAGTAGCAAGGTGTCGCGGGTAATGCCTGCATTGTTAACGAGTACGTCGATGCGGCCAAATTCGTCCATGGTGGCTTGAACAAGGGCGTCTACTTGGTCGGCTTTGGAAACGTCGGCTTGAAGGGCGATCGC
>JBGTNW010000269.1:0-24947 GCA_041742865.1 Phormidesmis sp.
GTTAAATAAAGAGGTAATATTCTGCTGCCCTCCTGTCAGCAAGACATCTACCGTTTGAAACTGGACGGCATTGTTGGCTGGAAATGGGGAATCTACAAACCGAGTAGACAGATCAATGATGTTGCCGCTGGGGTTGGTATATACAAACGGCTGAATAAACCCCTTGGTCAAAACGATGCGGGCCGTATCGCCAGCTTGGCCAGACACCAAGATCTGAATATCGCTTTGACTATAGGTGCCAGACGCCCCCGCATTGAGGCCGTTGACGGTTAGGTTGACCTGTTTATTGGGACTGGCTTGCGATGCGATCGCGACTCCCCCTCCCTGGGATCCGTCGCCAAACACCTCACCGACAGCGGTGGTGCCATCAGTAAACAAAACAATAAATTTGGAGTTGATCAATTCGGCCCCAGAAACGCCACCAATATCCCATTTATTGAAGCGAGGGTCATTGCCATTGATATCGATGGGCTGTTGGGGTAGACCTACAATGGAGTTAGCATCCAAATCAACTCCAAAGACGACGGATTCTCCAGGGTTAAACCCTCCAGCCACGTTGGGATCGGGGTTAAAAATAAGCCGCATGCCTTCATAGCCGCTCACCCCACCGACTCCGTAGAAAGGCTCCACAACATTAGGGTTCTTGGGGTCAGAAACTGGCACATATACCCCTGTCCCTCCGGTGTTAGAAAACTGTAAACCCCGGGCTACCGTGTCGCCAGCGAGTCCCTGTGGGTCAAAGACTGTATCTGGATAAAGAGCGTTGGTGATATCGATATAGACGGCGGCAATGCGCTTGTCTCCAATGTTGGTAATGGTGAACGAATCGAGTCCGTAACTTGATTTCTGAATGCCGCTGTTGGGCGTAATGGTGAATTTGGCCACCCCCGCTTTCCCGCTAACCAAGTCATCTACAGGGGCAATGCCTTGAAACGCTTCGATAGCCGATGGATTCACAGGATAAAGATTAGGCATGAGGAGAACTCCAAAGTTGATAGCCGCTTTTCACGCCGACCCAATGAGGACAGGCGCAAGTGAAGAATGAGGACAGGCGCAAGTGAGGAAAGGCGCAAGAAAATGGCGCAGGGCCAAAAGACCATTGCAAAATACGACAGCCGACGAGAGCGACTGCCAGAAGAGCCCAGAGAGTATCTGCTAGACCATCGGACTTTAGGGCTGAAGCGGGGGTCTAGCCACTATTGAGAAAGCAGGATGTAGGCTTACAAAAGCATGTGGAGAGATGTGTTTGATTGTGCCCTTGAGTGATTAAGTAGGGTAATCCAATAAGGTATAAGACGGTGTACTCTGAAACCCCCGTGGCTTCATATCTTCAGTTTAATTAAGCCTGCATACTTACAAGCATTTCTCTTACAATTTTTATTATCTCCTATCTTACGTAGAGCTTCGGATTTTGTTATCTCCTAATCTTACGTAGAGCTTCGGACAAAGTAAGGGATTTGCTAGCGGAATTTATGCGAATTTCATTCATTTATTGGCGGAATTTACATTGAATTCATGTGCCAATTAACTCATGCTAATATTTTCACCGATAGTCCGAACACAGTAAGGAGACAGTGGACAGGAAAGCTATCCAATAACTAGGGTTTATCCACAAAACAAAAAACCACTTGGATAGCCCATTAAATCTGTAGTACTGTGTCCACTGCGAAGGGTAGGCTTTTTAGCAAACCCGGCCGAGCCTTGCTGGCAACCTCATTTGTGACGATATATGTGGTGTGTAGCAAGGTGAACTTCACGAACCTAAGCCGCTACAGCGCCTTGAGCGCGCGAACCTACTGCCGTCAGTTTAGTGAACCCTATGGCTTCATGCAGCATGGCTTCATGCGGTTAAACCGGGCGTTGATCCCGAGGCGATCGCGCTAGAACGGTTTCAAGTAGGTGTGATAGATGCCTCGTTCGTGCCGAAAAGTAGCAAAGCCACCTACGGGCTAGACTGCTTTTACAACGGCAAAGCCAGTCGAGCCGAACGGGGCCTAGAGATCTCGATGATCGTCGTGGTAGATATTGATCATAATGATGGGCTACACGGCGATCCCTGTACAAGTGGCATTCTTAGATACCCAAAAGCCCGAATTTTCTTTCTGGCTTTGGGTTCTGGCTTTGGACTTTACTCTATGAAAGAAGTTTAATCTGGCCAAATAAAATTTGAGTTTCCAGGAAATTAGTGTGAAAAATCCGTGGTCTAAGACAGCGAAAATGCTCTAACCGCGTTAAGTGTAGGGATTTAAGGGCGTTTTCCCGGAAAAATGAAAAATTGTACAGGGCTCGACAAAGCGCCGGTAGCTTAATCGCCGATGAGAGAATTTGCAGACCGCCGCTGTAAGCATCGATGATCGCACCGTAAATAGATATAGAGAAAGATATAGAGAAGGAAAAGCTGCTAGCAACCAGCAGGGAGGCAATTTTAGTTTCTAGCTTGATGCCTTTGCGCACGTCCTCTAAACCTGACGGCGATCGCGTAATAGCCGAATCAACACCGCAAAGTGATTCATAATTTTAGTCAGCAGCTTCTTGAAAAATTAAATAAATTGCTCAAACAATCGCTGAAAACATTATCAATAGGTGATTCTAGCATTTGAATCACCCTCGTTCAAGAGGCGACAAAAAGGGTTTAATCAGATTCCGCAAATCGCCGACAAAAATCAATCGCGATCGCAGCACACGCTAAGCTAAAGCAACGAGAACTTTGCTAGAAACCAGAGCCATGACCCGCACCACCACACCTTCGAGCCGTCCGCTCAAACTAGACACCAGTTTCTCGACATCAATCACCGATCTGCCCGAAGAACCAGGCTTCGATGCCACTCGTCCACCCGCCCAGTCTTTACTCGATGCCTGCGTTCACTGTGGCTTTTGTCTGCCCACTTGCCCTAGCTATCGCGTCATCGGCAAAGAAAATGACTCCCCTCGGGGTCGCATTTACCTCATGGACGCTATCAATAAAGGCGAAGCGCCCCTTTCTGCTGCCTCCGTGCAGCACTTTGACACCTGCTTGGGCTGCTTGGCCTGCACCACCGCCTGCCCTTCCGGTGTGCAATACGATCAGCTAATTGCCAGCGTCCGCCCCCAAATTCAGCGCAACCACCCGCGCAGCTTGCCGCAAAAAGCCATCCGTCAGCTCATTTTTTCCCTCTTCCCTTATCCAGATCGCATTCGTCTACTGCTGACACCTTTAGCGCTGTATCAAAGGCTCGGCCTCTCCAGGCTGATCCAGTCTAGCGGCCTCCTCAAGCGGTTTTCACCCCAGCTAGCGGCCATGGAATCGCTTTTGCCGCCAGTCACGCTTAGCTGCTTTGCCGACAACCTGCCAGAGCTCATTCCAGCCCAAGGCCCCCAGCGCTATCGAGTCGGCCTGATTTTAGGCTGCGTGCAGCGAGTTTTCTTTACCGGCGTCAATGAAGCAACCGCTCGCGTGCTCAGTGCCAACGGCTGCGAAATTGTCGTACCCAAATCTCAAGGCTGCTGCTCAGCTTTGCCTGAGCACCAAGGCCAAAGCGCCCAAGCTCAAGCCCTCGCCCGCCAGATGATCGACAGCTTTGCAGAAACCGCCGTAGACTACGTGATTATCAACGCCGCAGGCTGCGGCCACACGCTCAAAGACTACGGCCACATATTAGCCGATGATCCTGACTACGCTGAGCGGGCGCAGGCTTTTGCTGCGAAGGTGCGCGACGTGCAAGAATTTTTAGCAGACGTCAAGCTCACTGCCAAGCTGCATCCATTGCAAGCCGAGCCTTTGGTAACGGTGTATCAAGATGCCTGCCACCTACTCCATGGTCAAAAAATTAGCCGCCAGCCGCGCGAACTATTGCAGCAAATTCCAGGGCTGACGCTGCGAGAACCGCTCGACGCGGCGCTTTGCTGCGGCAGCGCTGGCGTATACAACATGCTTCAGCCCGAAATCGCTGAAGCGCTTGGCGATATGAAGGTGACTAATTTACTCAACACAGGCGCGGCCCTGATTGCGTCGTCTAATCCCGGTTGTTCTTTACAAATTCAACAGTCCTTGGCAAAGCAGGGAAAACCGATCTCACTACTGCACCCCATGCAGCTATTGGATATGTCTATTCAAGGCAAAACGCTTTAAGGAAAATACTTTAGAGACCTTAAAGGCCACTCTCCGTTGGCTGCAGCGGCATACGCAAAAAACAGATCTAGTTAAAGATCTCATATTTTTTAAGCTTTCCTCTATCGCTAGTGGGAGTACTATCTTGCCAGTTACTGACTAAACTCGTGTAACAAACGCGCAACATACCGCTATTTTTGCAAGCGCTATTCGCGAGAGCACTAAGAAGCCATGAAAAACCCTGAGAATCGAAAAATACTAGCTGTTGATGATACGCCAGATAATTTATTTCTGCTGGAAGCCGTCTTAGGCGATAAGCCCAACTATCAGATTAGCTGTGCAGAAAGCGGTCAATCTGCCATCGAAGCTATTCGACAATCTCCACCTGATCTAATTTTGCTGGATGTGATGATGCCAGGAATGAATGGCTATGAGGTCACCCGCAAAATTCGCCAAGACCCAAGTTTGCCCTACATTCCAATTTTGCTGGTGACAGCCCATGAGCAGCTCAGTGAAAGACAAGGGCTTGAACTTGGAGCTGATGGATTAGTTCACAAGCCGTTTGATATCGATTTGCTGTTGGAGCGCATACAGGTTTTGCTAGAGCGTGAATGTGCAGTAGCTGGCCACGTCAGCAGTTGGACGTAAACCAAGCCTTTAATGGTAGTTAGTCTTAACTATGACGAGAGAGTATTTACTACTGGATTTAACCAGCATCTCTCTCTATGTCTCACAATCGATCAGCGCGATTTGTCAAAGCAGTGTCTCGCCGCCGTCTTCCCGGTTGGGGAAGCAGTAAGTTGGTTCTAACTGCGGCCTCCATCGCAGCCGGTTCTAGACTGTCAGAAGGTGACAGTCTAGAACCACCTCAGCCTCAGAAATATTAGCCACCAGCCCAGAGCCCCTTCGATCCGGTGGCTGTGTTGAAAGGTTTTGACTATGGACAGATCAAGCAGGAGAACGGTCGAACAATCCGAGAATTTGAGGTAACTGCTAACGGTGCGGCTACCTTAACTCAATAGTGCCATTCCCTTTGTTGGCTAGATGCTGCATCAGTAAATTCCAGCTCCTATTACTACGGGCTAGAGCAAGCGATCGCGTCCGCGTCACTCACCATCAAGACGGCCATTCTCACAGCTATATCAAACTATCTCAGCCGAGATGAGCGCCTCTAACCCCCAAGCACACGCCACTATCACCCAGAATCTGGCAGAACTCAAGACCGCTTGGCCTTCCGTAGAGCCCCCAGCCGCCCCGATAAAGTCACCTGAGGAAGTTGTTTATGGCCTTGCTTCAGAAATTGAGCTTAGCCAGTAATAGCAGCCTTTGTCAGTCAGAAACCGCCAAATTGGGGGAGTAGGCTAATCGGAGTTTCGGTTACTTTTAGGGATCAGCTAACCTAGACGACGATAAAATTCATGAATAAGCAGATCTGGCGATCTTGTAATGAGAAAACTGTTTTAGCACTGTACAGGTTAGCGACTGCGGATGATTGCTTCACCCAACTATCTCAGTAGAGATGAATACTTCCAGCTAGAAGCTCAAAGCCCCGTTAAGCATGAGTACATAGACGGCAAAGCCTATGCGATGGCGGGTGTTAGTGATAGTCATGTGACGATTGCGCTGAATTTAGCAGCCCTTTTACGCAATCATGTCCGTAAATTAAACTGTCGGGCCTACATTTCTGATATGAAAGCCTCCATCGACAGTTGCAACCGCTTTTACTACCCCGATGTAATGGTCACCTGCGATCCTCGCGACCAAGAAAATTCAGATTACAAACGCTTTCCCAAGCTGATTGTAGAAGTACTCTTCAAATCGACCGAAGCATTTGATCGTGGCGATAAATTTATGGACTATCAAACATTAGAGAGCTTGGAAGAGTATGTTTTGATCAACACTCGCCATCAGCGCGTTGAGTGTTTTCGACGCAGCAAAATAGGTGACGAACCAAGCCTTTGGACACTGGAATCCTATACACCTGAGACAGAAAACTTCTTGCTAACAAGTGTGAATTTTAGCGGTACATTCGTAGATCTCTATGAAGATGTGGTATCCGAACGGTCGGTATAAATTACGGATATTACGCCTGCTGTGCGATCGCTAACCCTCTTTAGCATTGTTACGATACGGCTACTAGCTCACCACATGTCTGCAATAGAAAAGCGAGTAACCCTAATGCCCATCAAAGACAAAAAGTCCCAGAATAAGCCACAGCCACGCAAAGTGGCCAACTGGATCTTTTTAGCGATTAGTGCCGTGCTGATTATTAGCACCTTTTTGCCACCAGCTTTTGGCCAAGCCGCTGAAAAAATTCCCTACAGTACCTTCGTCAGCCAAGTCAAAGACCATCAGGTAACCAACGCGAGAGTCGGTGAAAAGCAAATTCTTTATCAAATCGAACCGGGCGGCGCGGTGTATGAAACGACCCCTGTATTTGATCTCAATTTGCCGACGTTGTTACAAGAGAATGGGGTCGAATTTTCAGCAACACCCACTGGCAACGGCTGGTTTGGTAGCTTGTTGGGCTGGGTGATTCCACCGCTGATTTTTGTTGGCATTTGGCGGCTGCTGCTAGCGAGAGGTCAAGGCAGCGGTCAAGGCGGCGTCTTTTCAATTGGCAAGAGCCGCGCCAAAATATACGTCGAAGACAATGATACCAAAATCAAGTTTAGCGATGTGGCGGGCGTCGATGAAGCCAAAACTGAGCTAGTAGAAATTGTAGACTTTTTGCAAAATTCTAAGCGCTTTACTGACTTAGGCGCGCGCATTCCTAAGGGGGTGTTGCTAGTCGGGCCACCTGGAACAGGCAAAACTCTGCTAGCCAAAGCGGTCGCAGGTGAGGCGGGTGTGCCTTTCTTCAGCATCTCGGGCTCCGAGTTTATTGAAATGTTTGTAGGTGTTGGCTCCTCACGAGTGCGCGATTTGTTTGAGCAAGCAGCTCAGCAAGCGCCCTGCATCATTTTTATTGATGAGCTAGATGCGATTGGCAAATCTCGCTCGTCTGGCGGTTTTTATGGCGGTAATGACGAGCGCGAACAAACGCTCAATCAGCTGCTTGCTGAAATGGATGGCTTTAATGCAGGTGAATCCACCATTATTGTGCTAGCCGCGACGAACCGACCTGAAACCCTAGATCCAGCTTTGCTGCGTCCGGGTCGCTTTGATCGACAGGTATTGGTAGATCGCCCTGATCTCAAAGGGCGGGAAGCGATTTTGCATATCCATGCGAAGGAAGTCAAGCTTTCAAGTGGGGTGGATTTGAAAGCTATAGCCACCCGTACACCAGGGTTTGCTGGTGCAGATTTGGCCAACCTCGTAAATGAATCCGCTTTGCTAGCTGCCCGCAGTCACCGCGAGTCGGTTGAGCAGCAAGATTTTGCTGAGGCAATTGAGCGAGTAGTTGCGGGCCTCGAAAAGCGCAGCCGCGTGCTCAATGATAAGGAAAAAGAGATTGTGGCCTATCACGAAGTCGGCCATGCCTTGGTAGGAGCCGCGATGCCAGGTTCTGATCAAGTGGAGAAAATTTCGATTGTGCCTCGGGGCATGGCGGCACTGGGCTACACCCTGCAACTGCCGACAGAAGATCGCTTTTTGCGCGATGAAGCTGAGCTAAAAGGGCAAATTGCTACGATGCTGGGCGGACGCTCAGCCGAAGAGGTCGTCTTCGGCTCGATTACGACAGGCGCAGCTAATGACCTGCAGCGGGCTACCGATGTGGCCGAGCAAATGGTGACTAGCTACGGCATGAGCGAGGTACTCGGGCCACTCGCTTATGATCGTGGTAAGCAAAATAACTTTCTAGACAATGGCATGGCTCCGAATGCGCGCCGCTTAGTGAGCGATGATACGGCAAAAGCAATTGACGCAGAGGTTAAAAGCATTGTTGAATCGGCTCACCAGCGGGCGCTAGCGTTGCTAAGCGAGAACCGTGATCTGCTAGAGGAAATTTCGCAGCTACTGCTTGAAGAAGAGGTCATTGAGGGCGATCGCCTTCGCGCTATGCTGGCTAAAGTCAAAACCCCTGGATCCGAAAGTCACACTGAAAAAAACCGCCAAGAAACCTTCGAGAAACAAGCTGTTGAGGCGTAGGCATCGCGATCTGACAGCGGTTGTCTGACAGCCGCTGTCAATAATTTAACTAAGTCCGTAGTTGTAATACAGTGGGTAAGCTTAAATGAAAGATTTGGGTCAGCCCGCTGTTTTTTAGTTGGGCTGACTTTTCGTTAGCGTTGGGTTGGGATCTTAAATAGACTTTAATGATCATTAGATGATCAGATGCGTTCAAAGAATATTAAGCTGGCATCAAATTTTTGTGTCTCATCAGAAACTGCTTTATGATTCAATTAGTAAAAGATAGTTGATGAAGAATGCTCCGAACATCCAAAATCGGCTTCTAGCCTCGTCTTTCTAACTTTATTATCCTCACCAAATTGCTCACTCTGATTCTGCACGCTTAACCCTCACCGCTTCATGCAACTCAAAAGAGTGATCGAACTTCGCCATCGGTCTAAAAATGACATGGCTAATTCAAGCCTAGCCCTGACTTTTTCCACCGCTCAGATGAAGCTCTGGGCACTTTTTTTGGTGATCGCCCTTCCCACCATCAACATCCTTTACTTGCGCTATCAGCAGCAGTTTTTGCAGCCCTCTGTGGCCCTAGTGTTAGGCGGTGCGCCAGAGCGCGAACAGTTTGCGGCAGAGTTTGCCAATACTCATCCCAATGTCGAAATTTGGGTGTCTTCCGGCAGCAATCCTGAATATGCGCAGTGGGTATTTGACGAAGCTAAAGTACCCGATAATCGGTGGTATTTGGACTATCAGGCCGTCGATACGGTAACCAATTTCACCACCTTGGTCGATCAGCTTCAAGTTCGTAACGTCGATGAGGTATACCTCATTACCTCCGATTACCACATGCGCCGCGCCAGTATTGTGGCCCAAATTGTGTTGGGCAGTCGGGGCATTCGCTTTAAGCCTGTTGCCGTTCACACTAGCCAAAGCCCTGAGCGACCCGAAACGTTAATTAAAGGCGTGCGTGATGGCGTGCGATCGCTGCTCTGGGTCGTCACAGGCCAAACCGGCTCAGACTGGAAGCCTTCTCCTAAGCGAAAAGCCTAAACTAGTCAAACCTATGACCACCGCTACTTCTACATCCCCCTACAGTCACGCACAAATTCAGGTTTGGCTACGCGGCTTGCTGACCATTGCCTGGGCCGATGGCCAATTTGATCGCACCGAAAAAGAGACTATTCAGGCCATCGTGACTTCTGAACTGGCCCCTAACACCGACTTTGAAACCCTAGCGCCCATAGAGCCGGAAGATCTGGCCGCGCAGCTTCACCTGGATGATGCGGCGGCGCAGAATTTTTTGCGAATGGCGGTGATGGTGGCGATCGCAGATGGCGTCTACTCAACGGCTGAAAACGAAAAAATCACGGCGTTCGCTCAAGCTTTATCGCTAGAATCCGCGGCGCTGGTGTCTTTACAGTCCACATTAACAGAACTGACAAAACCGTTGGAATCTGTAGGCTCTTCCCCTGCGATCCCTAGCTCTCTGCATCCACCTCAGCCCTCTATGGGCCGAGATCCGCTCAAACCCGCCCGCGAATGGCTCGATCAGCTCAGCGTAGAAGATCCTCGTCTGGCCAGATTTATCTGTAAGCTAGTGCCGTCACAGTGTCCGTTTGAGCGAGATGTTACGCTCTTTGGTCATAAAGTCGTCCACATTCCGCCCATGTGCAAACTCAATCCGCTATACGATCAGCTTGTCGGCCTCCGCTTTCGGGCGCTTTCTTACTTAGCTGACGACTGTGGGGAAGATGTGACACCTTATGTGTGATCGAATACCTGATCGACATATGTGATCGAATTAGGTGTGATTGTGTGATTGAGTAGTTTTTAAACTTGACGAGATAGAGATGGATCTGATCACCGCTGATATTTTGGTCGTCGGTGGTGGCACAGGCGGCAGTGCAGCAGCAATTCAGGCGGCTAGACGCGGAGCGACCCAAGGGATTAGCGTTGTTTTAGTGTCTGAACACCCTTGGCTAGGCGGAATGCTAACCTCTGCTGGAGTGTCGGCCCCAGATGGTAACGAGCTAGCCGCGTTTCAAACCGGCCTTTGGGGCGCGTTTTTGCAGGCGCTCCGGCAACGGCAACCCGGCGGACTTGATAACGGCTGGGTCAGCTTTTTTACCTATGATCCTGCGGTGGGCGCACAGATTTTTGCAGACTGGGTAGCGGCTTTACCCAATTTGAACTGGATCGCTGGGCAAAAGCCGCGTGAAGTACTGCGTCAAGGCGATCGCGTCACTGGCGTCCAATTCGATGACCTCACCGTAAAAGCAACCATTACTCTCGATGGCACTGAACTGGGCGATCTACTAGCTTTAGGCAATGTGCCCTACCGCTGGGGCTGGGAGACTCGCGATCTGTGGAATGAGCCGAGCGCCCCGGTTTCACTGACCGACCCGAGCGATTCACTCTACGCTATCACGCAGCAATACCCCGTCCAATCGCCTACTTGGGTCGTTGTTATGCAAGATTACGGCGCAGCCTTCGCACCTGAGATCGCAGCCCCGCCCCAGCAGTCTCCTGATGCCTGCTTTGAAGGCGCTTGGGCCAATTACGGCGACGCCGAGACGCCTGCTGGTGAAGCCTTTCTCAACTATGGCCGCCTACCGGGCGATCGCTTCATGATTAACTGGCCTCATCAGGGCAATGACTATGGGGTTGGGCTATCTCGCTTAGTTGACTCTGAAGCAGCGCGATCGCAATACGAACAAGCAGCCCAATGGCACAGCCAATCTTTTGCCCGCTACATTCAAACTCACCTAGGGCAACGCTACGGCCTTGCAGAAGGCACGTTTCCGCAGATAGCTGGATCTTCTACCAATAGCGCCTTCGCCCTCATGCCCTATTACCGTGAAAGCCGCCGATTGATCGGACTGACCACCGTCTGTGAGGGCAGTATTTTACCGGTTAATGGCGCTCAAGCAGCGGCTTTGCCAATGACGGCAGCAGGGCATACCAGTGCGATCGCCCTCGGCAATTACCCCAACGATCATCACTATCCCGGCTTTGACATGCCGCTTGCCCCTAAAGCTATTAGTTGGGGCGGTCGCCAGACAGGTACGCCGTTCACCATCCCCTACGGAGCCCTAGTGCCCCACGCTATAGACGGCCTGCTCACCTGCGAAAAAAACATTTCAGTCTCTCACATTGCCAACGGCGCAACCCGCTTACAGCCCGTTGTGCTAGGAATCGGTCAAGCGGCAGGCATGGCCGCTGCCCTATGCATAGAGCAAACCTGTGAACCGAGAGACTTAGCTGATGGGAAAAAGCTGCGATCGCTTCAAACCGCTCTAATTACCGAACCTGATGCCCCTAGCGCCCTCATTCCATTATTTAACTCATCTCCTACCCATCTCCACTGGCAAACCCTCCAACAACACTATCTCACGCATCCTCATCGCTACCCGCTCACCGCACATCATCCCAACGCCGCTAGCTTTCATTCGGCTCCCAATCCTTCACTCTCCCCCTCCATCCACAAAATTTCTGCCCCTAACGTCTTTTCTGGCCACTTCTTCACAACCGACAAAAACCAATACAAACTTCATCAAAACACCGTACATAATCTGCCGAAGTGCATCACTTTAGTCGCCGACAAATCGGAGATTACGGAAACTTTTTTAAAGCTTAAAAACAATCAGTCAATTGAGGTTCTAGGTACGTGGAATGCGGCCGGAGAATGGCTACTTTGCCAGCAAATTTTCAAGTCATAAATAAATCAACTCTTCATATATAACTTCCTGACTTTGTATGAGAGTCATGTAACAGTGAACAATGACTTGGAAACCACTGTAGCAATCATGCTGACTTCTCATCCTTACCTACTCAGTAGCTGTATTGCCACTGCTTGCGCTATCAATGGTATTTCTTTTAGCTATGCTGCGATCACCGTGACCTCACAGCCGATGTCGCAGCTTTTTGAGGCGGCCAGAGCAAATCCTAAAGCTACTGATCGCGTAATTGCTGATCGCGGTAGTGGTCGCCTCAACGATGAACCGAACAATGCTAGAAACTATCGAAAACATTGTCAAAAGAGCTATCAAAAACACTGTCAAACTGACAAGCTGACAAATTCGACATTTCTTACCGAGGCAGTGGGCGATCTGATCATTGCCGGATGCAAGGCACCGTGTGAGGTCTAGCGAAAGCAGCGGTAGGGCCCGACATAAATTAACCGCAGGCTAAATGAAAACCAGTTTTATTAGCGCAGACTAATATCTCAGTGTAAAATGCTGCTAGGCTAATATTCTTTAAACAGTATCCTTTGAGGATATGTCTAAGCTAAGTAGTGCTGATGTAGTTATTAATACCGCTGAGCTACCGTTATTGCCATAAGGTTTGCTTTTTTATTCGTTTTTCGTGCATTCTATACATTAAGCCTTTACGCTTAGTTGAGTTCTAATGACTAGCAACACCGATTTAGTTAAGCAGCTAGAGCCCAGCGCCATTGATGAAATCATGATGTATTTGGCCTTTAGTGCAATGTGCACAGGAGGGCATCGCCATGGCGCGTTTTTAGACGCGGCAGCAACAGCAGCTAAGTGTGCTATTTACAGCACTTACTTAGAACAAAAAAATAATCTACGCATGACTGGCCACCTACATCACATTGAGCCGAAGCGAGTCAAGGCTATTGTCGAAGAGATGCAGGCCGCGCTAACGGAAGGGAAGTTGCTCAAAATGCTGGGTTCCCAAGAACCGGGCTATCTCATTCAGCTACCGCACGTTTGGCTGAAGCAGTATCCTTGGAAGCCCGGTGAATTTCGAGTCCCTGGCAATAGTCTGACCTCCATTGAGAAGCGTCAGATAGAATCTAAGCTCAAATCTGCTGATTTGCCTGAATCGCTACCCGATGCTCAGCTGTTGACTGGCTTTCAGTTTATGGAGCTAGTTGATTATCTCCATGCACGCTCTCAATCATCTTTGCCCGAAGATCGGCAAATGATCTTAAGCGACGCGTTAGCTGAGCATATTCGACGTCGATTGATCTACGCCGGTACGGTTGCGAGAATAGATTCACCTATTGGTGGAATGCCCTTTTATGCGCTGACGCGAGCGTCTTATTCGCCTGTAGGTGAAGAAGAGCGGACTTACACGATGATGGCAGATACCGCCCGTTATTTTCGCCTCATGCGTGAGTGGGCCGGGGAACAGCAGGGAACTCGCCGAATCTTAGAAGAGCTAAATATTCCGGGCGAACAGCGCGAAGCGGCCTTTGATGAGCTAGATCAGCTGATTAGCCAGTGGGCCAATAGGTACCACCAGGAAGGGGGTAAACCTGTGATTGTACAAATGGCGATGGGCGACAGCGATTCTTTACATTGATCCTAATCTTTTGCAGTAATAGAAGGGTTTCGTAGGTTGCTCTTTCAATGGCTTTTTCAGTAGCCGATCTTTTGATCTAGCGCCTGAAACTCCCTGCTTTGACTTTTTCAAAAGTAGGGAGCTGAACAGCTGAAAGAGAGGTGAGTCTTTTAGGTGATCGCCATTCCTTCATAACCGGTGAAGTACCTGTAGAATTGGCTTTCTCTGTCGTTTCAGCCTCTATCGTTTCAGCCTCTGTCGTTTCAGCGAACGTTTCGGCGGTAATTTTAGGGGCTTCTTTTGATTTTCTAGCTGTTTCAGGCAGTGGCTTTCCCCAGGGTGAGGGCTCCGTAAACTCGACCGTTGCAGTCGGGGTTACGGGTTTGGCTGAGGAGATCGTTTTAGAGGGCTCTTTTGATGCGGTTGCAAAAGACTCAGCAATTTTTGCAGGCAGTTCCAGAATCGTTTTAGAAGGCGTTTCTTCCTCAGTGCTCATCACTCGCTCTAAATCTTGCCAGAGTTCAGCCTCAGCTTCTAATTCATTTTCTAATTCATTTACAGCGGCTGGGTTAGAACCTAGAGGGTGACTCGAACTGTGACTTGGATAAGCCGGTTGCTCGGTGCCGCGAATGAGGGTTTCTAAATGAGGATCAATTCCGGTGAAAGCTGTGGTCGTGCCCAAGGCCCAAGGCATTATGCGCTGAGCTTTGGGCATCGGCACGGGCTCTGAAGCCGCTTTGTCCGCCAGCGTTGCAGCCCCAGATAGGTCGGCTTGGGCAGGTGTTGAGCGGGCGGCACTGACGGTAAGCGATTTTTCAAGGGCCGCTTTGAACTGTAGCGTGTAGCGCTGCTGACGCTGAAGGCGCGATTGCAAGTCTCGACTGATGGCTTCTGCTTTGCGCTGAGCTTCTGCGGCATCAGCATGTTGCTGCAAGGTCAGTGCAGATTCTTTTTCTAGCTGTACAATCCGCTCTTGGGCGTTATTTAGCTCTGTTTTCAGGTTTTCGTTAATAAGGGCTTGACGGCTAAGTGACCGTTCAGCGCGATCTAATTGATCGACGAGCTGGGCGACTTGCTGCTGGGCAGTGTGCGACAGCTGCTGAGCCGAAACCTGCTCGGCAGAAACTTGTTGCACTAATCGGTTTTGGGCAAATTTAGCCTTTTCAGCTTCAGTCTCTAGCACCGCCTGCGACGTTGCTAGGGCACTTTCTAGCTGCGAAATCCGCGCTAGTAAAACATCGTTGCACTCGTTTAGATCGTGAATGAGGGTGAGGAGCTCATCTTCTCGCTGAGCGCTTAAAGGTACTTCCTGAGCATCGGCGGGTGGGTTGGTCAGAATGCCTTCGGTAGTGGCGGGAGTAAAATTCAGCGTCCCCGGTAGATCAACGCTTTCCCAGCCTTCTTCGCTGTCAAGTTGAGAAGAGTTAGGACTGCCGATATCAGAAGGGCTGATTTCAGGAGAGATGTTGTGTTCAGTCCTGTTTTGACGATCAGGTGTGGAGGCGTCGGACGAAGTTCGCGGCAACTGATTTTCGCTCATAGCTATATAAAAATCGCAGACAGGAAAGTAAGACAGATTATAAGGAGATAGGCGTAGGCTTTTAAACGCTTATTAATGGAAACTTGTGTGAGCCAGCTATATAGGAATACAGGTGGAAATATAGCTTTATTTTGTCGAAGCTTAAAAACTATTAAAAGACTCCCTAAAGTAGTAGCACAGAAATACCAATTACGGTTGATTCAAGCTTAAAACATCTAAAAATTTTGTCTTTGAAGGCGATCGCCTAATCACAGTGAGCTTTTCTGTCTCTGCTACTGGCATCCGGATATTTGTATATTTGTAGTAACTTGTAACCATTCTCAGGCCATGCTCAGTCCAGCAGCGCTGTAGCCAAAAGATCTTGATGCATAAAGGCGCGATCTACTTGGGACTGAATTTGGTCGGGGCTGAGGGCTTCGCCGTTGGCGTAGAAGTCGAGCCAGGTTTTGCATAGGGTCTGAGAATCGGTGGGAAAGGAGGGCAACCGGAGCGGGGAAGAAGGGAGTGAAGGAGCCGGAGAGAGCGTCCAGCCGGAGAGGTCGAGGTCATGAGCGATCGCATCAACTTTAGGATCATAGCTAATCGCAAAGCTACGACAGCCCTCGGCAGCGGCCATGACGAGGGCGTGAAAGCGCATTCCAATTGTCATTTCTACGCCTCGAAATAGACCTTTGAGCTGCTGCGGCTGGGTGAGGTGGTAGAGATGGTGGTGGCCGCTGTTTTGCTCGGTGAGATAGTCGGCAAGGAATTGGGCGATTGCTAAATCTTTAGTGGGCTGAAAGGGCACCAACAATACGAAAACCCCGGTGGCCTTCTGAAAGTTGGCCAGCGCTTGGGCAAAGCTTTCTAACTTTGGCTGAGTGAGATGTTTGTGAGGCCGAAGGGCGATCGCGACGCGAGGAGCGGGGAAGTTCCAAAGGCCGTCTACAGGTTCGGGTGCTAGGCCCCAGACGGGATCAGGCGCTAACAGGCAGGGGCGTTGCCATTGGCGTAATAAGGCTTCGGAGTTGCGATCGCGTACACTCACCTGCACACAGTTCGCCAGTGCGGTGCGAGTGAGCCACCGACTAAAAGGCTGGCTCAAAGGGCCGATGCCCTGCGCCCAGGCAATGGTTTTGAGGCCCATCGCCTGGGCGAGTAACATGAGCCCGCCGTAGTACACCGGATTGAGGGCGCTGCTGGCATCTTGCATGAGGCTACCGCCGCCCCAGATAAAGGCGTCTGAGCGCTGTAAGGCGGCGACAACGGCGCTCAAAGATTTGCGCGGAATGGCTTCTACTTGGTGGCGATCGCGCGTTTCTGCCGGATTGCCCGACAGCACAATCGGGGTGATCTGATCAGGCATCATTTGCAGCAGCGCGGCCAATAGAGCCTCATCGCCGCCATTTCCCATTCCGTAGTAGCCACACAGCACCGCCCGCATAATTTTCTGACTATTTTGTCAGCAGCTTCCCATAGCTCTCTAGAATACAGAAGAACGCCGACACCTGATTTAATGAACAGCGGTTTAATAAGCTTATGCATGTGCTTTCGATTCCCACTTGGATGGTTCATGTCTCTAGCGTGGTGGAGTGGATTGCCGCGATTTGGTTTGTGTGGCGCTACGCTGAGGCGAGCGGCTATCTGGCCTGGCGATCGCTCTCTTTTGGCATGTTACCTGCGCTAGTGAGTGCAATGTGTGCCTGCACTTGGCATTTTTTTGACAATGCGATCGCCCTCAATTGGCTCGTTACCCTGCAAGCTGCGATGACGGTGGTGGGCAACTGTACGGTTTGCGCGGCAGCCTGGTGGATTTGGCGACAGTCGAAGCGATCTGATTTGACTACTAATTTGACTAACTTAAGCGACTCGATCCATCAGCACGCTTCTCAGCCGCCCAGTAAAGCTTCCCAAACCGGTGCTGACGAATGAGTAAAGAATCTCTGTTTGCGCTGTCGCTGTTTCCTTACCTGGGCTTTTTGTGGTTTTTGAGCCGGTGCCAGCAAACGCCGCGATTGGCGCTGATTGGCTTTTATGTGTTGCTAGTTTTTGTGGCGGTAACCATTCCTGCCGGACTGTACGCAAAGCAAGCTTACGGCGAGGAGTTAGCGAATGTCGATTGGCTACACGGCAGCGCTGAATTTTTTTTGACGCTCTCTAATATATTGGTGGTTTTGGGCTTTCGCCAAGCTGCGATGAAGCATCGTTCGAGCCAGGTCGTGAGCGCTGAAATCAGACCTGATCTCAGCGCTGATGCAAAATAAGCCGATTGCCGTCGGGGTCGTAAGCGTAGATTTCTTGTCCGTGAGATGTGTGCATAATGCCACCTGCAACGGGATAGCCTAGGCTAGTGAGATGAGCGATCATCCCTGCCAAATCACTCACTTCTAAACACAAACTCATTGGCCCGCTGCTAGTTGCGGCAAATTCAGCCGCGTTCTCCGTTTTAGGGGTAAAGATTGCTAGCCGTAGTCCCGGCAGTCGAAATTCTGCATAGGTCGAACTGCTAGAGGTCGGCTCAATGACAAATAACGCCTGGTAAAATCTGACTTGACGCGAGACGTGAGCGCTAGAGAGGGCAATAAAAACTTCGTAGCAAAAGCTGTTCAAAGGCAGTTATGAGAGTTTGGTGAGGTTGAGTGGGATTGAGGATAGTAATCGGGCTGAGCGATCGCCTGCAATCGCTCAAAGATTTCTTGCTGCACATGCCGACTTGCCTGGAGCCCTTGTTTTATCAACACACCGGGGCCAGGAACTAGCGTTACGCCTAACTGCTGTACTAGCGACAGGCGATCGCCTTGGCCCCAATGCTCGATAATTTTGCCATAGCTCACCCGATCAATGTGGATCACCGCAAAGCGAATAACTTTGCCCGTTGGGGGTAAACCCTGAAACGGTCCCAAGTGAGTACCGATAAAAAAGCCGCTAGTGGTCACCGTATCTCGATGGGCAATAACCTGGCTAAACTCATGCCGCCCATCTGGAAAGGCGTTGTATACCTCAGTGCCGATGCGGTCAAATTCAGCCAAGCTTAAAGGCTTATCTATTCCCGCCATGTGAGCAATTAAGTCAGGTGAAAGGAGCTTTAAGGCTTCAGATAAGCGGCGGTTGTCAAATGATTTGTAAAACTGTAAGACAAGGGCTTTATTTTGGATGGCAAGCAGATCGTGAAACATCAAGCTTGGGCTAAAGAGCAGCTAAGTCACTAAAAGTCTAAAGAATTTCTGATTCGAGAGCAGGTTACTTCATCATACAGTGAACAGAAGCTATCGAAAGAAAGCCGAAATAGGCGCTTCTGCGTTCACGCATAGGGGTGTCTTAATCGCACTGCTGATTTGGATAATCGACAAGTTTGTCTAGAAAGTAAGCTTCGTTAAAAGCAAGCACAGGCAGCTTATTTCAACCGATCAAAGCAGTCTTTTAAATGCGCTAAGCGCTGCTCTACAACGCTGTCGGCACTTAGAAAGAATGGCTGTTGAGTCATCCCACCGCACCAGCGCGCACTTCCTGTATTCCTGTAAATCTGCTCCTGCGGCTCTGCTTCTGTAAATCTGCCCCTGTGAAGATGTCAGTACTCGAAGTAACGAATAAAGTTGTGTCGCTACACGAAAAATAAGTAAATAGGAGCTTACAAATGTTGGGAATATTACTGCCTGCCTTGGTCACTGCGGTGAGCTTGCTCATTCTAGACTGGCTCTTACCGGGCGTTGTTATTGATACTGTTACCACTTCACTGTTTGCCGCAGTTTCTATCGGAGTGGTTAATGCCATCATTAAGCCGGTCATTGGGTTGCTGTCATTGCCGTTGACCGTTGTCACCTTTGGGCTATTTTCGCTAGTAGTCAATGGCTTTTGCTTTTGGCTAGCAGCCGTGCTAGTTCCTGGATTTCATGTCTATGGGCCGGTTGGCTTTATCGTCGGGCCCATTGCGCTCTCGTTTTTAAGCACTACTTTCGGTCACTACCTCGCTGAGAGCCAAGGCAAATTGCCTCAGGCGTAATTTGCGCCACACATAGGACAGCTTCACCACGGATTGCCAATCATCGTAAAAGCTGACCAGTAAAACGGATGCGAGAACGGCCAAGCTCCGCTCTCGCTTAGCTCAGCAATAACCGCTAGAACTTCATTATTAGGGCCATAGATTTGACCATCGCTAATGCCGATTTGGCCTTGCAACATTGCGATTTGGGCTTGTCTAATCCCTTCTGATCGGCTTTGAGCGTTAGCAAACTGCGTATAAAATTGTGTCATAAAGCCTAGCGTCCCTTCATCACTGACTGGCCACAGGCTAGCGATCGCCGCTTGAGAGCCAGCGCTCACTGCAAGGCCAGCAAAGCCGTATTCCGAACCAGGATCGCCTAAAGCAGTGTTGCAGGCACTCAGAATGATTAGATCAACACCTGTGTCTTTGAGATTTAAGTCTTTGAGTTGATCAAGGCTCAATCGTTCATCCCAGAACTGTATGTATGAGTTGTCAGAACTACCGCCTTCAAAAGTGGCATGAGTTGCTAAGTGAACAACGCTATATCGCTCACTGAGCAACTGTTGCCTGAGATTTTGCAACGTAAAGCTTTCATTTAAAAAAGCGTCGCCTAGCCACAGATTTTCAGAAATGTACGAAAGCTCTGCTTCTACAGCCGGTAGAGGAGGCTGATTAACAAAGTTAGAAGCGCCCATAGCCAGTACCTGACGCCCCGCATTAGCTGTATGCCCCCCGATTGTTTTAAAATCTGTCAGACTAAAAGTAGGCAAGAGGCCCAGACTATAGCGCTCAATCAAAAACTGATCGCCACTGTAAAGTGCTGATAAAGGAATGGTTCTAAGGCCGTTGTCTATAATAAAGCCTAAGCTACTAATATCTTGCTGTTGCAATGTCTCTTCTAGCGGTGAAATCAACCAGCGATAAAGCTGCTGAGCGGGCGGCAAATACTGGCTAGGGCGGGAAAACTGACTAGTCACTTGGTTACGAAAGTCGGCGGCAACTGACTCTACTTGCTGGCGCGTCACGCCCCACTGCCGCTTGCGAATGGGTTCTCCATTAGACATAATCAGCATAACTTCTAGCTGATCGTCAGGTCGAGGAGACGCACTGGCTTGAGTATTAACCGTTGCTGCATCTGGAACAAAGTAGACATACAGCAGAGCAGGCTGAATGCGAGTATTGCGGGCAACAGTGCGTAGGGTGCGCTGCACCTCATCTAATGTAGCGGTGGTAGCGGGTGGATTGGAAAGCGCTAAATACGACTCAAATTGGCTGCTGGTAGTAGATTCAATTTTGCTAAAAATTTCAGCCGCGGTAGCGGATTCTGAATTAGCTAACACAACGCTCAGACCACTGCTGTGAGTGCCATTGTCTAAAATAGGAGCGGCAAGATCCGCGGGTGAATTAGGCCCAGTTGGCTTTTGAGGAACTGGAGGAGTAGGCGGAACTGGAGGAGTGGGTGGAAATGGAGAAACTGGAGGCGCTCCCACTGCTTGGGTCAAAATTTGAATATTGCCTTCAGCGTAGCTATTAAAGAGATCGAGACCATTCAAAAAAGTTGTTTGATCGGTGATTTGGCCTGCCGTACCGTTGGGCGTAGCGCGACCAATTGTAAAGGGGACTACGCCATTACCGCCATGCTGAATTGTGATTTTGCCGCCTAGTGAGGTTTCAACGCTTGTCGCTATGCCATTGCGCAAAATGCTATCGGTGGCGCGAAAATGCTCTGAAGCTGTAACCGTAATGTCTGCGCCCGAATTATTTCCGTTTGGCCCTGAGGTGCGTGCATCTAATCGCGCCACGGTAATATTGCCAGGGCTAGTAAGCGTAATGCCTTGGCCAGCAGTCGCAATCATGTCAGCAGTAATATCGCCCCCAGCAATGAGCGTTATACTCGCGTTGTCTACGCCAGTCAGCTTGTGGTTTTGGGTATTGATAGCAGCGCCTGATCGCAACACCAGCGGATTTCTAAAGCTTAAACTATTGTTCAACGTAATTGGCCCTGTGTTCTCATCTCCAATTTGAATTGATTGAAAGCCCGCTTGAAGGCTGTTGATCTCACTATTAGTGAGCGTAAGCTTGTTGATTTCACCTTGATCTGAGCCGCCTAGCTGAATCGCGGCTTGAGTGTTTTGAGGACGAATAAGAAGGTTGCCAGAACCGCTCAGGGTATTAGGCAGCTCGATATCATCGCCAATCAGCGCCAAATCGCCACTACCGCCGACAATTGTTTGGCTAATGTGAGCCGTATTATCTTTAAAGACAAAGGTGTTAGGGCCGCTGCCACCCACAATATTGCCGATTCCTGAAAACGATAGCTGACCATACTCAGACAAATTGCCTTGATTTCTGCCGGTGATATTCCAAGTAACGGGTAGATTGGGGCCAATTATCCTTGCTGATTCAGCCCCAAGGATTGTGACCGGGCTTAAAAATGGATTGGCACTGCCATCGGCGATCACCGCCGATAGCGTCAGCGCACCCCGCCAGGCGGGTCGCCCAATTGTAATTTGCTGAAGGCTACTGTTCAGCGCAGCTAAATCAGTAACCGACAAATTCAAGGCACCGCTTTGAGCTACCGCTGAGCCCAGATTAATATTGGCGTTGTTGTTTATGGGAGCGATCGCCAGCGTCTCAGCCGTAACAGAACCTGTTCCCCCCGCGAGTTGAATCCCATTGCTAAGCAAGCTAATATCTTTGGCATTGATGGCCCCTACCTGAATGTTGTCGGCGGCCCTTAGCTCAATAGTATTTCCGCTCAGTGCTCCCGCTGTAATTTGACTTTCACTATTTAAACGAATAGTCCCGCCTGTGATTTGACCGCTAGATAAACCGGCATCAATATCTCCAACCGTGATTCCAGAACTATTGTTGATGGTTTGCGAACCGCCAACAATGCTGATATTGCCACCAATAGATCGCAAGGTGTTGCTAGCATTCATCCTGAAACTGCCGGTGCCATTATTGTTTGAATCTGCGACAAATCTAATATTGCCACCAGGCTGAAACGTCAGCACCTTGTCATCTAAATCGTCAACAACAATATCAAGCCAAGCCTCTAGCGTAACGCTGCTCAGCTTTTCGAGATCTTCTTCATAGAGAAGAGAGTATTGGCCACCAATAGAATTATTGGCTACCAGACTAAAGGGATCAGTGAGTAGTGCCCCGCCTGCAGAACCATTGACAATTCTAATGCTAAAAGGATCCAGTAGCAGATGCCCTGGCGTTCCTTGCGGCGCATTTAGATCGACCGTGCCTCGATAAACAAGGCTTTGTTTGGCCGAAATTTCAGCAAAGCCACCAGCATCTTGACCTTGAGCACTCAAATGACCGTAAAACTGCGTCAGATCATCTGACCAAACATATACCTGACCCCCGTTACCTGTTTCTAGCGCATCGGCCCTCAGCACAGAGGCAGCATCGACATAAGTTTGACGAGCAGTCGGCACGACAGGACCGCCTCGGTAGTCGCCGCCCACACGCAAAGTGCCGCCACCTTCACGCCCCGACACGTTTAGCGTACTGCCGAATAGGCCAACTTGAGTCCCCAAAACGTTAATGTCTCCGCCTACTCCGGCGTCATTAGCCGCAGAAATTTGCCCAGAGCTAGCGTTAGCTTCGTTGGCAGCAACAATTACGCTGCCTGCATTTTCAGGAATAATTGGGCCTAATCGACCCAAGCGCACCGTTCCATCAGCCTCAATAAATAGGCCATCAGCACTTTCTACCGCGCCACCTGTGAGCAGTTCACCTAATGTTTGCGGTGATATTTTTCCGGTATTCAGCGCAGAATTATCCCCCGCACTGATTGCGAGGCTCTCAGGCAAGGCCACTTCTAAAGAAAGCAACTGATTACCTTGATTAATTCGCACAAGCGTATTGTTTTCAACCGCTGTCAGCATCACGGTGCCGCCAGGCGCTGAAAGGCTTCCGGTATTGACAATAGTGCCGCCTATCAGCGAGAGCATTTGATTTTTGCCAACGGCTAAATTGCCCAAATTAACTATCGATCCAGTTGTTGTCAACCTAAATGCGCTGGGATTACCCGTAAAAGCGCCGTAATTTATCGGTTCGCTAGCGCCTGTGAGCGAGCTGAGCCAAGCGTCGCCAAAGCCAATGTCGGTTGCAGTGGTGGCGGTAAAGCTGCCAGCTAAATTGAGCTGCGCGTGTGGCCCAAACAAAATGCCTGATGGATTGATCAAATAGAGATCGGCAGCGCCACCTAGAACTTGAACTAAGCCATTAATTTGAGAAGCGCCGCCACTAATTTGGCCCAAAATATTTTGAACCTCAGGCACAGTAATGAAGGTAGCCGTTTGATTGCTTTGTAAGTTGAATTGATCAAAGCGATAAAATTGATTGGCACCGTCGCTAGAGCGCTGCCCGCCGCTGATCGTAAATTGTTCGTCAGTGCCGTTAGCGACTGAGGTCGCTGTGACTGCACCAGCACCAACTTGAGGAATAACATCCGCTAATGCTTCACTTCCTCCTATGGGCAATCCGCCGACTAGCGCTGCCAGCACGAGGCCGCCTTTGATGCAGGTGCGGGCTACGGCGCGAGTCATGGAGTGAGCCAGCCTTGCGTAGAAATGGCGCATGGGAGAAAAAGCTTAACAGCGATGAGCGGGAGATGTCTGTATAGTTCCCAAAAGCGTCATCGGCAGGAATGTGTTCGGCTTTAGTTCGGCTTTAGTTTTGTCCGCGTAAGCGTCTGAGCAGATCTAATGCTTCTGCTCTCGACAAGTTCAAACGGTTTTGACTGTGCTGCCAAAAGGTTTCCCACCAATCATCTGGTTCGCTGTGTTCGCCGACATACTCTGTCGGGCGACCGGTTCTGCCATCGGTGACGAGGCTGCCAACGTAGTCAGCATCCTCGTAAATGCGCTTAATTTGTTCATCAATTTCAGCCATATCTTCATCTGACACGATTCCATTGCTCGTCGCTTTATAAAACTGCACGGTGACGCGAATTGGAAAATTAGGATCGCGCTCAATGTCGAGATTGTCGATTTCAGTAAAAGGGCCTTCGGTTGCGCCGTGGCCAATCACAGCGGCTTCGACATCGCTACGGAGGAGAGCCATAGGGGCAGAGGCAGTCGGGGCCATCATCGCTTCAGCAGAATCTCCGGCAACGCCACCAAAATTATTAGCAAATGAGGATTTTTGCTTCAGCGGCACTTGAATCAGCATGACCATATTGAGCCCTTCTTCAGCACTGACTTCTACGGGTGGTAGCGTAGTAGAATCGCCGCTAGATTGCTCACTCTGTGCGGTGCGAAAGTCGGTAATGCGTTTCCCGGTTAGGCTCGCGCGATCGCCATTTTTATTAAAAAATAATCGCTGACCCCAGGTGCGTCCAGCGGCAAAGCCATCGCGTTGATTGTCGATAACGGTCGCGCTTGTACCTTCGCGGGTCGCTAGTAGCGTGAGCACCGCCGGATCGCCGGGATAAGACTGATAGTTAAATAAAACAGGATTGAACGTTGCTTCGCCGCCCGCTGGAATGGGTAAAAAGGCAGCTTGAGCGCTGACTAAAACGTGAGCGTCGCGCTCGGCTAATAGCGAACGGTTACGGCCTGTCCAAGAATCAGGCTTAGTCAGGTAAGTGCGCAGATCTGCCAACACATTGGCCAGCAGAGTGGGCTCTACCGCTTCACCTTTTTCGTTACCAGTGAGCACAGAAAGGCGCTGCATCGGCACGTCAGCGGTTTGATCAGAGAAGTTGGGATAGCGAATGACGGGCATGAGGTGAAGCTGAGCTTGCCCGGATCTTGGGTCTTTGTGCTCTACTTGAATGGTCATATCGCTGATATTGGGGCCGACGCTAGAGTTGTCGTAACGGCCTGTGTCTTCCCAGGTGATATCGAGAATTTGAAGGTTTCTCGAGCCTGCCAACCGCTGCGCTCCCGGATCACGAATCATCGACTTGGTGCGCTCAATGACTTGACCGTATTCCATATAGTCTGCGGTGCTCATGA